>PBRL01000027.1 GCA_002725925.1 Chloroflexota bacterium
CAGGGTTGCTGATCATTATCGAGCGATTTCCGTTTGTTTTGCTGTCACCGCGTTGCATCCATGTGACAAGCTCTTCTAAGCTTCTGCTTAGTTCTTTCTTGGAAATTTCCATATCTTTAGGCCGGAATTTGACCATACATTGATCGAGCCATTTTATTAATGTTTCTGGGGATTTATTCGTATGACACGACCAGATTGAGGTGGAATAAGGCGTATCATTTTGGGCTTGGCACAACACACAAATCTTCATCAGGGGTAGGTAAAAGATGTATGTGATCCGCAGAGTGTATGAGGTTAAACCCGGAATGGCTCGAAGGTACGCGACAATAGCAATGAAAATGTGCGAGGAGTATGAGGCATCAGGTCAAAGGTCAACCGCGAGGATATATTTTAATGGAGGAACAATCCCTGGAGAGAGGAATCGCGTTTACATGGAATGGACCGCCGACATCCTTGACTCACCTTATCGTGAAGGAAACGTTATTCCTCAATCGGTAAGGGATGTCGGGGCCGAAGGCCGAGATATGGTTATCGACAATTGGATCGAGTTCTACGAACTTATGATTCCTGCAAAGTCTGACAATGGCTAATGGTTAGTTTGTTCTATTCAGTGCTTTTATGATTGTCTGACAACGTGTTTGTGCCTCGTAAGCAGTGCTTGCTTCACAGAACATGATGACGTTTCCATAAACTACAAAATCGCCGTATTTGGGAGAATTGGTACAGTCGCGACCGCCGCCTGGTACACGGGCCGCACATGCTCGTTCATCTGCTATCGGCCAGGACCAAGTGACGCTTTCGCGTTTTAATTCGACGTTTGGCCCGACGATTTCTAGTGCTATGGGAACGCCCTGTTCAATAGCAATTTCATGATTGGGGTAGAATCGAATTTCCACGTCTTTGCGATCGTGGAATCCCAGTGTCGCACTAACAGCACTTGGAAGACCGTCGACTTTGTAATCCTTGCCATGTTTTATACCAGCTGCCTCAAAGTCGGCGAAGGTGAGAACAGATTCTGAGTTAGTAACTATCGAACCAAAACTACTAGATCCTTGGACGGTATCGATGTGGACCTCTGACGTGAGCTCGCTGTTACATGCGGCCAGTGTCAACGCCATAATCGAAAGTGTCGACACAAACATCCAGCGTAGTCCAGCATTGCCGATACGTTCAATCAAATCGGATAGGTTTCTGTTGACCATTTTTGAGTCGCTTAATACTTCATATTTACATGTTTAGTCATGGCCTCGATCATCGGCCTATTTTTATTGATAGCTTCTCAGTAAATTTGATTGGAAGTTTCTCGTTTGCTCAATAGATAACTCTGTCAGCGACACTACAAAGTGAAATCCATACCTGTTAGAGCGTTTTCGAAATATGCCTAATAACGTATGGAATGAGTACCCGAGTTCTCCTAGTTAATGGAGATTTATATGGTACCCCTGGCGTGAATCGAACACGCGACACACGGTTTAGGAAACCGTTGCTCTATCCACTGAGCTACAGGGGCATGTTGACTATTCTAAGTTTAGAACTCGTTGATTGGCAGCTTTAATCAACATGGGTATTTGAAATTTGAGTGTTTAACGGTTTTAAATATTCAAAATCTCATCGGTATTTCAATATACGAAAATCAATTGTGACAACTACTTCAATAACCTGTATGTTCTTGACAAATATTAGTTTTCGCGCCGTGAATATGCCGTTTTAAGTAGGAACCAATGACTTCTGCTAATTCAAATCTATTCGATGACCTTGGACTTGATCGCGTTATCAATGGGAGGAGCTGGGTGACGATATTGGGTGGAAGTCGAATGGTGCCAGAAGTTAGCCAGGCTATGTACGATGCGGCTGATACATTCATTGACTTCAATGAACTTAATAAGCGTGCAGGTGAAAGGATAGCTGAATATACCGGAGCAGAGGCCGGGCTTGTAGTTTCCGGAGCCTCTGGAGGCCTTTTGATGCAGGCAGCGGCTTGTATGGCAGGTTCAGATCCCGATTTGATTGTGCAACTGCCCGATACAACCGGAATGAAAAACGAGATCCTGATTCATGATAAACACCGTTTTGGCTATGAGATCTGCTATAGGACTTCAGGTGCCAAGCTTAAGCAATGGGGTACCGGTGAAGAACCACTTTCCGAGCAGCTTAGGTCTTCAATTGATGAACAAACTGCTGCCGTAGCCTACGTATTCGGTCCATGGTTGTCTTGCGAGTTATCGTTGGAAGAGGTTGTGGNAATTGCGCGGGAACGAGATGTTCCAGTGCTNGTTGACGGTGCTGCTATGTTGCCACCGGCAGAGAATCTNAGACGGTACATAGCTGAAGGNGCGGATATGGTGACTTTCTCAGGAGGGAAAGGCGTTAGNGGTCCACAATCAACGGGGATATTGGCTGGAAGGGCTGACCTGATAGAGGCTGCTCGTTTAAATATGTCGCCTCATGCTGGAGTAGGAAGAACGAGCAAGGTTGCCAAAGAGGAGATAGCCGGGCTTTTGGTAGCTCTTGAACGATTCGTCAGCATGGATCATGAGGAAGAATGGGCTATATGGCGTGAATGGTCTGAGACGATAGTGGCTGCAGGGAAAGATATTTTCGGTTTGAAGTCAGTTATTGAAGATGGNGATCCCAACCGACAAGGGCCTACAGCTGTTTTTTATTTCGATGAAGATTGGGACGGCTCGCCTTCATCTGTGATACAAGAGCGGCTTNCTGCAGGATCTACGCCGATCCACGTTGGAACAGGTAGTTATGCAGATGAATTGTATGTGAGCCCCGTGGCGCTTGAACCAGGTGAAGCCGAGGTTGTTGCAGAGGCGCTCCGTGCAGAATTTTTATCTAACAATTAACGGTCAGTTGCATCGTTGCGTTAAGGTNCATGAGTAGTGTGATTCTAGNCTTGCCATGATTAAGTCCCCATNTTGTGGTTTTTTGAAATCTGTACTTGATTCGGAAGGCATCGATGGTACTTTAAAAGTTGTTTCCGATTCGTCGTGATAAGGAGTGCATGTTGCACTGCGCTACATTGAACTGTAGATTGCTTCCCAACTATTAGTCGGACTCAACATTCAACAATTTTGGTACCTATTGATGAAACCTGGATTTTTTACGATGCCTTTGCACCCACCGGGTGCTGATATGACGGAACTGTTAAAGTCCGATCTTCATCAGATCGTCAAACTTGACGAATTGGGGTATGAAGAGGCTTGGATTGGTGAACACTTTACTGCCGAATGGGAGCCAATTCCGTCGCCAGAACTGTTTATTGCTCAAGCATTAGGGGTAACAAAGAATATCCGTCTTGGTACTGGTGTCACCTGCATGCCCAATCATGATCCGTTTGTGTTGGCCCACAGAATCGCTCAGCTCGACCATATGGCGGAAGGGCGACTTAATTGGGGTATTGGAACGGGGAGCTTTCCAGGTGACACCCATGTTTTTGGGTATGACGAAGATGGTGGTGTAGATGCAGGGGCTTACACGCGCGAAGCACTTCAAACTATATTAAAAATTTGGGCCAATCCTGAACCGGGTTTATATGAATCAAAATGGTGGAAATTTAGAATTCCCGAACCCGACGATGTCATAGGAATGCGAGCGCATGTGCAGCCGTATCAAAAGCCACATCCTCCCATTGGAGTGGCGGGTGTATCGCCCAATTCCCCTACTTTGAGGATGGCTGGTCAACTTGGTTGGATTCCAATGAGCATTAATCTTGCTCCACCTAACCAGATTAAGACTCACTGGGACTCCATAGCGGAAGGAGCGGAACACGCAGGGAAGAAGCCAGACCGTTCCCTTTGGCGCGTCGCGAGGGAAGTATTCATTGCAGATACAACTGTTGAGGCACGTCGCTTAGTGAAAGAAGGGACATTGGCACGAGATTTTGAAGGATATTTTATTCCTATGCTTTCGAAAAATGGCAGACTGGGAATCATGAAGAATGATCCAGATATGCCTGATTCGGATGTGACAATCGACTATTTGATCGATAACGTGTTTATTGTTGGAAGTGTTGCAGAGGTTACCCAGAAATTGAACGATTTACATGGTGATCTGGGCGGATTTGGAACACTCCTCGCAATGGGACACGAGTGGAATCCGTATGAACCTTGGCAAGAATCGATGACGGCGCTTATCAAAGATGTCTTGCCTAATGTAGCGTAGGTCTAACGTCTGTAACTTTTATTCGAGATTCGCCACTAGTTGATCGCATCNTGTTCGGTCGAATTCACATAGCAGCACAGCATTCCCGGCTACCAAATAATCGGCATATCCGGTGAACGAACCACCACTAAAGTCCAAAAGTTTGCCACCCTTTGAACGTTTTACAGCGCCTTCAATTGAGCTTGTAGCAGCAGGAACACCGAATTCGACTGCAGNCTCATGGGTTTCATAGAATCTAATTTCGATATCTTTTTGATTAAAGAACCCGTACCAAATCTCACTTGACTCGGGAACGGTCGCGGTGTCGTACTGTTTAGATTTCTTCCAGCCTGCCGTTACGAATGAGTCAGGAGTAAAGTCGCGATCTGAAAGAAGGATCGATGCGGNTTCATCACTGATCGTTTCTTCGGATCCGCAGGCAATAAATACCAGCATTGTGAACGTGAATGTTGTTAGGAAGGTTAACTTTGTTAGTTGCATTGATTTTTCATTGAAACCTGCTCGAATTTTTGCTTGGTCATATAGAAGTAGGCTCAGTTAAATTATTCTCCAATTGTTTGGGATGAACTTTTGGGTTTCNGTTAAATGAACCTTGATCGTTCTTTAACTCCGGCTGAATGATCGATATACACGCTGATCGTTTCGGTGAAGAAATCAAAGCCTTCTGTCCCTTGTTCTCGTTGTCCCGTTCCTGAAGATCCAAGACCTCCAAAAGGNAAGTGAACTTCTCCACCGAGAGTAGGGGCGTTTACGTGAACCATGCCTGTCTCAGCAGAATTTATGTATTCGTAGGCTTGAACAAGATCGCGTGTGTAAACCGACGAAGAAAGCCCAAAATCTACATTATTCGAAATATTCACGGCTTCTTTCAAATTCGAAACCTTGAACACGCTCAATACTGGTCCAAAGATTTCTTCTTTAGCAATGCGCATTTCGGGATCTACATCTGTGAAGATCGTTGGTTCGATGTAGTATCCATCAGCAAACTTGTCTTCTTGGAGTTGATGCCCTCCAAATGTCAGGCGTGCACCCTCTTCTGTGCCTACCCCGATGTATCTAAGAACGGTATCGAGCTGGTTCTTACTCGACAGTGGTGCCACATCATTGGATTCATTCATCCCATCTCCGATAGATAAGGCTTTAGTCTGATCGATTAAGTTCTCCATGAACTCATCGTAGATTCCATTTTCGACGATCACCCTTGACGTAGCCGTGCACCGCTGTCCAGTTGATCCGAAAGCCCCTTGGACGACTCCGGGAACTGCCTTTTCTAAATCTGCATCGTTGAGAATTATTGCAGCGTTCTTTCCACCCATTTCACATTGAACCTTTTTAAGTAACTCAGAACCTCGAGCGGTGACTGCTGTACCGATTTCTGTTGAGCCAGTGAAGGAGATACCTTTTACCCGTGGGTCTTCGACCAAAGTGTTTCCGACTGATCCCCCTGGTCCGGTGACTAGGTTTAATACTCCGGGTGGGAGTCCAGCCTCTTCGAATATTTCAACTAGCTTTACTGCAGAAAGTGGCGTCCCCGAAGCCGGCTTGTAAACAACAGTGTTTCCAGATACCAAACATGGAGCAAGCTTCCATGCGGGAATTGCTAGGGGGAAGTTCCATGGTGTGATGAGGGCCACGACTCCGATTGGACGTTTTATTGTGTATGCAACTGTGTCTGGCAGTTCAGAAGGTGTTGTATAACCATGCAGCCGGCGTCCTTCTCCGGCTGAGTATTCGATGATGTTCAGAGCGCGTTTTACTTCACCAATTGCATCAGCGATTGGCTTACCTTCTTCAAGTGTTATCGTCTCGGCCATTTCGCCTGCACGCCGAGCCATGATATCGAGTGCTTTATACAGAATCGCCCCTCTCTGAGGAGCAGGAACGTTAGCCCAATCATTGGAGGCAGCGTCTGCTGCAGCGATAGCGTTTTCCGCATCTTGGGGGAGACTGGCCTGAAATTCCCCGACGATTTGAAACGCGTGAGCAGGATTTGCTATCGGGTATGTTTGACCAGAAACAGAGTCTTGCCATTTTCCATTAATGTAATTTTGGCTTGTCTGGCGTGGTGAGTTATCGTTCATATTTCCACTCTCTGATCAGTCTACCGAATGGCTGANGTTTGCTCTTAACTAGGTATTTTGAAATATCTCGCACTGATAGTACTCGGATACGATCATTTCGGGCTGGCGTGAGAAGGTTTTCACAGATATTCTGNCGCCCGCGNACACGCTTGTGATTTGTATCCATAAACCATTCGAATGGAGTAATAAAACGTATGCCAGCTAGCGGTAGTTCAGCCGTCACTATTCATTCTTCTTCTCTCAATCAGGTAGCCAGCGCCAGAACTGTTAATGTTCCTGGATATGACCGAGAGCGTCTTGAGGACGTTGGCTTTCTTGCATCAATGACATTTGTACTGATGTGTAATTATCATCAGACTGGTCACTTTGGCGGTCCGACAGCGTATATGCCCTATACGGTAGCCACTCATCTCGCTGGTCCTGAAAATGGCGGCATGACATTTGATTATCGTCGACCAAAGCATCCGTTTGCAGATAAGTTCATGCTGGCTGGCGGGCATAACGCTCCTGCGACTTATGCACTTTGGATGATCATGGGCGAAGCACTTTCTCAAAAGCATGCGACAACGGGTGATGACCGATATAAGGCCGATCCGAAGGCTTCAATGCTTTCAATAGATGCTCTTGGATTTCGTCGCGGTGCAGGCGCACTAGCAACCATCTTGGAGGAAAACGACCTGGTCGACCACCCTGCAATGGCTCAGGCTAAGATTCGGGGCATAAGGGCATTATCGGGGCATTCAGAAACTACTGACTTGACCAATGATGTGAACGGTGGACCTTCCGGAATTGGTATCGCGACAGCAGCCGGTAAAGCAGCTTTCTGGGACATGATGGGGGCCGACCCGTCCCTGAAAATAATTGCGATTGAAGGAGAATTTGCTCTCACCTCAGGACATTCGCAGGAGTTTAAGACTCAGGCAGTAGCACAGAGAGTTGGCAAAAGACTGAGAGTGCTGATGTCTTATAACAACGCGGGGATCGATGATGAGCTTGTGGGCAGCGTCGTAAAAGAAGACACCTACCGAATAGAGGATCAGTGGTCATCATATGGGTGGAATGTGCTCAAAGTCGATGATGCCACAAATTACGACCAAGTTGTCGGCGCTCTGAAGATTATGGAAGATTGGGATCAGGATGACCGCCGCCCGATGATGGTAGTTGGGAAGACCGTAAAAGGGTTTTGGCCGGGTGCTAAAGACGGGATGCTTCCAGGTGGGGTAACCCAAGTGGTTGATCATGCTAGTCACGCATATGGTATGCCGATGAATGGAGAGTATTTCCAGGCTCTTGCCGAGTCGTTTGAGAGTAAGTACGGTGTAACTTTTGAGGGGATTCGCGCAGGTGCGGTTTCCGACGATCGCGAAAGGCTTCTTCAGCTTAAAACAAATATTGATATCGCTATGTCTGTTCTTGAAAAGAACGGTCTTGGCGATTGGCTTGCTGAGCGCCTTGTTGAGATTGGGGACCAGGTGAACGATAGCCTTCCGCTGCGCGTGGATCCGAACTCCGATCCATTTCTGGATGATCGATTGCTGGTAGCAAACCTTCCAACCGAGGCCACCACGGTTACCGCTGAGAATCCTGTCACAGGGGAGAAGAAGGATGTAGGCATCGCACTTTTTGAGCAGCCGGGGGCAATTAAAGGCACGCGTCGTGCGATTTCGGAAATCATCAAGTGGGCCAATTACGTCACTGAAAATCGTTTTGTGATCGTTGCAGCTGATCTGGCCGAGTCGATAAACGTTGATCATGGATCGCTTTGGGGCCACTACGATCCGATCGACAACATCGCGGGGACCCGATTGAAGGCACCCATACAAGAGGCGGGAAATGCTTCTACTGCGGTTGGTTTTACGAGCCAGTCGCTGTCGATTGACCCCGACAGGCATAACGGTGTTTGGTCAATTTCCGGAACGTATGGAGCGTTCACTCCGCTTATGTACCTTCCGTTACGCGTTTGGAGTCAACAGAATCAAGATAGTCCATTCAGGCTTGGGGTTGCTCATGTTTTGGCTGGGCATTCTGGACCCGANACTGCAGCCGATGCAAGAACTCACTTTGGAATTTTCGCTCCGCAGGTTTGGAAATTGTTTCCGAAAGGGCAAGTGATCGTACTGAGTTTTTGGGACTANAACGACGTGGCTCCAGGTTACTTTGCTGCTGCTGAGATAGCGGCACGTGACCCGAAAGTTGGTGTGATAGTGCTTGAAGTTGCAAGACCAGACTTTGCTGTTGCAGATCGTTCTACGTTTGCAGATTCAGATCCTTGTGCTGCTGCCAAGGGATTCTATTTAATCAAGGATTATGACCCTAACAAGCCTAAAGATGGNGTTGTTGTATCCCAAGGATCGAGTTCTACTGTGAACCTTGTAAGTGTTTTGGAAAAACTCGAAGAAGCGGGNGTCAACGTAAAGGTGGTTGCCGCGATAAGCGAGGAATTGTTTGACAGGCAACCTAAATCGTATCGCGACACTGTACTAACGGATGCAGATAAGTTCGATCTGATGGTTGTTACTACTGGAACCCGCCGAGTATGGCCGGTGACCGGTGTTGGACCATTGACTGATGAGTACTCTCTTACCTCTGACTGGGATAACCAGTGGCTGAGTGGCGGGACTGAGGATGACGTTATAAAGGAAGCTCATCTCGATAAAGATTCAATTTTTGACGCAGTACAACGGTTTGCTGCTGATCACCAAGAAAGACTTTCGAGGCAGGCAGCGGCCTTTAATGGTCATGCTGGTTGAAGATCATTAAATACGGGGGAGAAAAAAAACTGGTGATGGATAAAAAANTATCTTCAGTTTTGCGATAAGAAAGTTGTGCTACTGGTTTAATCGGTTGGGTATTTTCTTCTTATCTTTATAGAAATCCAGATTGGATTGTCGGCAATAGAACCTGTGAATTCTTGTGTACGGCTGTTCAGCAATATGGTTCGATAGTGATGTCGATAAGCTGCACAGAAACGCTGAACTGAGGTTCCATTTGTTCCATACGCGATTCCGTTGGAAATTTGGTTNCAGTTATTAACTGACTTTTATATTGTCAACATGTGGAGCGTGTATACCGAGTGAAGCCGTGAGAAACTGGGCCACCATATCGTGAGTTGGNACGCATTCTGGGCATTCTTCGTTTACACCGGGCGTGTACTTGACTTTTANGCTGTTGCCATCNAGAGAGACTGAATCGAGTGTTCCACCCTCGGATGCCACTAATTTCTCGATCTGTTCCAGNACGAAATCCACTTGGGCGTTNTTGGTGATTTGNACCATTTTTCCTCCGGAATTCGTGTTTTGAATGTGGTGGAGCTGGGGGGATTCGAACCCCCGACCTCGTCATTGCGAACGACGCGCTCTCCCAACTGAGCTACAGCCCCTAATTCAGNTATTANTCCNCCCAGAATCATCANTAAGCTAATCAACNAACTAACTTTAAGGATTCAGAACAAATTTAGCGTANCAAATGGTCNGCTGGAAGTCTCAATNTTTTGTGAATAAGGTGCTACCATTTCGCCGGNTCATGGTCAAAATATTTTAGGTAAAGTTTTGATACTAATAACCAATGGTGGTGTTAAATCCATCAAATCGAGAGGTGCAACTTGTTAAAGCACTTTCAAGTGCCTGATGACATAGCGGTCCGGGTAAACGTCGATAGGCTCCGCGCTGTTACTGAACGGATATTTATGAAATGCGGAGTGTCTGAATCCGAAGCGCATTTAGGTGCGGACGTGCTTATGTTCGCTGATCAAAGTGGCATCGACACCCATGGTGTATCGAACATGCTGCGTTCTTACGTGTCTGCTTACAACTCGGAGACTTTGAATCCTGACCCGCAAATCCAGATTGTGAAAGAGACACCTTCTACCGCGACCATCGATGGTGATGGTGGTCTTGGTCTGATGATTGCACCGAAGGCCATGGATATTGCTGTTGCAAAAGCCAAGGAAGTTGGAACTGGTGTTGTTGCTGTTCGAAACTCAGGACATTTGGGGGCTGCTGGTTATCATGCGATGATGGCAGCTAATCAAGATATGGTTGGCTGGTGTATGACTGCCGGTGGAAAAGCAATGGTTCCCACATTTGGTGCAGAACCTCAACTGGGAACGAACCCTATAGCATTTGCAGCACCAGGCAATAATGAGCCTTCGTTTATGTTTGACGCGGCAATGACGTCAATAGCGGGAAATAAGATCGGCCTAGCAAATCGTATGGGCAAGGGCATGTCACCGGGATGGGTGGCGAACGGAGATGGGACACCTGATATGGATGGAGGAGCTGTTGCGGATTTCTCCGCTAGCTCCGTGCGTATGCAATTACCGACAGGATCTACACGAGAACTTGGCTCTCATAAAGGTTACAGTCTTGGCGTGATGGTTGACATTCTTTGTGGCCAACTTTCATTTGCGCCTGGGTTTGGCACATTGTCTCGTACGCGCCGAGCACACTTTGTTGCTGCATATTCAATTGATGCTTTCGGTGATATCAGGGAGTTCAAAGAGAATATGGATGGAATGCTTAAGGGTTTGGCTGCAACGAAGCCGATGCCAGGGCATGAACGTGTTTACTATGCTGGATTACCTGAACATGAAGTACGGATTGAGCGTCAAAAGAATGGGGTTCCACTGCATCCCGAAGTGATCGATTGGTTTCGTGATATATGTGGTGAGTTCGAAATCAAGTTCGATCTTGTATAGCTCAATATGAAGTGTGTATCGAACAAGCTGTATTATTCAACGCTATCGCATGAGGAATCTAGATGTTTAAAGGTGTATTGGTTGGGTTTGGGATAATGCTGGCGTCTCTAGTGATTCCCGTTGTTCACTATGTTGCGGCTCCTCTAAGCCCATTCGTAGCCGGATTTATCGGTAGTGGCATTGCGAATATTAATCAGGACGGAATCATTAAGTTTGGTGGATTGATGGCTGGGTTGATGTTCATCCCAGCTGTTGTTGTGTTGATAATAAAATTTGTGTTTGGCGTAGATGAAATCATACGGATACCGACGACTTGGTGGATGATCGTTGTTGTGGCCCTNATTCCATACACGTGGTTCGGAGCTACAGTTGGGGCGTTAGGGGGTTACATGATCCGCAGGAATCAGGATATTAAACCAGACAACCTCCACGTTGATAATTAAGAGACTGACGCTTATTAGTGAACGTTAGTGAGGGNTCTCGTCGTTTGGTGTGATGCATGTGTTCGTTGTTCCATCACCTCGGAATCAGCAACCACCACTATAGGTCCAACTGCGTCTCTTGCAAGCCTGTCTGCGACACTTCCTAGGATAGANCTTCGAAGNCCCGATCGCATTTTTGATCCTACTAATATCCAAGATCCAGAAGNCTCGACTTGTATCTTGTGAATTTGGCGTGTGAAATTTCCGCCGACTCGTACTATCTCAGCATATATACCTTCATTGGAAAAATAGTTGAGAATTTCNGATTCACTTGCTCTGTTTGCGTTTGAATTTCTTTCAATGATTTTGATGGTAGATCGGCTCGCACCGGCTATNGCGCTAGCAATAGGCAGTACCGAGTCTGAACTNCGGTGATCACGTGGAATAATTAAGGTTTTAGGTGCCTTTGGAGCGTTCGAGGTTAAATCTTTGTGATGTGGATTAACGATTAATAATGGGGCAGATGTGGTTTTCCAGAGTTTGTCTAGTAAGCCGGGTGATATCAGGCGGTGGGCTCTTGATCGGGCAGTTGTCGCAATTGCTATCATCCCGAATGAGCTGGTTGTGGCGCGTGATGTAATCATTGTTGCTGCATCACCGGTAGCGATCCCCCAGCGACNCCTCACGCCATGGGGCCCAAGCCTGCTGACTACTTCTTCTAGGTAGGCGGATGCAAGTATGGCTCCGCGATCATGAGGTGCGTCGGGGTAGTGCACTTGCCTAGGTCTTGCACCTCGCGCGGGATGGGTTGGAGGGAGGCTGTGGAATAGTGTGATTTCACTGGAGAACCATTCAGCGAACATCGTTGCAAATGGAAGTATTTGTTCTGAATGATGTGATCCGTTCAATGGCACCAGAACCCGGTTTAAATTCAGAGCATTACCACGATTTATAGCATGGCGTCGAACATCTTCATGGGTTGGTTGTGTCANATCTGTATGTTGTGACATTGGTCGTTGTCTTGANTGATCAAGAAAGGGAGTTTATCGCTTTCATGAAAAGAGCGAGTCGATTGATTTGTTCGCTGATTTCGATGTTTTCGCCTTCAGCATGTGGGTTTTCGCCCTTAGATCCAAGGCCATCGGCTGTTGGAACGCCNATAGCTGCNGTNAGGTTGGCATCGCTTCCTCCTCCAGTGGANTCTTCAGTCATTTTGAATCCAAGTTTGCCTGACCATTCGATCAATTTTCCNGCTAAAGCGGCTATTTCTGGCGTCCGTTCCATTGGNGGACGATGGAATNCGCCTTCGATTTTGATAGAAGTGCCTTTTACTTTTTGCTTTAATGCACAGATCGCTGATTTGAGTTTTTTTGCTTGAGTTGTGGTCCGAACTCGTACGTCAATGGTTGCTTCAGCGTAGGCGGGAATCGTGTTTCGAGCNGAGCCNCCTGAAATGAGACCAGTATTNACCGTGATNCCGTTTTTCCAATCATTCATNGCNTGTANCTCAAGNACTTTATGCGATAACTCGTGNATCGCNGATGCCCCTNGTTCTGGNAAAGCGCCTGCATGNCTGGCTTTGCCTTTCACTGATATNCGAAATTCNCCTAAGCCTTTGCGTTCGGTTTTGAGTGCCCCGTTTGAACCTTGACCTGGCTCCATGATCAGAGCGTAGGCAGCACCCTTTGCATAGTGTTCGACTAATGGTCTAGATGAGGGACTGCCAACTTCTTCATCTGTATTGAAGAGAACTTTTATAGGTCGATTTGGCCATAGGTTATTGTGTTTAAGGACTTGCAGCCCCACGATGGTCGTGGCTATTCCGGCTTTCATATCGAGTACGCCTGGGCCATATAAACGCCCTTTTCTTTCTGAAAATCTCATTCGCTCTAGTGTGCCATGTGGCCAGACAGTATCAAGATGTCCTACGATGAAGGCGTGCTGTTTGTGATTGCTACCGTCTGGGGCGGGCCAATTAATAGTTATGTGATCACCATATTCTGTTTCTGGATGGACAGTTACTTCACCTTCCATGGATCGCATTAAATTGGCGGTAAACGAAGAAATCTCATCATTGGCTGCCTTGTCTCTGGTGGGGGATTCGATTGAGACAAGTTTTTCAATTAGATCAAACAAGTAGCTAGTATTCGATTTGGCAAGCGCTAGCCAATCAGTCAAAATTAAGTCCTTGCTGACAAATATGTTATTTGCAATTGCATTGTATTAATTAACCGTTTTTAGGTGTTGAAAGTGGTCATCTTCAGGTCAGGTGTTCTACTGGGCAAGACGGGATTTCAGCCCATTCTCTCCATGACCCATCGTAATCTCGAACATTTCTGAATCCAACGAGCTTGAGCGTCCAGAATCCATGCGCCGCACGGATACCGCCCTGTCAGTATGTGATTACGTTTTTATCAGCTGTGATTCCTACGTCAGCAAGTAGTTTTCTGATTTCGTCAGCTGATCTTAGAATGGGAACTTTGCCTCCTGTGTGAAAGTTGGTCCATTCGAGGTGAACAGCACCCGGGATTCTTCCACCTCTGGGGCCTCCTCGCTTGTTGGTTCCGTCCCATTCGTCATCGGCTCGTACATCGAGGAGTATTGTTGTTTCGTCATTAATTGCGCTGAGGACTTGATTGCGTGAAGCGAAGAGTTCTGAATTTGCGCGCGGTGTGAACGTGGCGCTGGAGGTAAGAACCGACTCAGTACTGATTTCGCGTCCTTCAGCTTTCCATTTCGGTAATCCACCATCAAGGAATTTCACTTTTGTGTGACCGTAATAGTGCAGTGCCCACATCAATCGAAAAGAGTAGACACCTCCTGAACGATCATATCCAATCACCAGAGTATCGTTGCCAATCCCAAGATCTGACATCGTTTGGGCGAATTGCTCAGGGCCCTGAATGTGTGTCCGGTCTTCAAGTGAAGTCTTGTAGTAGTGATCTATCGGATTTACTGAACCTGGAATATGACCTGTCTCGTAATCTTCGGGGACATCTGTGTCGACTACACGCACGTTAGGGTCGGATATATGTTCTGAAAGCCACTTAGTGGTTACGAAGATCTCGGGCATCGTGTATCCGCGTTCGGCTAGCGGGATTATCGATTGGTGTTCCATGTGTAATGCTGGTGGCAGAAGCTTTCTGGTTGATATGCTCAATTTAAGAGTAATAGTCTTTGGTAGATGCTATCAGTTACTCTTGCGGGCCCTAGATAAGTCAGGTCAGAACTTGATTATTCGTGATAAATTTTCTATATCTTTAAAAGTCATAAAAGCATGATGTAGTAACAGTGATAACGTTTTCGTTTAATAACTCATCAAAGTATGAGGCATCTAGTACTTCAGCGGTAATTTACATTCTTTGAATTTCATATTCGCCGGTATAAATATTGAACATGCGCCAGTGGAAGTGTTGGAAGGTGTAACTGTTCCTAGCCATGATCTTGAGAAGTATCTCCAGCGGCTAGCCACACATGCTGGTGGGGGTGTCATACTTTCTACTTGTAACAGAATGGAGATTTACTCTATTACTGAAGATGTCGCGATTGGGATCAACCAGCTGAAGGAATACATCGAGACTACTTCAAAAAGCTCTCGAGCGACCAACATTGATCAATATATCTATACGCTCAACGGAGATGCCGTAGCTGAACACTTGTTCAGTGTCGCTGCGGGGTTGGACTCCATCGCACTTGGTGAATCTGAAATTACCGGACAGGTTACGAAGGCCCTACAGGCTGCGGGCGAGGCCGGTACGATTGATCCTTCTCTTTCACGCATGTTTCACGCAGCATTGCGGACTAGTAGACGCATTCGAAAAGAGACTGCTCTTGGCAGAAATCGGATTTCGATTTCTTCTTTAGGGGTTAAAGAACTTCAAAATATTGTTGGAGACCTGAGTGGTCTACACGTTTTATTAGTTGGCGCAGGGGAGACTGGCAGGCTTACCGCTAACGCTTTGAGGCGCTATGGGGCCGACGAAATTGTCGTATCGAGTCGATCGTTTGAGCGTGGCAGTGTTCTTGCGGAAGAGCTTGGTTCTTTTCAGGTTACATACGAAAAAGTTCCAGAGACTCTTGTCGGTTGTGACATGTTGATCACATGNACGGCTTCTGCAGACCCGATCATCACCGTCGAAACTATTAGATCCGTTATGGATGAGCGACCCGGCCGACCTTTGAATATTCTTGATGTTGGGATGCCAAGGGATGTTGATNCGACTGTCGCGGAAGTTCCGGGCGTCACACTTATAAGTCTTTCTGANCTTCAGTTAAAGTCNAGGGAGAATTGGGCCCTCAGAGAATCTGCATCTGCCCAGGCTAGGGAGCTTATTAATGATGGGATTTCTCGTTTTAAAGAACGCTTGACTGGTATTGATAGTGAGCCGGTGGTCCGTTCTCTTGGTGCGCGGACCGAGCGGATGCGTCGGGAAGAAGTCGAGCAAACGCTAGCTCGAATGGGCGGGTTGACAGACCAACAGGCGCAGTTACTAGAAAAGATGNCCCGCTCACTGGTTCGGAGGATTCTTGCAGATCCGATCAATTTCCTTCGTAGTGAAGAAACTCAAGCTGCTGAATCTGTTCAAAAAGTTTTTGCTCTGCTTNAACAAGATGAAGATAAAACCGACTAGTTTCGCGTAGTCGGTGAGACTGGGTTTAAACAGATGGTCCAGTACTGTTCGAGTCTGATTTTTCGCGTCACAATGTCTGGTTAGTGATAACCATGGGTTTTATTGGGAGTAATTAATTGTCACGCGTTAGGTCCGAACAGCTATTTTCAGANGCNAAGCTGATTATGCCTGGCGGAGTCAANAGTCCAGCACGTGCGTGGGGTTCAGTGGGAGGCTCCCCGATTTTCCTTGAGAAAGCTGCTGGATCAAGCATTTGGGACGTCGACGGCAACGAGCTGGTTGANTACGTATGCTCTTGGGGTCCAATGATTTTGGGGCATGCCAATCCAGTAGTGATTGACGCGGCGATTGACGCTGCACGTTCAGGCACATCATTTGGCGCTCCAACCGAGTTGGAAGTAGAGATGTCTCGCAGGGTTGTTGATGCGGTTCCATCAATTGAGGTAATTCGGTTTGTCAGTTCGGGGACCGAAGCAACTATGTCGGCTCTCAGGCTGGCTCGTGCTAAAACTGGCCGAAATAAGATCATCAAGTTCAGAGGTGGGTATCACGGCCATGAAGATGCATTGCTTGTCGAGGCAGGCTCTGGATTAGCGAATCAAGGAATTGCATCTTCATCTGGAGTTCATCCGGGTTACGCTGCAAGCACACTTGTATCGGAATATAACGATCTTGAGTCGGTTAAAGGGCTCTTGGAGTCAAATCCTGGTGAGGTAGCAGCCGTGATTGTTGAGCCNATCGCGGGGAATATGGGAGTAGTTCTGCCTGTTGATGGATTCCTAGAGGGGTTACGATCATTAACCCGTGAGCATCAATGTTTGTTGATTTTTGATGAAGTTATTTCAGGGTTTNGAGTTGCTTTGGGTGGAGCTCAGTCGACGTTCGGGGTAACGCCGGATATTACATGTCTCGGGAAAATAATTGGCGGCGGGTTCCCGGTGGGCGCTTATGGTGCAAGTGCAGAAATTATGTCTGAAGTAGCTCCCCTTGGNCCCATGTATCAAGCAGGAACTCTTTCTGGTAATCCGGTAGCTATGGCTGCTGGCATAGCTACATTGGATGAGCTGGNTAAACCGGGTGTTTANNAGGATCTTCAANNTGCCACTGATAAACTTGCCAATGGAGTTACGAATGTATTCGCTAAGGCGGGGGTTCCAGCGGTAATTAACCGGGCATGCGGACTTATGACGGTGTTTTTCTCCAACATCCAGGTGACAAACATGGAAACAGCCTCAGCAACTGACAGGGAGGCATACGGCGTGTTTTTTCACAAAATGGTTGATAACGGCGTATATCTTCCGCCTTCACAGTACGAGGCTTGGTTTATTTCAACTGTTCATACAGAAAGAAACATTAAATTAACGCTTGAAGCGGTTGAGCGTTCTCTCATTGGGTAAATATTTTTGTAGTGACCCGTACTAGCCATGCATGGATGNTTTTTCCGTAGAATGTTGGGATTNAGCTGAGATTGACCAGTGTCGCACCATTACCGCCCTGGTTTTGAGGTGCGGCGCTGAATGATCCGACAAGAGGATGCTTTGCNAGCAGTAATCGAATTGCCTCTCTTAGTGCACCTGTGCCCGTCCCATGGATGATTCGAATGCTCGTAAGCCCTTGCATCGATGCATCATCGACAAACTGGGTCACAAGTTGTTCAGATTCATCGACCCTGGTACCCCGTACATCTAACTCTTGTACGGGTTTTTCGCCTTTGGTCGCATTGACCGTGATACGAGCAGCTTCTTTTGAACTATTAGGAACACTAGGCGCTTTAACCAAACGTAATTGCCGTTCGTTTAATTCGATACGGGCATTGCCCATTTGCAGCTCAACGATTCCATCGGGATTAACCCCTATAACAACGGCCTGGACGTTCAGGCCTTTAATCTCCACTTGATCCCCAGATTGCAGAGGCCGATCTAGTTCAGGATCTGTTGATATTTCGTTCTCTGGTGGTGGAGCCAACGGCAGCCATGTAGGATCGGAGAACTGATTACGAATACGGCCAATTGCGCGTTGTGCAGTTGCAAGATCTTTATCATCACGTGCTTTGCTGACTATTTTTCTTAAGCTGCGTCGGATTTCTTCCGTCTCGCGTCGAAGTTCCACCCGCGATTTTTCGATCATGTTTTCTTGCGAGCGAGTCACATTACTTAGTTTGTTTTGGAGATCTTTTCGGGTTGTTTCAGCTTGAATCTTAGCTTTTTCGGCTTCTTCTCGAATTCGACTGGTTTCCTCTCGCTCTCGATGAAGCTGTTCCAGAATACTTTCAGCCTCTGCTCGACTAGGATCCATCATCGATTCAGCGTCAGCGAGCATATGGCTCGGCATTCCCAGATGTTTGGCAACGTGGATAGCATAGCTGCGTCCCGGAATACCCATTAGCACTTGGTAAGTGGGCATCATCGTATCGGGATTAAGTTCAACCGAAGCGTTTTGAAGGCCTTCGGACTCTGCAGCATACTCAGCGACTGCTCGGTAGTGTGATGTGATAGCGATTGGCATCTCGTTGGCAGCTGCATGGGCTAATACTGATCGTGCGAGGGCAGATCCTTCTTCCGGGTCAGTTCCTGTTCCCAGCTCATCAAGCAGAATTAGCGAATTTGAAGTTGCATCAACCAAGATATTGATTACTCGACCCATATGGGACGAGAACGTTGAAACAGACCGCTCGATAGATTGCGAGTCTCCAATATCTGCGTATACGGCGTCGAAAATTGCTATATCGCCATTGATTACCGGTACTTGCATCCCAGNTTGATGCATAAGAGCGAAAAGACCGATGGTTTTGATAGCTACAGTTTTTCCACCGGTGTTGGGTCCTGTAATGACAAGTCCTCGGAATCCAGGGCCGATATTAATTGTGATGGGTACTGCATTATTACCAAGAAGAGGATGCCGGGCACCAACAAGATTAATAACGTTATCCGATCCGGCCGGCATAGTTCCCATACGCCTCCCTCCCATTGATATCGAGAGCCGGGCCCGAGCTACGATGAAATCGATCGCNGCCGCAGCTTCTAAAGAGATCAGTGCATCATCTTCTCGATCGCCGATCAGCCGTGAAGCCCTGCGCAGAATGCGTTCTTCTTCTCTCTGAGCCTCTGCAGNNGTCTCTCGCCACGTGTTGCAGAGGCCTACTGCTTTCATTGGTTCNACAAAAAGCGTAGANCCGCTGCCAGACACGTCATGTACGATCCCAGGCACGGACTCTCTGGCATCGGCGCGTACTTCGAGAACTAGTCGCTCACCTCGTGTCGCAATTGCTGTCGATTGNAGGGACTGCCTAACNGCCTTGCTGTTTGCGATACGTTCCATTGCACGCATTACCCGTTGGAACGTTTTACTNACGTTCGCTCGTAATCTGGCCAATTTTGGAGTGGCTGAGCTGAGTACTTCTCCTTTACTAGAGATCGACTTAAAAATTTCTTCATTCAGATCTCTCATGTTGGGGATATCTGCGGTTATTTCTTCGAGCAGAGGTGCTCGCCCTTTCATCGATGCCACGGTGTTGCGCGCTGTCCATATGGAGTCGAGCAAGAATAGAATCGAAACGATTTCGTTTCCAGTGAGCATTCCATCGATAGCGGCACGCCTAAGAAGAGCACGAGGATCGCGAGTTCCCGCTAGGCCTATGTCGCCGACCGTTGACAGCATTAATACCGCTTGTGCTGTCTCGTCCTGTAGTCTCTCTACATCTTCCATGTGAAGTAGCGGCTCAACTGTCATGGCCATTTCACGGGACATAAAAAAACGGGTGCGATCGGCTAGGAGTGCTCGAACATTCGTAAACTCGAGTAATTCCCATGCTTGTTGCTGAAGTTCAGATTCTGCAGTCGACTGTTCTGGAGACGTGCTTTGCTCGCCTCCAGTTGTAGGTGTTATGTCTGGTTTTTGATTTGGCGGACTCATGACGCTGGGGATTGTATTGTGATTGACTTGTTTATACTCGGTTTTACGATTTGTATTTTCACCAATAAATTTTTCTAATAGACAAAACCGTAAATGATGCACTCTGAAGAACTCACAGAGCCTGGGCGACAGATCTTTTTAAGCATGTCAAAGCTGCTGGATGCCGCGGGCCTTGACTATCAAGGCCGATTTATCGATCTGGGTGATCGTCGGGTGCACTACCTTGATTACGGCGAAGGCCCGCCGGTTTTGATGCTTCATGGCGGTGGAGCAGGATCAGCGATTTGGTTCAAGCAGATTGAGGTATTATCCAAAACCCGACGTGTGATTGCACCAGACCATCCGGTATTTGGCCTGTCGAGTCAGGATGCGTATAAAGCGCCGCTTCTTCCATATCTCTTGAGTTATATGGTTCGACTGTTTGATGAGCTTGGTCTTAGTCGCGTCGATGTCGTGGGACTTTCTATGGGTGCACAAGCCGCTTTAGCCATGGCGCTGGAGCATCCGGATCGACTGGGTAAATTGATAGTTATCGATTCTGCTGGGCTGGGTCGGGATTTCCCTTTAGTTTTTAAGTTGGCGACTGTTCCATTCTTTGGCCGATTGATTGTTAAGCCGAATCGATGGGGGCAGGACAATTACTTCAAAACGATGGAAGTTGTGGATTCGGATTTTGCTGCAGCCTCAGCATATAAGCAGTATGCCTACGATGTGACCCTATCGGATGGACATGGTCGTGCTATGAGATCCAGTCTGGCTGCTATTACAAGTTTTAAGGGTCAAAAATCGATATTCACTGATGAAGAGCTGGCCTCGATAACTGCACCTACGCTTGCTATTTGGGGAGCAGAAGATCGGGTGTTTCCCGTAGAGCACGGCTATCGTTTAGCCCATCTCTTGCCCAATGTGAGCCTGCATATTATTGAGGATGCCAGGCATGTGCCTTTCCTGGATCATCCCAACATGGTGAATGAATTAATTACTGGTTTCTTAAACAGTCATTAGGTGCCCAGTATGTCGCCCACCCCAAGTCCGACCGATTCGGCCCATTCGGCTGACAGAACCTTCCCTGAACCGGATTCCCGCACTCGTCCTATGTTGACATTACCGTCACTGGTGGACACATGGATTCCAAACTCGTCGATGGATAAAACGGTGCCAGGAGTCGCAGTATTGTCAGATGACGNCGCTGCATCATAGAGCGAAAGTTTTGTCCCCTTGAAGGTAGTGTTGGCTCCTGGCTGCGGATCTGCGCCNCGGATCATGTTGAAAATAGTACTTGCAGATTCCCCCCAGTTGACTTGAACATCCCCGGCTTTACACCATCCCTCGTAGGTTGCCTTCGATTCATCCTGGACTATTTTCGGTGCTTTTCCAGATCGAACGAGTTCAACAGATTCGATTATTGCCTCCACACCTAGTGGGAATAGTTTTTTGAAATAAAGATCACCGAGAGTTTCTTTTGGGGTGATTTCGACTTCTTTTTGCATCAATACTGGTCCCGTATCAAGACCATTGTCGGGCCAAAATATTGTCAGGCCTGTGTTGGATTCTCCGTTGATTATTGGCCAGTTTATTGAACTGGGTCCGCGGTGCAGAGGGAGAAGTGAAGGGTGGTACTGAATAGTACCTAGAATCGGAGAATTGATCATTTCCATCGGCACGATGTCTGTTACGAATGCCATGATGCAAAGTTCAGGTTCCAGAGATTTGAATTGAGTTACTGCTTCTTGGTCACGTAGACGTTTGAATCCGAAAACTGGCACGTTTAAGGCATTGGCTGCCTCAGATATCGGATCGGCTGGTCGCCCCTCTCTAGTGGGTGGAGCGAATACTCCTACGATGTCATCAACATCGTTTACGGCTAATGTCTCTAAGACTGACTTTCCAAATGCTGACTGACCGATAATAGAAATTCTCATTTTTCTCTCTTCAACTGAATAACATAAATTCTTCAGGATGGAGTGTTGCCTCTAACACTATTGGGTAGGGCTGTTGGATTATCCGGCTTACGGGTTAATATTGATAGTGGTTTTCAGTAATGCGTCCATAAATATCGCCATGGAGTTTATTAGATTTGACCATTTCGGACGATTCTCAAAGTGAAGTTAACAAGTCGGATATAGAGTTCCCGCCAAAGACTTCTGATGATTTTTTTCGACGTGGCCTTAAGAGCGCTCAACTGGGGATTTTAGACAAGGCAGTATCTGATTTTGAAGAGGCGGCATGGCTGGATCCTCATAATCACGAAATTCAATTCAACCTCGGCACGGCCTATCTTTCCATGGGCGATTTCGAGCAGGCAATCAATAATTTCACTAAAGCTATAGAGCTTAAACCGGGCGTGGCTGATATTCACGGAAACCGTGCAGTTGCACATGCTGCTATTGGTCAGGATGCAGATTCTGAAAAAGATTTTGACGAAGCCGTTCGACTTGGGGCTCCGCCAGATGGGCTAGGTGTAGTAATTGACTATGTAAAGGATAAGCACCGTAACCCCAGTTAAATTTTTGGGGCACGCCAATCCGGGAATGCTTCGTCCAATTTCAGGTTGCGCAGGTATCGGCGAACCGTATCGAAGGCTCCAACGAGATTTATCGGCTGGGTAGACGTGGATCGAATAGTTGCTGAGTTTAGGTGTTCTGCGAGGAACAGGGCCTCCGCTCTCGACAGAGGAGAGTACTCTGCGTGTCGCTCCAGCAATTGGTACTGGATTCCGGCCGCTTTGAGTCTTGCAAATGCCCGAGCTGCCGTAAGGTCTCGCCTGTCATGCGCAGGTGCGTTGTCCGGACCTGGGCGAGGACGTCTTAGCAGATCGGCGGCGATCAAATTATCGTAAAGCTCATCATCCAATCCACTCTGTTCAAGAAAATCAGGTACAGGAATCGGACCGGTCGGGGTGGAACTGGTAGGTGCGGAGGTAGCTTGTTCTGGGGAGATCGCGCCAGCGAGGGGCGATGTTGGATCACCGTTTATGACCTGTTTGATGCCGTTCAGGTTAAGTCCGGCCGCTTGGAGTTCTTTGATTTTTATTATTAGACCTTCGAAATTTGCCGGATAAAGTGCGCGTGTTCTGCTGGTTTTCCTGGGGGGTGGGAGCACCCCGATGCGCACGTAGTAATTGATGGTAGCCGTTGTGACGCCTGTTCTGCGGGAGAGTTCTCCAACTGCGAGGCTGACGCGTTTACTGTCTACACTGCCTGAATTCTCTGAGTTAGGTGTGTTGGTCATAAAATCTACAAATAAATTTTGCTTTTATTGTCCATTTACTGGCAAGTTAAATACTATCGATCTAATCATCATGAAACCGTGCCGAGTTAAGTGAGAAGCTTATCTGACAAATATCTCCTTCGTATCAATATCATTCCCAGCGGAAGGTTTTTGTGGCGATAGTGAAGACCACTAAGATCCATAAAGTGAGACCAAGCAGCTCATTGCCTAGTGTTGTTACCGTTGCGCCTTCAACCGTTATAGCCCGCATGCCATCTGCAAGATAGGTTAGAGGAAGGTACTGNGACCATCTGGTCAGCCAATCGGGCATCACAGAGAGTGGGAAAAAAACGCCTGAAAGAAACATCATAGGCATTGAGATGACGTTAGCCATGGGTGCTGCNGTTTCTTCACTTTTGGCCCAACCCGATATGGCTAGTCCCATAGCGATGAATAGTGCTCCCCCCAGGAGTGCNAGGACCGTTAGATCAAACCATGCACCAAGCCGTCCGGTGTTGATTGTTACCCCAAGTACCAGTGCGCCGACAATAANCAGNACGTAGGTTTGAATTACAACAACGATAGCCTTTGTGGTGAGTTGCCCGGCGAGGAAATGCGTTGCTCCGATAGGGGTCGCTTTTAGACGTCGTAANACGCCTTGAGATTTGAACCTAACTAAAGAAAACACGACCGTGAANAGGCCGGTCTGCATGATGGCCATAGCCGCTATACCTGGGATNAACCAGCCTTTGAATCCNTGACCCTGACCTTGAATTAATGATTCATTTACTTTGATCGAGTTTTCAACTCGATATTCGTCCGGGACAGCAGCGTATTCTTTGAATAGACTATCGGTTACCTGCCCCAGTATTGTTGATATAACAGCGCGTTCTTGTGAGTAACGCTCATCGTACGTTACCTCTAGAACTGCCAATTCGCCTGGCACCCCGTAATTTTTAGGGATGACAATTGCTGCTCGCGATTCGCCAAACTTCAAATCATGCAAAATGTCTTCAGGTGTCCCTGTAGAGACTTTGAGCACCTGGTCNTCATTGCCCTGAAGTGCNTGAATCAAANTACGNGACGCCTCACTCTTGGCTCCATCATGAATGCCAACACTTGGCGCGTTGTAACCATCAAAGTTCATCATCCCGAAAATGAGCATGATCAGCATCGGGAAAAACAGCGCCCAGAAAAGCGCCTGCTTGTTTCGGAAATACATCTTCAACGAAACAACCGTGAGGGCNAGATAAATCTTCATCTTTTAGTCTCGGAGGTCTCGGCCTGTAAGATTCAAAAATACATCGTCGAGAGTNGCTTCTCGCACTCGCTTTTCAGGCTTGAAACCAGTTGATAGAAGCTGATCTATAAGAGCGTTGGGAGTATCTATGGCTATAATTTCGCCGCTTTCGATGACAGCAATACGGTCGCAAAGCTCTTCCGCCTCTTCCATGTAATGGGTGGTGAGAACTATCGTGGACCCATCGTTTCGAATCTTTTTAACCAATGCCCAAACCTGTCGACGCGCCTGAGGATCCAGTCCTGTTGTAGGTTCATCCAGAAACAAAATTACAGGATCATTAACCAGTGCCACCGCGATAGACAGTCTCTGTTTCTGCCCTCCTGAAAGTTGCGCGTACTGACTACTTTTACGACCCTCCAGCCCTACTCTTGAGAGAACTTCAACCGGATCTACCTTAGCCTCATAGAGTTGTGCATACATACCTACGATTTCAGAGAGTTTCAAGTTGTCAAAGAAGGCGTTNTGTTGAAGTTGTACTCCGATTATTGACTTGACTGAAGTTGGATCCTTTTTCACGTTTATACCATTGATGATAGCTTCGCCGGAGTCAGCGCTTCTCATGCCTTCGAGAATTTCTATGGTGGTGGTCTTGCCCGCACCGTTTGGTCCGAGCATTCCGAATACCTCACCGCGTCGAACCTCGAATGAAATGCCNTTTACGGCATCAATGTCCTCGTATTTTTTTCGGATGTCATTAGCGACGATCACCGGATCAATCAACGTGTTATTTACCTGGCCTGTCTNTGGATGTTTGCTGAATANATCCCGTAATCGACTGTAGATTGCGGGTNTCGTGTNGAGAANNGGTTAGAATCTGCGCTCANACAAATCGAAATTGGGCGCTCAGTAGTCTATTTGAAATGNGTCTACAGGAGGTTTCCCATTGAGCATTGAATATGTGAATTTTGGTACGGCTGGGGTGAAGGTCTCGCGTATGGCGTTGGGATTGGGTTTTAGAGGCCAGTTTGATCGTGATGATGCCAAGAGCGTGGTGCTGCAGGCACTTGATTCNGGNATTAANCTNATNGANTGTGCGAACGTNTATGGGTTNATGGACGATCGCCGAAATATNGGAAGCTCTGAAGAAGTTCTTGGNCAGGCTTTGAAAGGCCGAAGGGATGATGTTGTCATCACATCCAAGGTTTTTAGCCCGATTGGTGAGGGCCCAAATGACCGGGGCTCTTCTCGCTTTCACGTGATGCGTGAGATTGAACGATCGCTCAAGCGTTTGCAGACCGACCATGTTGANGTCTACATTTTTCACGGCGTAGATGACATGTCTTTATTTGAAGAGCAGTTCCGTGCAATGGAGACGCTCATTCAGCAGGGTAAGATCCGTTANGTAGGAGTCAGTAATTTCCAGGCGTGGCAGGTGGTGCAGGCGCTCCANGTGCAGAGGCGTATCAATGCTCAGNCCCTTATAGCGGTCCAGAATCCCTATTCGCTGATGAACAGGACTCAGGAAGACGAGCTTTTCCCGATGATTCGAGAGAGCGGAGTAGGCCTGATGGCTTACAGCCCTTTGGGTGTGGGACTCTTGAGCGGAACCTATAAACACGGAGAGGTGCCGGATGACAGCACCCTNTGGGGTTCGCGACGACAGGGACAGATCGCTACTTACATGAGAGGTAAAGCCGGTAGGGTAATCATGGCGGTCAACGATGTGGCAAGTGAACTGGGAGTTAGCATGTCGCAGGTTGCCATGGCTTGGGTGATGTCACATCCTGAGGTTACAGTTGCTATTTCAGGGGCTGATACTGTCGAGCAAATANCNGACGTGGCNGGNGCTCTCGAGCTTAGGCTGCCAGATGAGATGATTGCAAAGCTTGACACGGTTTCTTATGGAATGCGTGCTGTTTTGGATGGCGCAGACGACGATTTTGAAGATGATGACTAACGAGTTACCGACTAAAAAAACGAAGTGTCTAATT
The DNA here is from genome assembly GCA_002725925.1 of Chloroflexota bacterium. Classification (GTDB taxonomy): domain Bacteria; phylum Chloroflexota; class Dehalococcoidia; order Lucifugimonadales; family Lucifugimonadaceae; genus Lucifugimonas. Next base: position 26,357 of record PBRL01000027.1, read on the forward strand.
ACAGATTAGTTATCGTACGGCGGTTTGTTTTTTCATTGCAACAGAGGAGTATGAATTGAAAGTGTTACTTGTAGGAGGTGCTGGAATGGTTGGTTCATTCATCACTTCTTACCTACGAGAAAAACATGAAATTCGAGTTCTTGATATAGCTGAACCTCAGCATGAAGACATCGAGTTTGTTAAGGGTTCGGTTACCGATCCACAAGTGATTGAAAAGGCGGTTGCTGGTGTTGATGCTTTTATCTGGTTGGTAATGAAAAGCCCACAGGGTGGCATGGTTACTGATCAGGATCTGAAGGTGATACGCGAGAACTACGAGGTTAATTGTCTTGGACTGCATACATTCTTGTGGCTGGCACAGGGTGCGGGACTAACAAGAGGTGTGTATACAAGTTCTATGAGCGTTCACTACAGGGGTCGAAATTACTACAAGTCAGAAGACGAAATTCCATTGGATACTCCGACTGCCTATGGGCTCAGCAAAGGATTTGGCGAAGGAATTTGCAGATATTTCGCATCGTGGTTTGATATGAATATCACAGCACTACGAATCACTGGCCCGCGCGGACGTGAGGCCTATATGGAAGAGCGCACTCAGCCTAAGTTTGTAAGACCTGATGGTTCTAATATGCTTTTTGTTACAGATGAAGCAGACCTTGCCCGGGCCTATC
>PBRL01000028.1 GCA_002725925.1 Chloroflexota bacterium
CGGTGGCTGTTTTTGTCTCTCCTGGTTTAAAAATCATTGAAGTACGTTCGTCAGATCCGGGTTCGGGAATTCCGGCGCCTAAACTTGTAAACGGTTCAAGGCCGACGTTGTATGTCCGGTTATACCATGGATAACCAGTCCCACCACCGAATACCTGCCAGTACCACAGGTACTGGAAAATTTCGACAGGGTAGACAAGGCCGAATCCAACACCTATATCCGGATTAGTGACGGCGTACCAACCTTCTTTCTGGTTTTTGAATACCGAGTAATCTTGAGTACGATCAGACTTTGGTGGAAATTTCGCCAGATCTACCTTTCTACTATCAGGATCTATTGCGTGCGGCCAAACCCCCGTGTCGTTATCCATTAATCGATTTCCGCCTCCTTCCGGTACGAAATGGTCTGCTTGAGCCATGTCCAATCTGCAATTGGGTGTTAGGAAAGGGTCGCCAAGGGCAACGTGCTGACCCCATTGAGCTTCTGCTTCTTCTTCGGCTTGATTGGTCAATGTGTCAGTGACAATCAGAATCGGGCTGTTTCTATTGAGCGTTACTATTTTCTCTATCCAGAATGGTGTTCGAGTCGTTCTGACGCTGAATTTGGCACTTACTCGATCAGGCGTATCTTCTACGATTACTGCATCCCATGGCATCAGGGTTGCTTCGGTATGCTGTCCCAGGTCGGCATTTTGGTATTGCTGTGGAGGCCCGCCAGTTGGTGCGATAGTCTGCCATCCACCAATGTAAGCGTCATGCCATATATTGTCCCCATCGCCAGTTGCTGGGGTCCAGAGCCCGAGGTTTCTAACCGACCAAGGTGTTCTCCACATGAACTCAGTGTCAGTCTTTTTGTACGATAGTTCGAATACGTCTGCGCCTTTGTCGGAAATAATAGACACTCTTAATGCTTCATTTTCGAGAACGACCATCTTGAGACCACGATAGGTCCACGAATCGGATATGCGACACCCTGTTGTTCGCTCATCTTGATAGTGCATGAATATCTTTTCTCCTCGTCTGGATATTATCTATGCATTGCGTAATTAGATACCACTAGTGTTTATTAATATGTAATTTCGCAACTCGGTATGTGATTGCATAAAAACGATTCGCACTGTATGAGAATCAACGATATGGTGCTTCGAACGCCCGGTATTACGGGTAGATCTTGGATGAGTAACCGATCAAGATCAAAAGATCTGCCGGTTACTTTATTAACCCTATGGGGCTGTGCTTATGACCGGTTTAGCGGTCGCTCTTGTTCTGATATCAGCAATTGCTCACGCGTCCTGGAACTTGATAGTCCGGCGTTCGGATAAACCTGAACTAACTAACTGGATGATGGCGACCTGTGGGGCTTTGTTGGCTTCCCCGATCGCAATGTATTTGTTTGTGACTAACACTCCAGATCAGGCTGGTTGGTGGTTCATACTCGGAACGGTCATTTTACATATGGCTTATTTTTTTACTCTCGGTCGGGCCTACAAATACGGTGACCTCTCATTGGTATACCCAATAGCAAGAGGATTGGGGCTAGTGTTAATACCTGTTGTTGGCGTCACGGTTTTAGATGAGTCAGTTTCAATATTGGCTGGCTTTGGGATTATTGCGATATTTACAGGAGTGGTGATGGTTGGCTCTTCGTCCGGGACAGGATTTAGAGCCTGGTTAAAGCCGAGATCAATGTTTGCGGATCGCGGTGTGTTATTTGCTTTGATTACGGGGATATTGATCGCTGCTTATTCAGCCCTCGATAAGCGAGGCGTTGAATACGTGGAACCCATTTTCTATATGTTCTGCCTGTCATTAGGAGGATCTGTTGGTGTCTTGCCGCTTATCGCTAGATCGTATGCTAGTAGTGAATTTATTATGGAGATACGAACGAGATGGAAAATTGGGTTACTTGGCGGGTTCTGCCAATTCCTGGCGTACACACTGGTGCTCAGTGCGTTCAGGCTGTCTCCAGTGAGTTATATAGGGCCGTTTAGGGAACTGGCAATATTATTTGGAGTGGTCTTGGCTGTCGTGGTTCTGAAGGAACGGGTAACACGTAGCCGTGCAGCGGGAGCGATGGCAATCGGTCTTGGATCTCTTGTTGTGGCATTAGCCCCATGAAGTAGAAATTGTGGTTGAACAAATTGACGTTGCCAAATCTCACACATAACATTAAAGGCTAGTTCTACTATCTGGCACTTTTCGATTCTACAAATTAAAGTAACCAGATTGTCGGTGAATCAGCGAGCTTCGGATCATGTGCTGCTGCTGTCACTCCCGGCTCGACTGCCGGAAGTGATGTGTGCAACTCCTTCCGATTGAGAGGTCCAGTCTAGAAATTGCCAAATGTCCAGTCCCTGCGCTGCAAAGAGTGCGGTCGTGACTATCCGCAAGAACCTATTTATGTTTGTGACTTTTGTTTTGGTCCCCTAGAGGTCATTTACGACCTCGATGCTGCAGCCAAGAACATGAGTCGCGACTCGATTCAAGATGGGCCATTAAGCATGTGGCGCTATGATCAACTGCTTCCTGCCAGCAGAGAAAGTGCTGTTGATATTGGTGCTGGTATGACTCCGCTTTTCAAGGCTGACAACCTTGGTAAGGAATTGGGACTTAACAATCTTTGGATCAAAAACGATGCTGCGAATCCAACTCATTCTTTCAAAGATCGTGTGGTTTCCGTTGCAGCTACGAAAGCCGTTGAGTTCGATTTCGACACTATTGCTTGTGCTTCTACAGGAAACCTAGCAGGAGCGACTGCCGCTCATGGTGCAAAAGCTAACATGAATACCATGGTGTTCATTCCTTCAGACCTTGAGCGGGGCAAGATTATTGGAGCAGCGATCTTCGGTTCGGTTATCTTGGTGAACGGAAATTACGACGACGTAAACCGACTATGTTCTGAGCTTGGTGATGATAGAAGATGGGCATTCGTAAATATCAACATGCGTCCGTACTATTCCGAGGGAAGTAAGTCAATTGGATATGAATTGGCTGAGCAGCTTGGTTGGCGAGCGCCTGATCACATCATTGTTCCAGTCGCTTCTGGTTCGTTGTTCACAAAGGTGTTTAAGGGTTTGAATGAATTCGCGAAACTTGGCATCATTGACAGTAATGACAGCAAGATGCATATAGCTCAACCGTCTGGTTGCTCGCCAGTTGCAACAGCTTTAATCGAGGGGCAGACACATCCCAAGCCGGTTATTCCTGACACCATTGCAAAGTCGCTTGCTATTGGCAGCCCCGCTGATGGGTTTTATAGTGTCGAGATTGCAAACAATACTGGCGGTTCAGCAACGATTGTCCCTGAACGAGAAATTGCAGAAGGTATGAAATTGCTTGCTGAAACCGAAGGTATTTTCACTGAAACTGCCGGTGGTGTAGTAATTTCTGCTCTGAAACGGCTTGCCAAAGAAAATATCATTCACCCGGATGAGGAAACAGTCGCTTTGATTACAGGAACGGGGCTCAAGACGCTTGAAGCCATCGCCGATCAAGTTGAGACCAGAACTATTGAACCGACGATCGGGTCGTTCGACGAGATCGTTATCGGATCGGCGGTGACTTGATGCCTCTCCGTAGAGTGACATTTAATTTTAAAAAAGAAATGATCCAGCGACCGTTTATTTACGAATTAGGGAAAATGTTTGAGATCGTAACTAACATTCGTCGAGCGGAAGTTGACCATGACGATGGCTGGGTAGTCCTGGAACTCGAAGGATCTATTAATGAGATTGAACGCGGGCTTGCATGGGTTACCAAACAGGGAGTCGAAGTCAGTTCGCTTGAAGGCGATATTCTGGCGGGGTAACTTTTTATAATTCATTTGAACTAACAGCCTTTTACATACAATTGCAGAAACTTTTACCCTGACTGCTCGATTACAGGGTATTTATCAATAACAGGAAATCCGATGTCCGCCACAGTGAAAATACCGACACCTCTTAGAAAACTTACCAATAATGAAACCAGCGTTGACGCAGACGGTACGACCGTCGAACAAATCGTTGAATCTCTGGAATCGGCCTATCCTGGTATGCGGGAACGTTTGATCGAAGATAATGGGGATCTCCGTCATTTTGTCAACATCTATCTCAACGGGGAAGATATTCGATACATTGATGGACTCAAAAGCTCTGTCAGTGACAATGATGAATTAAGCATCGTTCCCGCTGTTGCAGGTGGATTGATCTGATTTGTAGAGCGTGAGGATTATCGGCTNCTTGTGGTACGCCCCCTTGATNAATCTCGAATGNGCGGATGGATAAGGATCATGTCCCTGTTGCTCGGTATCATTCAAACAANNTNGGAAGTGGTTAGGGCATTTTCNATTTATAAGGCGTTTTTTGAGTGGCGATTAGCTGAGAATCGATNCTAAAGAGTCAAGCACCACGGCGTCTGGAACATTTTCTCGAGTCGTAGCTTTTCCTGGACCTTCCAAGAGGACCCAGCGAATAGTTCCACCACGTGATTTCTTGTCGCTTTTTGTTGCGGNAATCAGTGCGTTTACGTCCATGTTATTGGCTGTGGTTGGCAGGTTGAAACTTTCCAGAATATGTTTTTGCCTGTCAACTAAATCGGACTTTATCAGACCGATGCGATGGGCGATTCCAGCAGCGACCGTCATACCTATAGCGACAGCTTCGCCATGTAGAAAAGTTTCATAGCCAGTTACTGTTTCAATAGCGTGACCAATGGTGTGTCCGTAGTTCAGTAAAACACGCTGATTACCGGTCTCGAATTCGTCTGATGATATGACCTGCCCTTTTATTGCCACGCTTCGTCGGATGGCGTTGACAGGTTCCTCACCTTCTAACGTGTTCATTTGCTTTGCCATAGATTCAAATTTATCGAGTAGNCTGGAATCAAGAATTAACCCATGCTTGATTGCTTCAGCCCACCCTGCAGCCATTTCCCTTGGGGGCAGAGTTTTGAGGTGCTCGATATCCTGGACTACCAATTTTGGTTGATGAAACGCGCCGATCAAATTTTTACCGGTGGGCATATTTACACCGGTTTTTCCTCCAATTGAAGAATCGACCATTGCAGCTAGACTAGTGGGGACGTGCACAATCGCGACGCCACGAAGCCAAGTAGCTGCAGCGTATCCGACTAAATCGCCTGTGACGCCTCCTCCCATTGCAACGACGATGTCATTGCGCTCAACGTGTAGTTCAGCAAGCCATTTGTATACGGTATGAACCGTATCGAGATTTTTGTTAAATTCACCAAGTTCTAGAGCGAGGACGTGTGTCTTAAAGCCGCCTCGCTCAAGAGCTTCATGGGCTCGACGCACTGGGTTGGCGAACATGACTTCATCAGCTATTAGAAATGCCCTGCCCGTCTGCCCTNTTTTACTTAGTTCAATACCCAGATCGTCNATTACGCCGCGACCGACGATGACACGGTAACTACCCTGGCTGGTGTTTATGATGGTTGAGGGCTTTTGGTCTTGGTTGTTCATGTCATTCTGCCATCTCACTATTTCGCCATACCTCTATGATTTTTTTAGCGACTTGGTGATGAGATTTGTGTTCCGTGTCCAAAGTTATGCNGGCAGTTGAATATGCTGTTTCACGCTCGGTCATCATATTTTCAATGCTCTCTATTGGTGCATCATTACCCAAGAGTGGACGTAAGCTGCGACCACGTCGTTTCGAGGAGATGGCAAGTCGCTTATGTATAGTCTTTGAACTTGCCGTTAAACGAATTACNAGGCCGGTTGAATTCATTGTTTTTCGGTTCTGTGATCGAATGGGTACGCCGCCGCCAGTTGATACAACGCGACCTCCCCGTTCGGCTACTTCTTCAAGTATTTGAGATTCCAGATCACGGAAGTAGTGTTCACCGTTATCTTTGAAAATGTCCGGAATGGTTTTTCCGCAGCGATCTTCGATCACTCCGTCCATTTCTACGAANGGCCAACCAAGNANNTCCGCAACCAGTTGGCCTGAACGAGTTTTCCCAGTGCCGGAAANGCCGATCAAGTAAATGTTAAGCTTGCCTGCCATAATTTACGACGAATTACATCTTTTCTGTGGCTTGTTACTTAGCTTTGGCCNAAAGCTTGATGGGACTCAATGTAGCCTGTGTAATTACGCTTGATTTCATCGAGAGAATCACCGCCNAATTTTTCGAGTAGAGCCTCTGCGAGTGTTAATGCCATCATAGCTTCTCCTACNGGGCATGCGCGGGANACCTGGCANATGTCACTGCGATTGTAGGCTGCTTCGACTACCTTGCCAGTGTTGATATCCACTGACGGTAATGGACTTGTCATNGTGGCGATCGGTTTTATTGCGACATTAACCACGATTGGTTGTCCGTTTGACATTCCGCCTTCGATACCACCGGCGTGGTTTGAAGTTTGTTTGAATCTACGCTTATCGGATGGATCCGGGACAATTACGTCTTGTACTTCTCTGCCTGGTTTACGTGTGTTTGAAAATCCTGAGCCAATCTCAACTCCCTTGACGGCGTTAATACTCATCATAGATTGCGCAAGTCTAGCGTCCAGTTTGCGATCCCAGTGCACATAGCTGCCCAGACCGACAGGGGCACCAAACGTGACAACCTGGAATACACCACCGATCGTTGTTCGATTGGCTTTTGCTTTGTCGATCGCTGCTTTAAAGCGCCTATCTGCATCGACGTCCGATGCGCGGACCTCTGATGCTTCTACAGTGTCCCAATCTATATCGTCTGTTGATATCGACCGTCCCTCTTGATCACCTGTTGCGATGACCCGTGCGTGAATTGAAATACCGAATTCCTCAAGAAGTCTGCGAGCTATTGAGGCAGCTGCAACTCTTGCAGCAGTTTCCCGGGCACTTGCTCGTTCTAAAACATTCCTGAGGTCATGTTGAACATATTTGAGNGCACCNGGAAAATCAGCGTGCCCTGGTACGACTTTTGTGTGGACTTTTTTATCTACATCCTCATCCACTGGAACAATTGCCATGGCGTCTGTCCAGTTAGAAAAATCTCGGTTTTCGACCCACATTGCGATTGGAGAACCCAGCGATACACCGTGTCGTACTCCAGAACGAAGCTGGGCACGATCTTTTTCGATTTTCATNCGACCACCAGAGCCNTATCCCTGNTGACGGCGNGACATCTGCTTCTCGATGTAGTCNTCACTTACATCGAGNCCAGCAGGTATTCCTTCCACAATGACCGTAAGGCCTGGACCATGTGATTCTCCAGCCGTCAGGTAGCGAAATGTCGTCATGAGTCTCGTTTCTCGTTCATCCCTCGGAGATGNTGTTTGCAGTGCATTTACAAGGGGATTTGTCTTATAGCGCTGATACTTAGTGGAATTATAGGCAGTTGCCAGAATTCAAACATCCTGTTCACTCTAGTTTGAGAGATCTCTCGATTGCCGAAAACATTGTGTTTACTGGCGCTTTTTTTCCTGTTGCCATTTCGAAACCTTCTATTCCTTGAAAAACAAGCATACTGATGCCACCGGCACTGGTTGCACCGGCCTCGTCGACTTCTCGTAAAAACCGCGTTATTGGTGGAGCGTATACGACATCGTAACCAATTGCATCTGCCGAGATCATATCGGACGTGACCGGAGTTGCGAATTCAGCGGGGCCTCCCGCCATTCCTAATGAAGTTGCGTTAACTAGCAAGTTCGAATATGGGACGCGGTCGGCAAGCTCATCTCTATCCATGCTAATCGCTTCAGGCTTAAAACNTGCTTCCGTGAAGTAGGATGCTAGTTCACGGGCTCTTTCAACAGTGCGGTTTGCAATGGTTAATCTTNTAACTCCTGCTTCTTTTANGGCGTATGAGACAGCNCGAGCGGCCCCTCCCGCTCCGAATATGGTTGCATCNNCACCTTGAGGATNAAATCCAACNTTTTCTCNTAGAGCCCGTATAAAGCCCGTGCCATCGGTGTTATGCCCGATAAGCTTGCCGTTTTTGTTGAATATCCAGTTGACTGCTCCAATTGCTTGGGCAGCATCGGACAGTTCATCGATCATTGGGATAACGTTTTGTTTATGAGGTAGGGTTACACAGGCGGCAAGAAATCCATCAGAACGGAATGTGGCCACTTTGTCTGCGAGCGCTTCAGGCAATACGTCCCAGATTTCGAAAGTTTCTTTGATGCCCAGTGCGTCTAGACCGGCCTGTTGGAAGACAGGGGATTTTGTGTGTCCTATAGGATGTCCCATTACACCAATATTGCTACTCATAATTCTCCAAACCTAGTCTATGGCGTCAGTATTGGCTACTTACTTCGATTCAATGTACGAGTTGAGAATGATCGCAGCAGAGGCTGAGTCTATTTTGCCGCGGTCCATACCTCTTGCTTTAGAAGGTGATTTACCTGCCGCTCGTANCAGTGTGTGGGCTTCTAAAGTAGTCATTCGCTCATCCCANAAAATTACAGGTAATTCCGTAACGGTTCGCAATCTGGAACAGAATGCTTTAACTTTACGAGCAGCTTTTCCCACTGAACCGTCCATTGAAAGNGGTAAACCCACAACGATGGACAGAGCCTGGTGGTTCGCCGCCAAAGATGCGATGTTGATAGGATCATCTGCTCCGGTGGCTTTCATTGGCTCAATTGGAGTTGCNAGNGTTCCNGTNGGATCACTCAGGGCNAGTCCAATTCTGACGTCACCGTAGTCAACTCCCAGNGCTCGCCCTAAATTTGGAATATTTAACCGCCTGCTTTGTTGGTTTTACTTTAGTGATGTTTTGATGATTTCTTCTGTAGCGTCGAGGGCTACGATAAGTTGATCCGCTTGTTTCCCTCCTGCCTGAGCCACAACTGGACTGCCTCCACCTCCGCCGTCGATACATTTCGCTATTTCTCGCGCAATATTTCCCGAATGGATTCCGGCTTTGACCACCTCTTGGGTTGCCATGACGATGATCATTGGGCGTCCGGCTATCACNCTTCCCAATACCACCACNCCTTCGCCGATCTGATTTTTTAGATGATCACCGGCTTTTCTTAGTGCGTNAACATTCGAGGCGGGAATCTGACCAATTTCAACGTGNATGGTAGTCCCGTTTGAATCAATATCAACTCTGGTAGTTGAGTTATTTCCAGTAGTCGATCCAACGCTTGCTTGTAGTAGCTGCTGCTCGAGTTGTGTTACGCGTTTTCGGGTTTGGCTGAGATCGTCTATCGTTGCGTCGATCCGAGAGTTAGCTTCAGAAACGCCGACGCGGAACTTTGTAGCGATATTTTCAAGCGCACCGAATCGATCAAAAACTTCCTGCTCGGCAGCAACACCGGTTATTGCTTCCATACGTCGCATGCCAGATCCGATGCCTGTTTCTGACATGATCACGAAAGTCCCGATCCCGCCAGTTTGATTCATGTGAGTACCGCCACAAAGCTCGTAGCTCCAGGGAGCGTCGATCTTTATAGTGCGGACTTCGTTTTCATACGTGTCGCCGAAGAAGGCTAAAGCACCCTCCGCCACTGCATCTCCATACGTGGTCCAGTGGACTTCGACTTCTCGGTTTAGGCGAATCTTCTCGTTTACACGTTTCTGGACTGCCCAGATCTGTTCTTTTGTGAGTGCCTCCATGTTTGTAAAATCGAATCGGAGTCTATCGGGGTCAACGACGGATCCTGCCTGCCGTACATGGCTTCCTACAATCTCCCGTAGCGCGGCGTGCACTAGGTGGGTAGCTGTGTGGTTGCGCCGGATACGTTCTCGTCGTTCTTCATCTACAGCAGCTTTGATTGCATCACCTTTGTGTATCGAACCCGACATGACAGTGCCGAAATGAACATTTACGTGCCCGTAGGGAGCCCTGGTGTCTGTTATTTGAATTTCACAGTTTTGATTAGCAATAATTCCCGTGTCACCTACCTGCCCACCTCGAGCGGCGTAGAAAGGTGTTTTATCAAGGATTAATTCCACTTTATCGTCTTGTTTCGCTGATTCCACACTGGTGCCATTCATCACAATCGCTGAGATTGTGGCATCTGCAGTCAATGTCTCATAGCCTATGAATGGAGTGTCTTCGACTTCCAGATCTTCATAGATTCGGGTTGAATCAGCATTGCCTCCAAATGCTCCGACAGCCCGTCCCCGTTCCCGTTGATTTTGCATTTCGGAGGAAAATCCGTCGGCATCTATTGAGAGACCGGCTTTTCTTGCAACTTCCTCAGTAACTTCGAACGGGTATCCGTATGTGTCATACAGTACAAATGCTTCTTTGCCGGAAATACGAGTTTGCCAGAAATCAATTCCGTCTGTGTTGNCCGATTCGATCAGGCTCTGTATTTCTGACATTGCCTGTCTTCGACCGATGACATGAGCTTCATCACCAGTTGGTGGCTCTAGTTGTTTGCCATCTCTGGCAAGTCGGGCCGCATCCGGGTTTTCAAATCGATAGTTGATCATTCCTGAGAGCACAAGTGCACCGAACTCTAGTGTGCGTGAGAAGCTGTTTTCTTCTTGTTCCAGAACGTTTTTGATGAAATCATAGTTTTGTGCCAATTCGGGGTAGATATGACTCATTTGGTCGCGAATCGTTTTGGTAAGCGACGATAAAGTGGAATCGTTAATTCCAAGATCTCGGCCGAACAGCATTCCGCGTCTGATCAGGCGTCTCAGCACGTAGCCGCGCCCGGTATTACCTGGAATAACCCCGTCGCCAATCAGAAAGCAAGATGATCTGGCATGTTCGGCTACGACACGTATAGCTCGATCGATATCGGCATCTGCGTTCCACTTCTTCCCAGATAACTTCTCAACATGTGCGATTATGTCGCTAAACGCGTCTGTATCGTAGACATTGTCAACATCCTGTAAAACAGCCAGCATGCGTTCGAATCCCATACCGGTATCAATGTTCTTCGCAGGCAGAACAGTGTCGTTACCTTCAGCATCCCGATAAAATTGTGTGAAGACCAAGTTATATAACTCGATGAAATCTTTGTGGTAATTGGGTCCCCATTGCCCGTTTCGGATTGGATCATCCACGCGAGGGACATCATCGAGAGATCCGCGGTAGTAGTTAATTTCTGAGCTTGGTCCACACACTCCTTCGTTTCCTGCTGGTCCCCACCAGTTATCTTCATCACCAAATCGATAAATGCGTTCTGGTGGAACACCGAGTTTTCGCCAGATTTGTTCGGCCTCATCGTCTGTGGAGTACACCGTGTAATAGAGGCGCTCTGGGTCCAAACCGAATTGATTTGTGAGTAGGTCTACTGCCCAAGCACAGGCCTCTTTCTTGAAATAATTTCCAAAGCTGAAATTGCCTAGCATTTCGAACATGGTCAGATGCGTGTCATCTCCAACCTCTTCAATATCTGTTGTTCGGAAGCACTTTTGAGAAGTAGTTACACGAGGGTGCGGCGGCTCTTTCTCTCCTGAGAAATACGGTTTGAATTGAGCCATACCTGAGTTAACAAGAAGTAGTGTTGGATCCGCAGCAGGAATCAGTGAAGATGACGGCATGCGTAGGTGGTCATGTGTTTCGAAATAAGCGAGAAACGCTTCTCTCAACTCATCACCTGTTTTTGGAGGGCCTTCGCTCATTTTTCTCCGAACCGTAAGGNNGCATTTGATAAAGACNAAATCNAGGCACTAATTTTAGTTAGCGTTCNAAATCTGTGTCAAAGAAGGTTTTANCATGTTCNNCCTTGTNGATCACATCAGTTTATGAATAAATTCAGGAGATACTCTATTCCGCTTTNCGAGCAGATTGCATTTATCAGTTGCTACTCGTTNTCANNNANGCCNACNANCAGGGTGCGTGATCTCACGTCCCAATCNGCTTCGCCCATGCGCGCNCTTGCTGCGATAGCTATTGTTGCCANCAACTCNTCTCGACGTTCAGGCGTGATTGGAGCACCNGCGTCNANNGGCTTAGGTGTTTGCTTCNNNGAATCGGNNGTTGNACTNGTATNAGGTNTTGTNNNGCGTTCACTTTGNGNAGATTTAGTCTGNTGGTTNACTTCCTCAATGCCTTCGNAANGGAATGGNGGNTGNNCNTCGCCCCAGTAAACGGTTTGGTGNGGGAATGGGATTTCGATACCTTCNNTATCGANTCGGATTTTGATGCGTNTTCGCATCTCCCCNGTGATNTCCCATTGTTTCATGGGCTTGCAGTCGCCCAACATTTTGAANGTTACTGCTGAATCGTCTAANGAGTCNAGNCGAAGGACCTGTGGAGGAGTGATCAACATCAGGCCGTAATANGGGTCAGCAGCAATNTCTTCACCAACTTCGTTAAGAACCTCAANAACTCNATCGACATCTTCTTTATAGGCAACACCGATGTCNAGATTTACCCTGGACCAGTACTTTGTCTTATTGAANGCGACAGAAATTTCGCCATTCGGTACCACGATGACCTGTCCNTCANAAATCCCGCAGCACGGTACGTCTGAGGTTAATTGACTCGACTAATCCGGTAGTCCCAGCTACCGTAACGACATCCCCGGTTCGATAGTGATTTTCCGCAAGTATGAAAATACCAGCGATTAAATCTCTGACCAAATACTGAGCTCCAAATCCTACGGCGATTCCGGCGATTCCGAATCCACCAAGAACAGGACCGATTGGCACTGATAGTTCTGTTAGAACCATGAATAGTGCAGATATATAAATGAATGTGATGGCTGCACCAACAAAAACGCTCGAAAGTGTTTCTGACCGTTTCATGATCTCATCGTGGTCT
>PBRL01000029.1 GCA_002725925.1 Chloroflexota bacterium
CAAGGTATGCCAAACGCTATTGTTGGATTTGCTAATCTCTCTGACCCCGACGTTGAATCTATTTTAGAGAGGCATGCCTCTTATGCGAATTGGCGTGGTATTCGCCATATGCTTAATTGGTCTGATGACAAGGCCAACTTTCGATTTGCTGAAGCAGGTGGATTAATGTCCGATCGTCAGTGGAGAAAAGGGTTTGAGTTAATCGGAAAATTCGGTGGTTCGTTCGATCTGCAAGTTTGGCCTTGGCAACTGGAGGAGGCAGCGAAATTAGGGAATGATATTCCCGAAGTACCAATGATCCTCAACCATACCGCGATGCCAATCGGCCGATCTCCTGGTGAACTACGTGAGTGGCGTAAAGGGCTAGAGTCGCTCGGTAGAGCTCCGAATGTATCTGCCAAGATATCCGCTTTAGGAATGCTGGATCAGACATGGAATGTAGAATCGATTGCTCCGTTTGTTTTAGATACCATAGATATTCTCGGTGTGGATCGTTGCATGTTCGCTTCGAACTTTCCGGTAGACAGTCTTTTTAGTGATTACGAGACAGTCTGGAAGTCTTATGACGAAATAACGCGCGACTTTACCGACTCAGAACGGGCCAAACTTTTCCGTACAAACGCCGAAAAGTACTATCGCATCTAATAATGCCAGTTGTTCACAGTATCTATCACACAGGCTTCGTTGTTGAAAATCTCAACAGGGCTCTTAAGTTTTACACACAAGTCTTGGGTATGGATATCGAACGGGAACCAACGCTTTCTGATACTCCATGGATATCCGAAGTAGTCGGATATAAAGGCGTAATAATGCGTCAGGCATATGTAGGTGTTGGAGATGGACATTCAATAGAACTGATCGAATATATCCACCCACGAGGCGAAGTTAGATCCGATCAGATTGATCGCAATAGGCAGGGATCGGCGCACGCAGCGATGGTCGTTGATGATGTTCCGGCATGGCGTGAACGGATTGAGGCATCAGGCATAAAGGTTTTTGGGCCTAAATACGAACGAGACCTCGAGTATCCATGGGCAAGGTATGCAATATATTTTCAGGATCTTGACGGGAATTGGCTAGAAATGGTGTCTCGTGATTCCAAACCGGAAAACTCTAAAGCGAACTAGTGGTGACTATTTCAAGCTTGCTATCAAAAACATTTGATTTAATTGGTTACTTTAAGCGTTCACCGGCCGAAAGATCCATGGATTTTTACGAGAAGGGTGTAAAAGCCTCAGGGGAAGGGAAGACGATGGACGCAGTTAGGCATTTCACAGCTGCTATTGATGAGGCTCCAAATGTATCTAAGCTGTTTCACCACCGCGCTGATGCATACGCGAAAAGCGAACAACATTCTGAAGCAATCATTGACTACGACACAGCTGTGCGTATGAACCCTGCTTATCCTGACACATACTTAGATCGCGGTAATTCTCGATATGCAATAGGTGATCTTGAAGAAGCAGTGAAAGATTTCTCTGAAGCAATTCGATTAAATGATTCTTGGGCTGAAGCCTATGCTAACCGTGCCGTAGTTTATGCAGAACAAGGTGATGCCGCACAATCAGACCAAGACGCTGAAAAAGCGAGGTTACTTGGAGTCGACCAGAACCGATTAAACGAGATGTTGAATGCAGTTAATTCTGGGACTACAGCAGGTTAATGTTTCTACCTAACAATTAATCCAAGGTTATGAACACGGAATGCCGTATTTTGCCGTCCACGGCGCGACTTATGTGACCTTGGCCTGTAGTGTCTTCGGCCAGAAACACCGCACCTTGCTCGAGGATTCGTTTTTCACCGCTACCAACGGTGATTTCTACAGCGGCATCAAGGTTAATAACGTACTGGCGGCGCGGCGCCGGGTGGAAGTTGTAATTGTAGTCACTGCCTGTCTCCCTAAAAACAATGCCTGTGGCTGGGAGAATTTCGGAAATAAGACCGGATTTACTCGGGGCTATGTCTATTTCGATGTCTTCGAAATGTGACCGATTATCATCACCCGTATAAATTCTAGTTACCTTCATCTTACTCAAGGTTCGGTACCTTTCTNGCTCAAAATCAACCGAGTGTCTTATAGGCTTTNGGAATGTGTAATTATGNNTGCGCATAAAACATATTCGGTTTTGAAAATATCAACTTCTTCAGTCACCTGAAACTTGAATGCTTTAAACCCGCTTGTTTAGTTTGTCATCAAAGGTTAGGAACACAGGTCATATTTAGAAATGGATAGCTTCGTTCGATACTGCTGCCCCGGCTTCTTTGACAGCTTCCGACAGTGTCGGGTGTGCATGTGTCATTTTGTGTAGTTCAAGATTTGTNCCCTCAAGTAGCTGGAGCATTCCGATTTCAGCTATTAGTTCAGTGGCTTCAGGGCCAATGATATGTGCTCCAATCACCTCTCCTGAGTCATCATCTGTGATCACCTTTGNGAAACCGTAAGGCTCACCAATAGCTACTGATTTGCCAGCTACTTGGAATGGGACTTTGCCGACCTTTACNTTGATNCCTTGTTCTTTAGCTTGAGCTTCAGTAAGGCCAATAGAGGCGATCTGTGGTTGGCAGTATGTGCACCTGGGCATGTTGACATAATCGTCAATCGGAGTTGTTTCGTGACCTGCAATAGTTTCCGCAGCCACGACACCTTGGTCGAATGCTACGTGAGCTAACTGTAGTTTGCCATTCACGTCTCCTACTGCGTATACGCCACTGACATTGGTTCTCATGTTNCCATCGACTTCGATATACCCAGGCCCGGTTGTGTGGATACCCACGTTTTCAAGACCAATTTGATCAGTGTTGGGTTGAACACCTACGCCAAGAAGCACCTTGTCACATATGAATTCTTGTTTTTTGCCTGAGACTTTGTATTGAACGGCGAGTCGTCCATCTTTCTTTTCAACTCCTGAAACATCAGTGGAGGTTGCAAATTCGATTCCCTGTTGGCCGAACTGCCGTTCAAGTTCGATAGAAACATCTTCATCTTCTCTTGGGACAAGATGCTCAAGCATTTCAAACATCATCACATTGACGCCGTAGGAGTTGAAGTAGTAAGCGAACTCACAGCCAATGGCTGAGGCGCCGATAATGGCAACNGCTTCNGGCTTNTCACGAAGNTCAAGGGCATGNCGGGANGTGATGATGTCANTNCCATCTATTTCCAGCCCCGGCAGGCTCCGTGCTCTTGCACCTGTNGCAATAACTATATTCTTGGCTGTTAGCGTCTCACCACCTTCAATGTCGATTTGAGTTGATGACTTGAGAGTGCCTTTACCTGCTACGAGTGTGATTTTGTTCTTTTTGAACAAGAATCCGATACCGCTGGTCAGNGATTTTGAGACTTTACGACTGCGATCAACAGCCTTATCCATACTTGCGGACCACTCGCCAATTTCGATGCCCCAGTCTTGTGCATGGGCGACATGGTTAACTATTTCAGCGTTTTTCAAAAGCGATTTCGATGGGATNCAGCCCCAGTTCAAACAAACTCCACCGAGTCCCCCGATTCCTGTGCCGTCATCTTTTTCGACGACCGCCACGCTTAACCCTAATTGTGCTCCTCTAATCGCGGCATGATAGCCGCCTGGACCTGCACCGATGACAACGATATCGAAGCTNGTTTCTGACATTCGAAATAATTCCTNCGACTAGTCTGGTCAAACCGGAGAATCNATTTAAATGTGTATCTCAGTTGAGGAAATTTACTGGATTATCCATCAACAGTGATCTGCAATTTACAAAATCAACCCGGCGATTATACGTTTGAACTGAACTGGCAAACAACGTCGACTCAACCTTTCATCGTATCTCTAAGNNCTTTGATAGCGTGTTGAAGGGGAGATCATAAACATGCAACAGAGTAAAACTTGCTGCGTGGGTTACNCTCCCGGTTCGTTATCACCGGTGTACAACGCTGTGTCAAGAATTTTATACAGTCGAGACCCGACGACAGCCACTATTACACCGATTGGGGTAATCACCATGAAAATAATCGCTGTTACGATAGCAAATGGNACCCAGTTATCTGGGCATTTTCTAATACCTGAACATAGCCAAATACTAGTGATTCCGTAACCCAATGCAATNATCAAGCCAATTGTTGCACCCAGAATTAATCCCACTATAGCGGGGCGTCTTTTACGAACAAAATTAAACATCACACTTCAACCGTATCGTGAACTTTGTGAAACTGCACTATTTAACGGGTGCTTATATTCATTACAACTTTGCTAGCTATATTCCTTTTTTTGATTAACAATCAGTATCTAACAATTACAAACTTGGAACCGAACTGAATTTTGATGACAATCCCAGCAGCTAACGATCCAAAAGCCTTACGCCAAGCCGTACTTGACCACATGCATGTTGGCATGACTAATCACACTATCCTTGCGGAGGAAGGCGGACCCCTATTAATGGAGTCAGCCGAAGGTATCTACGTAACTGATGTCGAAGGCAATACATATATTGACGGCATATCAGGCATGTACTTTCGCAATGCTGGTCACGGACGTGAGGAAATTGCTAAAGCTATTTACGAACAGTTATCTAGTGTAAGTATGAATGTCTATTCAGGTGCCACGCCAAAGACCATCCAGCTTGCTGCCAAACTGTCTGAAATCACTCCGGGAGACCTTACTCGAACGTTCTTTTGTCAGGGTGGTTCAGAGGCTAATGAGTCATCCCTTAAAATGGCGCAGGCATATCATGTNCGTAGAGGTGANGCTGGACGTTACAAAGTGATATCNCGTCGAGGTTCGTATCATGGCTCGACTTATGGAACCATGTGGCTGGGTGGCCACCCCGGATTTCCGCGCATCGACTATCAACCGAAACCGGCGAACGTTGTAACGGTTGGACAACCACACTACTATCATGATGAATACGGGNCTTCATCACCAGAAGAAAACGGAGNGCGNGCTGCAGAGGAAATCGAACAGGCGATTATATTTGAAGGACCTGAGTCCGTCTCGGCAGTNATTGGAGAACCTGTATCGCAACCTCTCGGAGGTGTTGTGCCGCCGTTTAATTACTGGCCGATGGTACGTGAGATTTGCGATAAGTATGGCGTGCTGTTGATTTTTGATGAGGTAATTACTGGTTTCGGACGGCTTGGTGAATGGTTTGGCGCCGATTTTGTCGGGGTAACTCCTGACATTATGAGCTTTGCGAAAGGCATCACATCAGGTTACTTCCCTGTGGGCGGTTCGATCTCTACCCAGNAGGTGGCCGATGCCTTTGCGGGTGGACCCGAAAAAGTCTGGAGTCACATGTATACGTACTCGGCTCACCCGGGTGGTGCCGCTGCCGCATTCGCTAACCTCGGTATAGTCGAAAGGGAAAATTTAGTCGATAATGCCCGAATCCGGGGAGAACAGATTTCGGAAAACCTGNTTGCTATGAAAGCTAAGCATGTAATTATCGGTGATGTACGCGGAGTGGGTCTTATTCAGGGCATTGAGTTTGTGAAAGATCGTCAAACCAAGGAACACTTCGANTCATCGGTTGGCGTAAACGCTATGCTCACCGAAGAGCTAAGGAAGCGAGGGGTTTGGATACGAGTTCCGGCGTATATTCTGCCGATTGCTCCACCCCTTACGATCACGGCTGATGAGACTGACACACTATGTACAGTCATTGATGAAGCCCTTGNGTCGGTTGAGCGACGATTGGGCTTGTAGGGTGTGGTATCAATCTCACTCAGGCACTTACTCGTGATTGTGTTAACTAAATAACCGTGTTTGTGGAGTAATGGCATGGCGTTTCATGGAGCTATCATGATCGATGCAAAAGACAACAGTACATGGCGATGTAAAGTTTGTTCACTGTGAGAGAGACCACTCCTGATCCGCCACAGTCCGAAGGCAATGCTCGCGTCAACCAAACTAAAGATTCTGTCAATATGCATTCTGCTGGTGATCAAAAACACGCTTCACTGAGTCTGATGTATGGGTTGTCCGCGGGTCATGGGATTAAGCACTTTGGTCAAGGTGCGCTTTTAGTGATGATCCCGAGCATAAGGGCAACTTTAGGACTTTCAGACGTTGCCGTCGGTGGTATGTCTTCGGCTCAATCGATTTCGTCGGGNATCGCCAACATTCCGGCTGGCATTCTTACTGATATGTTCCGTAAAAAGATTGCATGGATTCTTTTTGCGTCGATGATGATGGTTGGCGTTGGATATTTCCTGATCGCCATATCACCCGTTTACTGGGCGCTCCTTGTTGGAGTGGTGATTGTTGGTTTCGGTACTTCGATGTGGCATGCTCCTGCGTTTGGCACGTTAGCGGCCAGATACCCTGAACGCCGCGGTTTTGCTATGGCCGCACATTTAACNGGTGCGCAAATAGGAAACACTACCTCGCCGCTAGTTATAGGATTCCTGTTAGCGGGCACGATCGGATCTTGGGTTATATTTGGAGGAATCGAGTGGAGATGGATTGCTGCATTCATTTCGGTTCCCATGGTTCTGACAGCCTTGACGGTTATTTCAAGATTCAAAACCGCAGGAATTGAATCTAAAGGAAACGTTACGTTAGCGGATTACTTTCGATCAGCTGGACGGCTTATCAGTAATCGTGGCGTTTTGGGTATGGCTTTATTGGGTGCAATGCGTGGAGCTGTACACACGTCATTTCAAGTATTTCTCGTTATATACATGCGTGAAGAACTTGGTTACTCCGATACTTTTGTTGGCTTACATGTTGCACTGATAACTATGGCAGGAATTATTTCGACGCCNATCATGGGCAACGTATCTGACCGTATGGGACGTCGACCTGTTATAGCTTTCGCAATGACTGCCATGACTATATTGATCTTTCTCTTCTTGTTGTTTGACTCAGGTTTGGGTATGACCTTATTAATCGCAGTATTGGGTCTCTTTTTCTTCTCAGTGATGCCGATCATCAATGCTGCTGCGATGGATNTGATTGATAAAGGATCGGAAGGTTCTGGAACTGCCCTTATGTTCTCAGGTGGAGCTGTTATTGGATCACTAACACCGATTGCAGCTGGATTTATTAACCAGTCCAATGGATTCCAAGGTGTAGTCATATTTGCGGGAATTATAGCCGCTGCAGGAGCAATACTCTCACTAGTTTTACCAATGAAAACCCAAGCTAATACCTAGATGTGTCATTCGCTTAAATGACAGCGATGTGTTGGCTATTTGTTAACGGAATNATTAAAAAGCTTTTACTTTTCTAATCAAAGTAAATTCAGACTCATTAGGATTTATCCATGAAAGCTATCGATATACATGCCCACATCCCTCGGATGCCAGGTCTTTCTGAATATGGTATTGAATCAGGCCTACGTCAAATGTTCCGTATGAGTGATGACTTAATAAGCGTTGAAAAGATGGTTGANACCTATCGTGCTATCGATACTATGGCTGTGATCTTTTCGGTTGATGCGGAAACGGAAACTGGAGATTTACCCGATCCGAACGATTATGTAGCTCAGACAGTAGATGCGTATCCAGACGTGTTCGTGGGATTCTGTAGTGTAGATCCTCGGAAGGGTAAAGCGGCGGTTGAAGAGTTAGAGCGTTCGGTGTTATCTCTTGGATTACGTGGNTTGAAGCTTCATCCGATCCATCAGGCGTTTTTCCCCGATGATCCTGCATTTAGTCCATTATTTTCCANAGCTGAAGAGCTTGAAATACCGGTACTTATGCATTCAGGGTACGCTGCCGCGGGGGCCAATGCGCAAGGAGGGGGTGGATTTGAACTTGCATACTCACGCCCGATACCACATGTGGATTCGTTGGCGGCACGACACCCTGATTTAACGATTATCATGGCTCATCCTGCATGGCCGTGGATCCAAGAGCAGATCGCAGTTGCATTGCACAAGGCAAATGTCTTCATAGATCTTTCAGGTTGGGCTCCGCGTTATATCCCGAAAGACTTGATTGCTGAAGCTGGCGGTCGATTACGGAAAAAAGTTTTATTNGGTTCTGACTATCCGTATATTTCTCCGGTGACCTGGTTGGAGCAGTTTCAGCAGCTAGATATTCGTGACGAGGCTCGTCCACTTATACTTTATGACAACGCTGCTAGAATTCTCGGGTTGGATTAAATTGTTCAGCTTTGGCTTTATCCTNTNTATAANAATGGATTTTCTCACGTGATAAAAAGCGTTCTATGTCGCTTAATGTAATGCGCCCCTCCGGAGGCGAATTTGGAGNGGCGCATAGGCTCGTAGCGGAGACTGTGCAAGTAGNTTTTGAGCCCATAAAGTTACTTACGGCGTGAGGTTTGCGTGTCCGCACAAACCTCAGCATTTCATGGTTTTGTCTCTACGCGATATTCAGGCTTGTCGTTGGTCTTNTTACTTGATGTAGCTCCGTCNTCTTGAGTTTTACTCATTTTGCTATACACGCACTTCAGTTGTTGTTGAGAGTTGCNGGGGCACCGCTGTTGCCGCTGCCATACCNCCGTTCAGNGTCATGAGAGCGGACTTCAACCGGCTATCAAGAATTCTCAGGCTGCTGATTAGTTTTAACCGCCGATATTCGGGAATAACTTGTAATTGCAGTGCATCTAACTCACCCGCAATTTTCAAAATGGCATTTTCAATTANCGCTGTGTTTGCTTCGACAGGTCTTGCCCTCTGAAACACTGGAGTTGGATCTGGCTCGGTTTCTGNTGCGCGNTTACCGTTCACGACCTCTTCGATGATGTCTTCGATCGAAAGAGTATTTGAAGTTTTTGCCCGCCCTACTATTCTCTCGACATGGACGCTGGAGAGTCGTCCTTCAATAAACGGCTGCGCAATTTCTCGCTGTCGTACATGATCTTCAATGTCTGCGATAGACCNNGCTTCTTTAAAGGTTAATTCTCCAGTATTCACCTTCTCGCCCAGANCAGGATCTAGCGTTCGTATCAGACTCTCGTAATGATGAATGGTGCCGGGCGTGATACCTGTTCGTCGGGCAAGTTCTTGTTGTGTAACACTATGGGAGTCTCTATATTCCATGAATGCTTTACCGAGCTCCATCGCCGGTACAAGTGACGAGTGGTACTGCTCAGCNAGCGAGAATTCCCAACGTTCTTGTGCGGTAACTTCTTCTTTAACGGTGCATTCAACTGTGACTTCACCAGCTTCTCTCGCAGCAGTGAGTTTTCNCTGGCCGCATAAAAGTAAGTACNCGTTATCTTTAAATAAAACTACNGGATCACGNTTTGCGCGCACAGACCGGGTACTTTCTCGTCTCCCATTTTGACTTTTCGATCGAGGAAGGTCGGGGTCAGGGAANATCTGATCTANGGGAATCTTCAATTTATTGTCCTATTGTTCTGGTACTGAGTGTTTAAATTCGAATTTTGAAAGCCTGTCAGAATGTATGTAGCGCACNAATANACACGATTCATATGTCATTCCAAAACCCTGAAGAGTATTCTCCGCGTTCCAAAAAGAAGTTTCATAAACTGTCCTCGCCGGGGAAACGGCATTCCAAAATATATTTGACTTTGGAATTGCTGGGAGATACCTTAGTCAGGCGATAAGCTTGGAATGTGTAAATACCAGTTCAAATGACCCCTCAAGAACAAACTCCTGCTATTCCCCCATACGTCCCATATCGGACGTTCCAAACTTTTTTGGAATTTTTACTTGAAGAAGGTATCCCTGGAAGAATCGATAAAACGGTTTGGGGCCTTAGATTTTCGGGCAGCTCTGGTACTCAATTGATGACTGCTCTGAAGGTACTTGAGTTGGTTGATTCCGAAGCCCATCCNGATGACANGCTTGATCGACTTGTTCATGCTGAAGGCGAAGAAAGACGAGCATTATTGCGTCATATNCTTGAAGGGTTTTATACGCCTGTGTTCGAACTCGACTTGTCTCGAGCGAGCAANGGCCAATTTCGTGATGCATTTAGAAAGTTCGGCACGAAAGAAGGTGTGTTAACGAAATGCGAAGCCTTTTTNATACGTGCTGCACAAGCGGCTGGAATAAAGCTTTCACAGCGAATTCTCGCAGGTCGGCACGGAGCCAGTCGGTCACGNAATCCAGGGACTTCTGTTCGTTCACGCGCTGCGGTGGCTGTACAGGTCGTCAATCCAAGAAAAAATGAACGCGCAGCAGAGGTTGAGCCTGCGTCACAAGAGCTATCGACACAATTGGAGCTAGCTGACCGNATCCTTGCGAAATACCCTGATTTTGATCCCGCTTGGGATCCATCTGTTCAGACCAGATGGCTTGAAGGTATGACCCGCCTGTACGAAGGGCTGTCTGTTAGCGGATTGGATCGCTCGAACGATCGTGAANTAGTTGACGGCGATANTCCCTTAGCTTAATTGAATTGGCGATTAGGTGTTGTTAGATGCCTGGCTGGAAAAACAGGTATAGCTAAGCGTGTATCGCAAATACCTTTGATGCGATGTAGAACGTGCTCAACTGGGTTCCATCGTTTATCTGATTTTAATAACAGCTTCATGATCCCAAAAGGTTATCGACGTTTAGATAAAAAAGGGTCGCTCCAAATAGGAGCGACCCTTACGAATACCTGTTGAAAGGAGAGGCTAGAAGCCCATGTCTCCTCCTGGAGGTCCACCTGGCATTGGCGGCATCGGCTCGTCTTGTTCGCTGATTAGTGCCTCAGTTGTGAGGATCATTCCAGCGACAGAGACTGCATTTTCGACTGCTGCGCGAGTTACCTTGGCCGGGTCAACAATNCCCATCTTTACCATGTCGCCATACTCNCCCTTGTGGGCGTCAAANCCNTAGTTGNTCTCATCGTTATNNNNGACATTGCTTAAGATGACAGCGCCTTCGTGACCGGAATTAGCGGCTATAACTCTGATTGGAGCTAAGAGGGAACGTTTGAGAACGTCGATTCCAGTCTGTTCGTCATTATTGTCTGACGTTACCCCAGAGAGTAATTCAGATGCCTTGATTAAGACTGTTCCACCACCCGGGACTATTCCTTCTTCAACGGCTGCACGTGTGGCTGAAAGGGCGTCTTCCATGCGCTGCTTTTTCTCTTTCATCTCGATTTCGGTTGCTGCACCGACCTTGAGAATCGCAACTCCACCGGAAAGCTTGGCTTTGCGTTCTTCAAGCTTTTCACGATCATAGTCGGATGATGTGTCCTCGATCTGTGTTTCGATCTCGGATATTCTGCCTTTGAGAGCATCAGTTGAGCCATCACCATCTACGAAAGTGGTTTCGTCTTTGCTTACTACGATCTGCTTGCACTTGCCAAGGTCATCCAGAGTCACAGTTTCTAATTTGCGACCTATTTCTTCTGAAATAACCGTGCCACCAGTGAGGATAGCAATATCTTCGAGCATTGCTTTTCGTCGGTCGCCGAAGCCAGGAGCCTTGACGGCTGCAACGTTAAGCGTTCCACGAAGCTTGTTTACTACCAAAGTCGCAAGAGCTTCACCTTCTACATCTTCAGCAATCACCAATACGTTCTTGTTGGTTTGAAGAACCTTTTCAAGAACTGGTAAGAGGTCTGAAATTGCAGAAATCTTCTGTGAAGTGATTAAAACGTAAGGATCGGCCAGAACAGATTCTTGTCGTTCTGGGTTAGTTACGAAGTAAGGTGAAAGGAATCCACGATCTATTTGCATTCCTTCAACGAACTCAGTCTCGTATGAGAGAGACTTTGATTCATCAACGGTGATAACTCCGTCTTTACCAACCCGTTCCATAACGTCGGATATGAGGCTACCCATTTCCGGGTCATGAGATGAAAGGATTGCAACACTTTCAATCTGGTCCTTAGAATCAACGGGGGTTGATTGGTTCGCTATTGACTCACGAACCGCTGCCATACCGATGTCCATACCGCGCTTCAATGCCATTGGGTCGGTACCTGCTGCAACGTTCTTGAAACCTTCGGCTATGATTGCCTGTGCGAGAACAGTTGAAGTAGTTGTACCGTCACCAGCATCGTCATTTGTCTTTTTTGAGACTTCCTTGAGTAGCTGCGCGCCCATGTTTTCAAACGGATCTTCGAGGTCGATCTCCTTCGCGATGGTTACACCATCAGAGTTGACCTGTGGAGGGCCGAATTTTTTGTCGACGATAACGTTTCGACCACGTGGGCCGAGTGTCGGCTTAAGGGTGTCGGCGAGAACGTCGATGCCTGCTTTAAGGCGAGCTCGAGCATCATCGCTGAACTTAAGTTCTTTTGCTGCCATTAGATATTTATCTCCAATATTAGGCGGCTAGTTTCAGATCAACTAGCTAACAATTGCAAGAATGTCGCTCTCTCGAACGATCAGATAATCTGTCCCGTCTTCTACGTATTCAGTACCTGCGTACTTCGAGTAGATGACGGTTTGACCTATTTTGACCGGCATGTCGATGACTTTGCCTTCGTCAGTTGTTCGGCCTGGGCCAGCTGCTACTACAGAACCCTGTTGAGGCTTCTCTTTCGCAGTGTCGGGAATGATGATCCCGCCGGATGAGGTTGATGCCTCTTCATCGGCGGGCTCGATGATTACCCTATCACCGAGCGGTGTGAGGTTCAGTGCCACTGAATGTTTTCTCCTTAGTAGTGACGTGAGCGTTCGGTTATTTGACTGTTTAATGAATGATGCGGACACACCAAATCAAGATCAAATTAAACCAAATTTGTAATTAGCACTTGACCTTTTCAACTATTAGCAGTCGGAAGGCTAGAGTGCTAGTTAGGGAAATTTTATGAACGGTTTCACCTTGCGTCAACTGGTAGTGACGGTACATATGACGAATACGNGTCGAATTAAAGGTCTAAGGTTGCGTTGATTTGAACAGCGTTTGACCATCTATTTCGATATTAACTGAACGCTGGAACCTTCTAATAGTTTCGAGATTTACGTCGACTCCAAGGCCTGGAACATCAGACGCTCGGACGAAGCCATTTGAATCTCTGAAAATCCCCGATGGCGCGGTGAGATCAAGAATCAACGGGGAATTGCCAGCAGGGTATTCGATGAGATCGAAACTTTTGTAACCAGCGAAAACATGTATTGAGGCGGCAATCGAAAGATGACTTTTAAAAGTATGGTTTACGTATTGGATACCCAGTGCTTTTGCACGATCTGCAACTCGTTTAGCTTCAGTAATACCTCCAATGCGTCCTACATCGATTTGGACATAATCAAGCCCACCGTTTGTCATCATATCGTCGGCTGATCGATAAAAATCTGCACCTTCCCCGCCAGCAACGCCGATGTTTATGTTATTTGCCTTGATTCGATCACTCAATTGTTTGTAAGCGTTTACCTCTTCGGTTTTCAGGGGTTCTTCAAGCCAAGTTACCTCGAGATCAGCGAATTTCACTGCTCGCTCATATGCGGCGTCGACGTCGTCACCCCAAATGACTCCTGCATCGACCATTAACTTTGTACGGGGTCCCAACCCATCGCGTGCAGCTTGAACTAGGGCTATATCATCAGAAAGTGATCCTTGTCCCATTGGGCCCCATCCAAATTTGGCAGCCTGAAAATNACGTTNGANAATAGAAGTTGCAATGGCATGTGTTTCANCAGGGTCGTTACCAAATAAAACACTTGCATAAGGAAGCTTTTTGTGTGACGAGGAATGGCCAATTAATTTCCAGACTGGNTCACCGAGGTATTTGCCTAGTACGTCCCACATCGCAATGTCCGCACCTGAGATGGCGTGATCTAACTGTTGTATATCTAGACCGTACTTTCCAGCTTTGTTCCTTAGATGCACAACATCTTCGGGTGAATCGAGTGTTTCACCAATNAGGGCTTCTGAAATGTTGATGATGTTTGAATGGGACATCGGCATGACGTATGCCGCCATCGATATCAACGGTGAGGCATCGCACTCGCCCCATCCTTCTAGGCCATTGTCGGTGCGAACACGTACCACCAGTGAATCTTGTGTACCGTCGGCAGTTCTGGTGATAACGGGTAACGCCACGTAAAAAAGATCGATAGCTTCAATTTTCAAGTTTTACAGTGNCTTCCATGTCATCAGATCGTCAATTGAGGCTAAAAGGGTGTCTAGCTCATGCATATCGTATTTATCGAGATGCTTTTTNCCNGGTGAACGGATCGTTGGTGATGNAATAACACCGCGGCGGTAAAGAACCTCCTTGAATGCNCNNATACCGTNNAGGCCACTCTCGAAGTTNTTTAGNGGNGNCATNCGNGTNTGTATTTCTCTTGCNCTTGNNTCNTCACCNTGNTCGAGAAGNTTCCAGATTNTTGAGTGAATATCACCNTANTGGGANGCNGGCATGTTNCCGCACATNCCNCNGTTGTATTCGGTGATAAGGAATTTGCATCCCATTCCTCCCATTACACCTTTAACTGCATCGCCATCTTGTTTAAAAAGAGATGTCGTTAGCTGGCCCGCAAATACAGTTTCCTCTTTGACATAGCTAACGTTTTCGATGTTCTGACATAGTTCAACGAGCTGAATCGCCGTTAACGGTGCGCCTGCTGAATGATTTTGAATCCAGATTGGAATTTCGAGCGCGTCACTCAGCTGTTCGAAGAACGTTTGGACCTCTTCTGTGGAGGGTTTTATGTTGTGAGGTGGCATGGCGATCACTGAGTCGAACCCAAGTTCTTGAGCGTGTCTTGCTAGTTCGATTGAGTGAATGTTTGATATGCCAGTCACACCAGCTAGCGTAGGTTTTCTACCATCGACTACCCGAGCAGTGATTTCGAATATCGTTTTACGTTCTTCATCGGTCAGAGACTGGTATTCACTGGCCATAACTGGCATAACGATTCCATGACACCCGTTTTCAACAGAGAAATTGAGAACACTTTCCAGAGAACGTACATCAAGTGTCTCGTCTTCGTTAAAAGGTGTGGCGGGGATTCCATAGATGCCACGGTATTGAGTGGTTGAGTTTTTGGTCATTGATGTTTAGGAATCTGGTTACTTTTTTCGGAGACGCATGATGTAGTGGCGGCCGCCATTTGTGTATGGGGCGACGCTCTTGTTCATGATGTCGATCAGTTCACGAGCGCCGATTAGGTCGGACTCGTGGAGTAGTCGGGCTTCGGTTTCTTTGGCCCTGTTGAACGCAAATGCTAGATCGGTCACATCGAGTGAAGTTTCCAGCTGTAGACCCCATCTTTCTGCGAGTTGTATAGGAGTGATCTTTGGATCTTCGAAAAGTGATATAACGATGAAACTTCCGCCGGGCTTAAGGACCCGTTTGACTTCGTTAGAGTCAAAAACATCAGTAGTTACGACAATATTGAATGTGTTGTCGTCGAAGGGTAGTGCTTCAACGGGAGCCTCTACGAACGTGCAGAGTTCAGAGATGTTTTCTATTTCGGCGAGGTCTCTAGCTACTACCAGAGCTTCTTCGTCGATATCGTTACCCCAAACCTGGCATCCGAACAAAGATGCCATCCAACGAGCGTTACCGCCAACTGCGCAAGCGGTGTCAAGTACTTTCGTTTCGGTACTAATTTCCTGTTCTTCCAATGCGATTCGGAAGATGGTTTGATTTGCACCAATGTGCATGAACTCGCCGTACGAGGCGTGATCCCATCTAGGGCGTTCATCGAACCACTGTTGTAGTCGCTGTGTCTTGTTGTTTGAGCGTTGATCCATGAAAGAGATTCCTGGGCCGAGCGTAGGTTCATGTATGTTAGGACGTTTTTGAAAATAGTCTCTCGAATCGT
This sequence comes from Chloroflexota bacterium, assembly GCA_002725925.1. GTDB lineage: Bacteria > Chloroflexota > Dehalococcoidia > Lucifugimonadales > Lucifugimonadaceae > Lucifugimonas. The sequence goes on from PBRL01000029.1 coordinate 15,630, forward strand.
TTGTCATACACATATTAGGCTTTATGCATTTTAGTGTCGGCGCTAATCTGGCTTTTTAAGTGTCTGGAAGAAAAAA
>PBRL01000002.1 GCA_002725925.1 Chloroflexota bacterium
TTGAATTCTACAATCGTAGCTCTGCGACCATTGATTTATCAGGTTGGACCCTCACCCGCCTGACAACGGCGAATTTCAGGGATGTTTATCTTTGACACTGCCTCTATCGCGTCGGGCCAGACCTTCCTTATTGCCAACTACACTGCCGACCACAAAAAATCCCGCGTGGCCACCTGAACCCCATTTCGTCTCTACATCAATTTCACTGCCCAATAGCAAATTGCTTTTGCAATTATATGACAATACTCCAACAAACGGAGGGCAACTCATCGACTCAGTTGATGATGGTCGAGGAACTCCTTTCGCTGGCTCGACTGCTCCCAAACAGGCCATGGTTCGCATTGCCTTCGACCAACCCGGTCACCAATCGACAAGCTGGGCAACAGCAACAATGCAAAGTGGCTGGGACGCCAATGCGACTGAGATCGGAACTCCAGGTTCAATCCCGTCCTACTTCCTTATAGGTAAGGAAGATGTGAATCAAACAAGCATAAACACATTAATTGAACCGAGAAATTGGGGGAGCTTAAAAAGGGATTCATTTTGAAAAACAACAATGACAGGCACCATTGAACCAACCGCCCATAACATAAAAAGGCCCGGGAAATATCCCGGGCCTCTTCTCTTGCTTAGTAATTTTACAATCTGTCTATTGGGTAAACTGCGTTACGTTAGCGATACCGCCTGGCTGAGTCAAGGCATAGACGATCAGGTTTACTCCGAATTGCAGCCCTCGCTCACGCGCGTCGGCTAGCGGATCCCCCCAATACCAACTGACATTCAAATCGCTAAAGACCACGGCGACTCGACCACGCAACTCTAACATCTCCAAATCGAAGACATTCCCGCCAGGTGCGCCACCCATCGGCGGACCATCAGGAAAGTCCCAAAAGGCGTAATAGAGAGCATGAGCCTTCGGAACTTTCTGCCATTTGGAACCATCGCTACCTAAGACACCTGGATCTTTCATCAGCGCCTTGAATTGGCGATCAAAAGGCGTTCCAGAGACTCCCGCCTCTTTACCATCAAGACCGTTGTCGGCATCGCTCTGACGAATCTCTTCGGCATAAAGAAAACCACCGTTATTAAGATATTCACCCAAGTTCGTCTTTTCCGTATCGCTGACTTGTAAAACAGCAGAATTGCCCGTCATATACAGCATCGGCGCTTCCATGATCCGCGGATCCGAAAATTCTAAGGTCGTGCCCTCAATCCGAGCATTGATCTTAGTATGATCACGCATGTAGCGCATTAATTCTTCCGCCGCCGTCGGAAACCGATCATGGTTCTTATCGGCGATGTCATAATCGATTATTGTCATATTAAAGAAGCCGCGAATATTGCGCTTGTTGTCCGGGTCTTGGATCAAGATCGCCTGATAACGACCAATATCCAAATCTCCGACATTCATTAGCTCCATCCGCATACTCATCGCTTCTTGCACGGGAGCCGAAGTTTCGCTCAACTCGATCATTTCAACTTCGTCAAACGCAAGCTCTTCAGCTTTAGCACCGGAAAAAGCACCCAAGACTTGCGTACCCGGGAGCACCGAGCTCAGAAGGTCACTACCGACTGCACTAACATCGGCTATGGCGGAAATGTCTTGTGGCAAATCCGGTGGCGCCATCGACTGCAACATCTCCATCTGAACTTCGGAAATCTCAGGACGCTTGGCTAAATCAAAGTTTTTCTCGAGAATCGGCGGTGGCGCGCGGAAGATAATCAACTCTGTTGCCTCTTCTGATACACCAATACCAAAGAAATGATCGTAGACAAAAACGCCGACGTGAAGGCCTACAGCGAGGACAAAAGCCACGCTCATACTCATCCGTTTGCCGGTTGTAGCGGCGTACAAGGCATAAAGTAATACCCCAACGCCTGCTAAACCGACAGCAATTGCCGCCCATTTGGACAGGACAAAAAGCAAGTGGATTAGAACAGCCACTCCGACAGCCGTGTAGGCTGTTTTCTGTCGATTAGCCTGTACTGCTTTTTTATACTCGTCTACCACAGTTCTTCCCTCTCTTGGAAGGGCTTGGAAACCTCGTTCAGTTGCGCTGCGGTTCCGTGGCGATGACCTGGTCAACGACGCCTACCTGGCGAGCAATATCCATAATTTGAACAATCTGCCCGTGGGTTGAGCGCTCATCGCCCTGGATAATTATCATCGTCGTATTGTCCAGAATTCGTCTCTTCTCCTGCAAGTCATCTTTAAGTGTCGCAAATGTCACTGACTTGTGGTTCAGTTTCATATTGCCGTCTTGGTCTACGACGATAAAGAGGTTCTCCTTCTCCGGCGCCTGAGCCTCTTCAGCTTCTGGCAGTTTGATATCCAATCCCGGAGTAATGGCGAACACAGCGGTCACCATGAAGAAGATGAGGAGCTGAAAGACGATGTCGATCATTGGCGTCAGATCCGGCATCGCCAGTTCTTTTTTTTCGNATTTATCAGCCATCTATCTCATATCCTTACTATAGGCCTTTAGGCGGCCTGCGATTGTTGCCAGCGGTTCAANAGATGATCGACAAAACCGTGCCCATAAGCTTCAAACTGGATAGCTTTGCCTGAGGCGCTATTGCTGAAATAAGTATAGATGGCGATTGAAGGCACCGCGATCACCAGACCTGTAACTGTCGTGATCAAAGCTTCGGAAATACCGGCAGCAACAATNGTCGGTTCACCAAGGCCTTTTTCAGCAATACCCTCAAAGGCGTTGATCATACCATTAACCGTGCCCAGCAGACCGAGCAACACCACAGACTTGGNGACGAAGTCGATAACGGACAAATAGCGTTCGAGATATGCTAGAGCAGCACGCTCAACCGTGCCATTCATTTCGACGCGCATTTCCTCCATCGTACGCCGCTCACGCTGTAAATGCTCAAAACGCTCAAGTCCTTCGCCATAAACTTCGCCCTCAAGCTTACCGACCTCAACGCAAAACTCCTTGAGCTGATCAACAGACGTCCCCGAGTCAATACGGGAATTGATATCGGTGGTAATTTCGGCCAACTCGTCCTCAGAACGCATGGTAGCATAAGTGTAAATGCGCTCGAGAAAGAATGCAATGGATAGCACAGACCAAAGACCCAAGGGCCACATGAAAGGTCCGCCTCCTTGAAAAAATTCTAACATTTCCTCTATCCCTCCTAGTTAGGACACAAAGAAAAAATTCTCATTATCGAAGTTAGAGGACGCGAGCTTCTTGCATCGCTTCCAACTGCTGTTTAGCAAATTCCACCTGCGGTAGAAATTTGGAGTTACCGCCATAATTATCAACAACCTCCTGGAATATTGCACCGGCGTCACGATATTCCTCTTGAGCCATATACGCAGCGGCGATATTAACCAATGAGTTTACTGCTTGGTCACTCTTCGGATATTTCTGCTGCACCTCTTTGAAGATCTTCACCGCCTCATCATAGTTCTTTTCATCAAAGAGTTTCTCACCTGCAGAGTAGAGATTATAGGCGTCTATCTCACCTAAATGGCCCAACAAAGTTTTGGCCTTACGCGGCAAAGCCCGGTCCTGTGCCGTTAGCTTATCGACCGGGAAGAGTTCGAGAAAGGTTTGGTAATTTTCCCGCGCCTTGTCATATTCTTTTAGGCCATAATAATAATCGCCTAGGGTAAACTGGCTACGCGGACCATAGGTCCCGTTGGAGTGATCAGCTACAATTTGCTGGAAGATCGGTATGGCATCATCCGTCCGTTCAAGATTAATCAAACACCAGGCTTTATTGTAAAGCGCGTCATCCACATGACTCGAGCGTGGATAGCGTTCGACGAGTTTATCATAGAAAGCCATTGCCTCAAGAAAACTCTGATTCTTGTCTTGAGATCCACCTCTGTTCGTCAGATTAAATAGGGCGTCACCGGCACGAAAAAGCGCTTCTGATGCATAACGAGAGGCGGGAAAGGTCTTCGCTAATCCTTCAAAGATCGCACTAGCATCACGCCACTTCCCCATTCGATAATGAGCCCAAGCATCATAGTAATGCGCATGTACCGCCCGGTCATCGTCTGGATATTGAGTATAATAGGTCTTGAACGCCTTAGACATCGACGGCAGCACATCAATATTGCCCCCAGCGGATATCTTGTTATAAGCTACACCAATCTGAAATTGGGCATTTTTAGCCCAAGCGATCTGAGGGTAATTCTCAATGATCTTGCGATATGTGGCAATTGCAGGAATAAACTGCTCTGCTTTATAAAGACTATTACCCTGCACAAAAAGAGCATTCGCAATACTCTCAGTATTAACCGCGAGGTCGATCAACTGTTGAGCGGCTTCAATACTCTGTTGAAACTTGTCCAGCTTGAAATACGCATTGGCCAAGCGGATAAGCACCCTCTCGCGATCTTCACTAGAAGAAGTTGATGTCAACATTTCTTCGTAGATCCGGACCGCGTCTTCTGGATTGCCCTTCTTTTCTGCCATCGAGATCAACTGCAGACGCGCAGACCGAGCGAGGCTCTCATCGCCTGAGGCAATAACTTCGTCGAGAAGTTTCTCTGCTTCAGCATCACTACCCTGAGCTGAATACGAGAGCGCCATAGAGAAGGACACTTTCAACTGCATCGCTTTCGGTGTTTTAGTATCCAGAAGCCACTTATAGTCAACAAGTGCTCGATCGTACCGTCCTGTGTAATGGTACGATAATCCGCGGCCATAACGCGTGTCGCGAATGACATCACTCTCCGGGTATTCTTCTATAACCTTAGAATAACGGTTAACCGCGTCTATATAGAACTTGTTGTTGAGGTCAAGCTGAGCCATCTGGAAATGGGCTCTGGCCTCAAGCTCACGATCTCCAGTTACACCATCAAGCAACTGATTCAACAAGGTGCGGCCATCGTCATTGCGGCCTTGTGAGATATGTATATTCGCGGCTTCGATAAGCGCCGCGATATACGTCTCACGTGCATCGCGATCCACTTTGGAAAAAGCTGCAACGGCTTCGTCATGCCGTGCCTCGTCGCGATAAAGTATACCGAGCCCATAAAAACCATCAGCTGCATGCCGGGAATCTTGGTAGTTCTCAGTTATAGCCTTATAAGCATCAATCGCTTCTTTGACCTTCTGCTCCTCGTAACTGAGTCGGGCGATACGCAAGAGGCATAAAGGCGCTTGATCCGAACGCGGAAAGTTATCCACAGCCAAACCATAGCTCACAATGGCCTCATCCGAGTCACCCATTTTTTCAGCCGACCACCCTGCGCTATAAAGCGCGGCAGAGCGCAAACCCGTATCACTGTCGGGGTAAACCTCCAGCAATTTCAAATAATCACTACGGGCAGCAGCGTAATCACCAGCGAAATATTGCGCTTCCCCTTTTTGATACTGAGCATTCGCGGGGTAAGGCGTGTCGCCGTATAGCTCTATTACCTGATTGTAGGCTGTCCAAGCCTCGGAAAACTTATCCCACTCCATGTAGTTGTCGCCGATTCGCATTTGCACTTTGGCCTTATAGAAACGCTCTTCTGCTGTTTCCTGGGCTGCGATCAACTCTTGGTAGGCTTCTTCAAACTGGTCTGTTTTGCGGAAAATTTCAGCAACGCGCAAAGACGATGTTTCAAAGAGCTGCCGATAGTTTTCAAAATCAACGTTCTTACCTTCACGAAACGAACCGCGCAAAAGTTCGAACATTCGGTCGTAAAGATCCCGCACATCGCGATAGGCCTTGATCGCTTCTTCATCTCGGGCCATTTTATCAAATGCATTGGCCTTTAAATAGACAGCCTGAGCGATAACCGGACTACTCGGGTATTTATCAAGAACGATCTGAGCCATATCGACGGTCTCGTCGTATTCACCCTTCTCAAACAGCGCGCTTGCTATGCGAAATTGAGAATCTGGAGCATAACGATCTTCCGGATATGCCGCCAACATGCCCTTCAAGGTTTCAATTGATCTATCGTATTCCTTTAGATTGAATTCGCTCCAACCCGCATAAAAATACGCTTTCCCCGCTTCTTCAGTTTTGGGGAACAGCTCAACGAAAATCTTGTACTCTTTGGCGGCCTCACCGTATTCTTTGGCAAGGAAGCGAGTTTCAGAGACCTGGAACTGCACCAGTGACCTGAAATCATCAAGCACGCCCTTTACATCGAGGACATGGCGATATGCATCTACCGCTTTTTCGTGCTGACCACTCTTTTTGTAGGCGTTACCCAATTGGTACCAGGCCGCCGCGACTACGGGCAATTCCAGTTCGTCGCCAAAGTCGACTCGAACGCTGTCAGTCCGTACGGCTTTGCTCTTGAACGTAACGATCTTCGAGTATTCGAGGATCGCCCCTTCAAACTCGCCGAGCGCGTAAAGCGACTGTCCGGCGTCGAAACTGGTCTTCAAATTTTGNGGCACCGGCAGNAAAAGGCTAGCTCCCAGTCCCAATCCCAGCGCGATAAGTCCAGCCCAGACCGTCATCTGTGCGTCTCCTTAGTGTATAGTTCCCAGTTGGNGTCCAAAGCAGCANCNGTCTTAGAAATCGTATGCGAACGAGAATCGATGAGCGCCATTGGTCTCAGTCAGATCCAGCGGAATATGGTAGGCATAATCAAACCACACNTTGTTCCACTTGTAGCCCAACCCCGCATTTAGATCCCCTGTCGCATCCTCCTCAAAGACCTTACTNCCTCCTGCACGCAACATCAGATCGCCCGCCAATTCCGTCTCCCCACCCACCACTAACCGGCTATCCGACGTGCCCGACATGTCGCGCAACACATATTGCACCGAAACCAACGACTGCGNGTTCAACTGATACGCCACACCCGCATGCACATCCATCGGCAACTTGCCCGCATCGCCGTCCCCTGGCACGGTTCCATAGGCCACATTCGGCTGATTTAGGTTTTTCAACAACAAACCGAACTGAGCCCCCTTGAACGGCGTCTTCCACATTACCCCTAAATCCNCCCCGACATTGCCCGCNGTCTGGTTCGAAAGGGGGTCTGCTCGGCCATTGTCCGCCGGGATATCGCCCACACTCCAAAACANATACTTCGCCGACAAACCGATATTGAGTGCTTTCGNNANCTTATACGAAAGTGAAAGAAACGCTCCATTTTCGCTCATCAACTCAGAGCCGATACGCTCATAACCCAAGCCCAGCCCCAACTTCGAACCCAAAGGCTGCACATACGACAATACATGCTGCCCCAAGTCGTCGCCTTCAATCCCACCGAAAAACAACGACACATTCGTATAGGCCAACTGCTTCTTGGCGATAAGGCCTAAACCCGCTGGGTTTTCGAATACCGCGTCGGAGTTATCCGCCACGGCAACAAAACTATTGCCCAATGCCTGGGAACGGGCGCCCGCCCCCACATTCTGAATATTGACTACTGCTTCGCTTGATACAGCGACCAACAGCAGGCCGGCCAATGCGCTAAGCATTTTCAACGTCTTCATATGCCAACTCCTCCTTGGTGGTCCTAAGATTAGTTTGCGTTGCTGACTCTGGGGACGACCGTGCCGTCCTTGTAAATTTTCCCGATATCCCTAACAAAGCTATAGGAAATATTCGTGGTTTCGACAGGCTCGTTGCGAAAATCAAAGCGTAGCACAACGTCCAGCACCTGAACTTCAATATCGCTCACATCAGGATGCAATGCGGGAAATATAACGAAGCCTTCCGCTTCTTGACCACTAAAGATTTCCTCGTTTTTTAACATTGTTCGACGCAACAAGTCGCGCCTTTCCTGATAACGTGCGTATTCGTTTCCTCGATAGCCAATAGCATAGGCCCGATAGTAAGTGTCCAACTGTTCAAAGTTAAGACTCCAATACTCCCGTTTATTCCCTGCTTTGACGACGATTTTACTCGGATCGATTTTAACTTTGGGATATGCGTAGTTTTTGACACTAACCTTAAAGATTGTGAAGCGCTGTTTTTCTTGATCGGTCCCCCAAAATACTGTATTACCAAAAGTATAGGGGTTTGTGGATTTTGGTCCAGCTTGGGAATTATTGAAGAACTGGCGGTTGAGTTCCTCATCGGTCATAGGCTTTAACCGAACTTCAAAACGATCTTGAGCGAAGGTTACGGTACCATCATCAGCGACGCTAATCGAGGAATCTTGCTGCCCACCCGGCTGTAGTGGCCCAGTGTAATAGTTATATCCACAACCATGGATTCCCAATCCAAGAANNAAGATCAAGAATAGTCCCGTCACTCTCATCATTCAGCTCCTCGAGAANAAANAGGAATGTGCGACTCCAATTGCAAGGNAGCTTTTAAACGCCCCCAAGAATTGGTTTCGACAATCGTCGGTTGAAAAATACCTTCAAGTGGCATTAAGATCAAGTCGGCAAAACGNTCNGAGAAGCGAAAAGAATTCAATTGACCCGAAACTGACCATTTCGCATCGAATAATTCTGAATTTNCATCAAAGTCGTTAAACTCAACATTGAAGCCAATAATTNCNCNTTCGANCAAGACATGCTCTTTGCTTTGAAAGACCGCTTTAACATCAACATGATCAAAAGGCACGAGCATNACCTCGTAACTCGTCACTCCANTCCCATCCGANACGCCTACGAATCCTATCGCCGCCTCCGTATAAGGACCGCTTGCAAGCGCATACCAAGCCGCAGCAGAAAAATTAACAAAAAAGTCTTCATCGGGCGGCGGGCCAGCCAATACAAAGTGATTAGCTTCTGCGCCATTGCGCTGCAATTGTTCATCANGGCTCAACTCGGTAAAATTGGCATATTGCCCACCAGAGTGATCNGCATCGATGAATAACTCCATCGCGTCGTCTTGAAAAATTCGNACCNCAGCACTACCAGCCGGACGATCAATTTGATGAATATCGTCGCGNACTTGAGCTGCAATATAGAGTCTATTGGCCGTTTTATTCCATCCAACCATGAGACGCACGGAAAAATCGTCTGAACCGCTCATCCCAACTTCGGAGCCTATCAGATCCTGCAAATGATCCGTTCGAATCACATAAGAATCATCTACCAAAGCCCAATCACTCAAATCCCCGTCAATAGATGGTACCAAAAGATCGGGAAACTGAAACGCTTTGTAGATCTCTCCTTCGGGCTGATGCCCGACTGCAGGAGAGGTTAAACCAATTATAAGCTGTAACGTTAGCCAAAAGTAGCAAAAAGCATTCACAGCATCTCAACTATGCTACTTGATATGTCCAAGAAGTTTTCAACTACCATCGGGCAGTATGATAATCAACGCCCCAAGCTGTGTCAAGTTATATAACCTTCACCCAATCCTTTAATGAAAATATTTTACTTTAAATAACAGAAGCTGTCAATGACAAATTTGACCGTCTCTTTTATCCGTGATTTTTCTCTCGATTATTTTATAAAATCCGCACAAAAGATACTCCGAGCAATAATTGAATAAAAAACAGCGTGAACTCATTATTATTGACATTTCAATTCACACATTATTCAACTCCGGCATAGATAGTAACAAACCCCCTAGTCCGCGTTTCGACCTCACCAAACTCAAAACGTCGACGAGCCAGCTCAAAACCCAAGACCGTAGTCAAGCGATACCCTTGATATTCTGAAAGATTGCTCAACTGTGCAGTGGCCACTAATCCTCTGAAACTATCGAGCGCACCGGGAGGTACCAGCTTGCGGCGTTGCTGAAAAACCTCGTATTCCATACCGGTTTCGACGAAGCTGCTGCGAAAAGCAGGAAAACGCAAAAGCCCTGCAAATAAGTGGGTCCACTCGCTGCGTTGCGGGACTGACAACAAAACATCGGCTTGGTGGCGCAATTCGCTTTTCCATCTGGGGACGAAAGTCGCGTTACCCCAATTAAAGCTATATTCAGCTTTGCCAATCAGCCCCCTAAAATAGGCATCCTGACGCAGATCTCGCTGCTCCAAAGCCACCTTATCTTCAAGGGATTTGCGGTTCGCAGTCATCCTTTGGCTCACCCTACGGCGGTTACAATGGTGTGATAGTAACAACCCCGGCACTTAAGGTGTATGACCGTGGTATCAAACTCTAATCAATTGCCGAAAAACCCGTGGCCTGAACCTGATTCAGAGGCGCTGGCACACAGTGCCCGCGTCGTTGAACGGGTACAAACTGAGATCGAGGGTCGTGGCGGTGTACTGCCATTTGAGCGCTATATGGATCTGGTTATGTACGAGCCGGGTCTGGGGTATTACGTCTCTGGCACCCGGAAGTTTGGTCGGCAGGGAGATTTTGTGACTGCGCCTGAGCTGGGATCTCTCTACGGTCGTTGCGTGGCCCGCCAGGCGGCACAGATACTGGCCCAGTTAGATGGCGGATCGCTGCTTGAATTTGGTGCCGGCAGTGGTGTTCTGGCTGCAACGGTGCTTACTGAGTTGGCTGAGCGCGACAGCCTGCCGGCCGAGTACCTTATTGTGGAAGTCAGCCCAGCACTGCGTGCGCAGCAGCAACAGACACTGGCCGGTCAGATCGAGCAGAACCTGGTTAAGGTCCGCTGGCTCGATTCGTTGCCGGAATCCGGTTTCCGCGGCGTGATTCTGGCCAATGAAGTGCTGGACGCAATGCCGATCATACGCTTTCGGGTTGGCGCAGAGGGACATATGACTGCCGGCGTAGTACGCCGTAACGGACATCTTGACTGGTCGTGGCAGCGGGATCCTTCGCAGGACAGGCGTATCGACCGTTTG
>PBRL01000069.1 GCA_002725925.1 Chloroflexota bacterium
GATTTTTTCTCTGCCACCAGTACCATTTTTAACCTGTTGACCTTCGGTGCTATTTATGTATTAAGGAAAAAATGGCCGGATAAGGACCGCCCCTATAGAGCACTTTTTTACCCCTGGAGTATGATTATAGTTCTTTTCCTGTATTCTGTATTCCTGATTATCACGTTGATTACAGCTTTCGTGCCGTCGTTGGTTGGAATTGTCCTCACAGCCAGTGGGACATTATATTATTTGAAAAAAGTGAAAAATTAATCCTGAAAGATCAATCGAATGCCCTATAAACATTACTTATTGATCCCCCTGTTTCTGCTTTCGAATTTGGTGAAAGGACAAAATAATTTTATTCCCCAATCCACAGAAAAATGCGGAATTATTCCTGATGATGAAACCCAGTTTTCCCGTGATGCTCGAAACTGGGGCTATGGCTATGACAGTTTACTTGTGGACCTTGACCGCTGGGAGGCATACTCCTATGTAACCATTGATTCATTAGGCGCTACAGTGCAAAACCGAGCCATTTGGGAATTAACAATATCGGAAAATCCTGAAATCAGCTCGAATCATCGTATATATATTCACGCCAGGACACATCCTGGTGAAGAGGAATCTTTCTGGGTCACCAATGAAATTATCAATATCCTCATATCTGACTCGCCTTTTGCGGAATTTGTCAGATCAAATTGTATATTCCATATCATACCTATGTATAACCCTGATGGCGTGGAACTGGGATATCCCCGTGAGAACGCCAATGGAGTGGATATTGAAAGCGGTTGGGATGACATACCCTTAGAACCGGAAGTTGCTGTATTGAAAAATCGGTTTATTGAACTTATGTGGACTACAGATAATCCTGTAGAAGTTGCTTTAAATATGCATTCTGCCTACAGTTGTAAACGCTATTTTGTTTATCATGATGCAGTTGGAACATCTGATAACTTTACTGTTCTTGAACAACAATTTATTGGTGGTACCCAGTCTTATTTTCCTGGCGGGTTCGAGAATTGGGATTATTTTGTCAGCTGGACATCCGGGACACCGGACCAGTATCCTGAGAGTTGGTGGTGGATGAATCACGGTGAAAATGTCATGGCTTTAACGTACGAAGATATGAATTGTATAGAAGCTGGATTGTACGATTCTACAGCGAATGCCATTTTGCGGGGCACTTGTGATTACATCGGGTTAAATTATTCACACATATCGGAAGAAAATAAAGTCCATCCTATGGAGTTTTCTTCACGCCAAAATTATCCCAACCCTTTTAACGCCAGTACATTAATTCCCTATACTATAACCCAGCCTGGAAAGGTGACTATAACCATTCTGGATATCATAGGTCGTGAGGTCCTGCAGCTTGCGAATGGACACCACAACGTAGGAGAATATCTTGTGAAGTGGGATGGAATGAACAGGTTCAAACTGCAAGTGGATTCAGGGATATACTTTTACAGGATCCAGGTTGGTAGAGTTAATAATACCAGAAAAATGTTGCTTATTAAATAACATCACCTGACTGTATGAAAATCATTTATGTAAGTTTCTACATGAAGAATCTATTAATTATAGTGACTATATTTTTTCTTTTTAGTTGTGATCGGATTAGAAAAAAACCTAAATGGCTGAAAGGGAATCTGCATACACATACATTATGGAGCGATGGCGATGCTCCCCCGGAAACTGTGGTGAATTGGTATCATCAAAACAATTACCAATTCCTTGCATTATCTGATCACAATATTCTCTCTGAAGGAGAAAAATGGATCGATGTAGTTGATAGTGCAAATACGGAAATATGGCCACCGCCTTTCACAATAGAAAAACTGGAGAAATTGAAAATAGAATTTGGAGATGATTGGCCTGATTTGCGTCAGAAAGGTGATACACTTCAAATGCGATTAAAGACCTTGAGTGAATTAAAAGATAAATTCGAGGTTCCTGGTGAGTTTATATTGATTCAAGCAGAGGAGATTACGGATATATTTGATAAATATCCTGTTCATGTAAATGCTACAAATCTTGAGTTATTGATCCAGCCTCAGGGAGGAAAAAGCACATACGATGTGCTGCAAAGAAATGTGGATGCAGTTCTCCGACAGCGTGAACAAACAAATAGACCTATGATTGCTCACGCAAATCACCCCAATTTTTACTGGGGAATTCTGCCAGAGGATTTGATAAAGTTAAAAGGAGACCCTTTNTTTGAAGTTTATAANGGNCATCCNGANGTAAAAAACTGGGGTGATGATGCTCATCCAGGTACCGATAGAATTTGGGATATTGTTTTATCCAATCGTCTTCACAAAAGCAGGAGTGTAATGTATGGTTTGGCCACNGATGACACNCANAGCTATTATAAGTTTGGAGTCGGCAATTCCAATGCCGGGAGAGGATGGGTTATGGTCTACAGAAAACATCTTNCCGCAAAAAGCATTATTAATGCATTAGAAAATGGTGAATTTTATTCCAGCTCAGGTGTCCTGCTGGATGAAATCAAGGTTACCANGGATCANATTACANTAAAGATCCAGGGTGAGCCTGGAGTTTCATACACCACAAAGTTTATCGGCACACCAAGAATATTTGATACCTCTTCCACTCCAGTTTTAGATGATAAAGGTCAGGAAAGACATATATCCCGTATTTACAGCGCTGAAATTGGTCAGGTATTCTTTGAAACAGACGAGAATCCAGCTGTCTATTATTTTGATAATACTGAATTATATGTTCGAGCCCAAATTATCTCCGATCGCAAACACTCAAACCCATATGCTGATGGCGATTTTGAAATGGCCTGGATACAGCCAGTAGTTAATACGCATAAACTGCCTGAACCCCAGAACTAGCCAGCAGGAAAAAATCTGTAGAATTTAGATTTGCTAGTGCCATATCATTACACAGATACATGCAAAAGAGTAATCAAGTCTGGTCTTAAAAAATAATACAGTATGGAAGAGATTCTTTTATTTTCAAAACATTAAACACCGTATCACAGGGTTATTTGTTAGAATTATGTTAAAATTATTGCAAATTATAATGGGATATGAATGCGTTTTTTAATTCTTCTTTTATTCATGAATGGTGTTACTATGACTCAAGATTGGGCAAATCTAAACAAATATAAAAAGCAAAATTCCAAACTCGGCCCACCTAAAATAAACGGAAATAGAATAGTATTTATGGGTAATTCAATAACAGAGAATTGGAGTGAACTTTACCCAGAATATTTTTCAGAAAAAGATTACATCAACCGGGGCATCGGTGGTCAAACGACACCCCAGATGCTGATCCGGTTCAGGGCGGATGTCATTGACCTAAAACCAAAAATTGTCGTTATTTTAGCAGGGACAAATGACATTGCTGGCAATACTGGGCCAGCAACCGTCAAAATGATAACAGATAATATTATTTCCATGGCTGAACTGGCAAGAAGCAACAGAATCCATGTAATCTTATCCTCAATTCTGCCCGCAGCTGATTACCCTTGGAACCCCGGGCTTAACCCTCCTGAAAAGATTACAGCTGTTAATAATATTGTGAAAAAATATACTGAACGTAATGGTATAACCTATCTTGACTATTATTCATCAATGGTCACAAGTAATAAGGGGCTTAAAAAAGAATATACATACGATGGTGTACACCCCAATAGATCGGGCTATGAACTAATGTCTAGCCTTGCAGATAAAGCCATATCTGAAACATTAGATCTTATAGGAAAAAGTGAATAAGAGCCTAAACCATATTTGTAGGCATACTAGGAAGGAAATGTTATTGAAATAACATCATCTCCTGCGAAGCAGGATTTTGAACAGTTGCACTTGATTTACTTATTCCCAATTTCAAATCGGGTCAAATCGGGTAAAACATCTTTCACGCGGTTTAATTCATAACGATAAAAGGCGTTTCCCAAGGCAGCCAGAAAGGGTATGGAAATTTCATCATATTCATAGGTATTGTCATTCAAAGTTTCATTTTGATTAACGTATACCACTGCACTAAGGAAAAATTCTACTTTATTTTTCACATCCACCACATAGGCATTGTCAAGTAGAAAACCATGGGCCAGTCCCACCTTATTATAGATGCGAATGTGATCCGGGATTTGTTCTCTTGTATCACCAAACATAAAAAATTTACAGTAGCCGTCATAATTATGATTATCGTCCTCATAAAGCGGATATTTACTTTCCCGGGGCAGCAGGGACATTTTCCCATAAAGAAATTGATAGTCATTCTCTGTCAGGTTTAATTGTTTATAGTTAGGCGCTGTTTCTGGAAACATGACTTGAATTAAAAAACGATGCTGTTCCATAAGATTCATGAAATTTTTCTTTGAAAAATCAAAGGGCTGCTCAACACGTTTGCCACTTTTCATGTGTGCCTTGCCAATCAGATAATCGTTGTAATTCACATTCAAATCAATTTCTGCCTTTTGGCTGGGCTGTTCGTATATAATGCTGCCATCATGAAAAAATCGAAAAGAGTTCGTATAACGGTTTTGTTTTTCGCTCAAGGAAATACCAAGACGCTGGCGAATTCTTGTTTCTGTATAACCCAGGTCCCAAAGCCGTTGATTGAGATAATCCCGCCTTAAAAATTCAAAAAGTCGATTGCTGGCATCATTATCGGAAACAACAAACAATTTATGAATGTAGTGCGCAATGGACGGAAGGCCGGTCCTCGATGTCTTATCTTCCAAAATTCCCTCTAAACCCGGCATTTCAGTCAGAATGTTCAGTGGTGTGTCCCGGTCAATATTCTCAATGCTGTTGAGTTTTTCCATGGCCAGCACGGCAATAGGAATCTTGATGGTACTGGCAGGATAGAAGTATTCCCGAGGCTTGAGCCGATAGGTATGGGTTGCCAGTTCAGGAACATTATTTCGATCCCGGTTTACCTGGGTATAGATGATCTGCAGTTTATACTGATCTGGTTCTGAAAAAATATTGGAAAAGACAGGTATTAAGTTTTCCAGGATTTCCTTGAGTAATTTGGAGTCAGTTGGTTGTGCTGTGGCTGCAGATACAATGATGAAAAAAATAAGTAGGTGTTTCAGCATTAAATCTAGTAGAAATTAGTAATCCGTTGGTTTATTTTTCAGATAATCATAGCCTTTGATAATTCCATACAGATGAATACATAAAATTACTGTTTAAACAAATTGCAAAAAAAATTATATATGAACTTTTCCAGCAGAGCTTTCTCAGTTTTCCTGTTCTTTTTACATTTCCTTTCTGGTCAAACCATTACTTCGGTAAATGCACCAAAAATTATTCTGGAAAATATCGAGTTTNCCATCACCTATTCAGGNGAATTTNANNCTNCTGATNCTTATAAACTNGANTGTAACGGCACCANNTTNCTGCCNANCAATNNNGGNCTCAGACCAGATCAANTTTCAAAANCTNTCTGTACNTNAGAGCGGANAAGNNTCTTTCAANTTANTGCANGATGNNATNNCTATCGATCAGCTTACCAGGCACAGTATAAAACCCTGGGTNTCTGTTTTGCCTCCTGTCATTGCCATCTTNCTGGCTTTCCTTACACGATCCATCGTTCCNGCATTNTTTATTGCAATCTGGTTTGGTGCCTGGGCAGTCAATGGACTTACCGGCNCGGGGCTTNTTTCAGGACTATTGCAGTCTTTTCATGTATATNTACTCAATACAATANTGGATAGAGACCACGCTATTATCACACTGTTTACATTCATGCTGGGCGGGATGGTTGGCATTATCTACCGCAACGGCGGCATGCATGGCATTATTCGTCATTTGGTTAAATGGGCCAACACACCGAAAAAAGGACAAATCTCAATTTGGCTGTTNGGCATTGTCATATTTTTTGATGATTACTCTAACACCCTTATTGTGGGCAACACCTCCCGGATGTTGTGCGATAAATTGGGCATTTCCCGTCAAAAATTAGCTTACCTGGTGGATTCAACTTCTGCTCCCGTTGCAACCATTGCGNTCATAACCACCTGGATCGGCTTTCAAGTGGGAATTATTGCAGACGCAATCGAGGGACTAACAGGTTTAGACGAATCCGCCTACTTACTTTTTCTCCATTCCATACCTTATAGTTTTTATCCTTTTTTAGCCATTTTTCTGGTAGGNCTGGTGGTAACTACCGGCAGAGATATTGGTCCCATGGTCGCAGCGGAAAACATTGCTCGTCAAGGGCTCAACGTTTTGCCTGAAATGAAGATGGAAACAGATGGCAACGATGGCGATCTTAAAGTAAAGGAAAATATTCCCCTCCGTGCGNTAAATGCCATNTTACCCATTCTNGTCCTNNTAGGCACCATGCTTTACTTTATTTTTTCATCTGGTGAGGGAGACAGTTTAAAGGAGATACTCGGTAGTGCTGATACTTTGGCCGCCCTGATGCATTCCACTCTATTGAGTGCCTTGACGGCTGCAATGCTTTCAGTCNGCCAGCGTATTTTAAACCTGAATGAAACATTTGAAGCCTGGTACAGCGGACTCAAGTTTATGGTTATGGGCATGCTGGTCCTGATACTGGCCTGGGCCCTGGCAGACCTATCCCGAGACCTGCANACAGCNGACTTTATTATCACTACCCTGGGGGATNCAATNCCCATGAATATTCTCCCGGCAGTNGTCTTTCTGGTAGCCGCTNTTACTGCCTTTGGATCCGGATCCAGCTGGGGTGTTATGGCCATTTTAATGCCCCTGGTCATACCATTATGCTGGGCAGTGATGGAAGGTCAGGGCGGAGTTAATCCTGAAAATATTCATATCCTATATTCTACCATTGCCTGCGTATTAACCGGAGCTGTCTGGGCCGACCATTGTTCACCGATCTCCGATACTACCATTCTGACATCCATGGCTTCTGGTTGTGAACTCATGGATCATGTTCGTACCCAGATGCCTTATGCTCTGATTGCCGGCGGAGTTTCTTTGCTGGTAGGAACCATCCCCGCCGGTTTGGGNCTGCCCTGGTGGCTGCTGCTTACCATCGGTGCNGCAGTACTGGTTATATTAATCAGNACTTTAGGTACGTTGGTTGACAATTAATTAGGAAAGGTTATCTTATGACAGACAATAAAAAATATCAACCTTTGGATGCCATGGAATATCCTCGCTTTGAGGGCATCCGNACCTTTATGCGCCTCCCTCATGTGACANANTTAGAGGATGTGGATTTTGCAATAATCGGTGTTCCCTTTGATACAGGCGCTACCTATCGGATCGGTGCCCGCTTCGGTCCAGCGGGAATTCGTGATAACTCAGTNCTTCTAAGGCCGTATAACCCGGCTCAACAAATAGAAATTTTTAAACATTGCGCCGGTGCTGATTATGGAGACCTGCCTATAATGCCTGGATATCTTCAGGAATCTCACCGGATGATCACGGACGGTGCCCGAACCATCTTTGAACAGGGCATCATTCCGGTTTTTATGGGCGGTGATCATTCTGTATCCCTGCCGCTACTCAGGGCAGCAAAAGAAAAATACGGCCCTGTGGCGCTGGTGCATTTTGACGCCCACAGCGATTTATGGCACGGCTATTTTGACCAGAAAGACACCCATGGCACACCCTTCCGCAGAGCCCTGGAAGAGGGTCTCATCGATCCGGCACGATCCAGTCAGGTCGGGTTGCGGGGCCCATTGTACGACCAGGAAGATCATCAGATGTCATCCGAAGCTGGATTCATGGCCATTACCGGTCCAGACTTACACCGTATGGGCATGGAGCGGGCAGTGGAAAAAATAAAGGATCGGGTTGGACCTGGACCGGCCTATTTGACTTTTGATATTGATTTTGTAGACCCGGCCTATGCACCTGGAACCGGGACGCCTGAACCAGGGGGTTTCACTGGCTACGAGGCTCTGTTCCTGGTTCGAGGGTTGACAGAAATTGATTTTATTGGTTATGATATGGTGGAAGTAATGCCATCTTATGATCCGGCACAAATCACTTCTCTTTTAGCAGCAAATATTATGTATGAGTTCATCAGTCTGATTGCTCTCGGTAAAAATATGGGTACATCATCTAGCAACATATAGCTATCGGTCCCTGTTCACAGTAGGTGACTCCAAAAGTCGAAGTACTCCCTGTTCTGTATCCAGTTCCGCCGGAACACCCAGCGGCAGTGAAATATTGGTCCGTACATGCCCGGCGGGAAAATTTTTTACCACGGGTACATTGAAATTCTTAAAATATTGTTCCAGCACC
>PBRL01000030.1 GCA_002725925.1 Chloroflexota bacterium
ATTTTAACAGTTAGAATTATTTAAATAAAAATGTATAATTTAGCAGGTCCTTAAATGAAATTAATTTGGGCTGGTAGCTCAGTCGGTTAGAGCGCTACTCTGATAAAGTAGAGGTCGGATGTTCGAGTCATCCCGGGCCCACCAAACACACAAGAATCGGCGACCCTGTTTCTGTTGGTTCCCAACTTTGAGTTTGAATTTTTCACGATTAGTAAAACAGCGAGCACGGGGAGATCTTTCCCTTTCCCTCGGAGCTTTGATAGCTGTCTTTCTTGCCACCACAACGGTAGCGGGAGGACCCGTTTATTTACGTTCACTTGAGCGTGTGGGTATGGCCGATGTCGTCAAAACGGCCGGGCCATACAACAAGAACGTAAGTGCAATTTCTGATTGGATTCCACTTGAACACTCGGAGATAACGCAGGCTAATTCAGTGGTTGACTCCGCAGTGAGTGAACAATTAGAACCTCTTATCGAATGGCGGTCTACACGTATAAAGTCTCGCTCACACTTTTGGGGACTCGATGACGGTGATCCAAACACCCAAATAGAGACCGTGCGCGGAGAATCTGCATCCAGAGCTTATTTCCACGAAATGGAAGGTTTGCATCAAGTAGTTACATATGTTGATGGAAGAGTTCCGACCTCGAATTTACGTATCGATGAGGACGGTGACAGGGTGGTGGAGGTTGCGGTTTACGAAAATCGTTCAAGAAGAATTCGGCATGGTGATGTACTTGAGGATTTGCGTGTTGGTGACGTTGTTTTGGCATCNTCTGTATCGCGTGGATTTGGCAGTGTGAAGGGTGAGATNGTGGGAATTTTCGCGGCTAANGATTTGGGTGATCAATTCTGGCTCGGCAGTCCTAACGCCATATTAGAACCTGATCCTCCTATGTTGTTCGGTGGCCGAGATAAGCCCATTATTTTGTTTACTGCCGAAGGCGCAATCGCACCTGGTGTTGGTCCTTCCAATGCAGGGTTACCTATGAATTACATGCGTGTGTTGTTCACTGATCCTGAAAAAATCTCGTTGGCTAGNCCAGGTGTCTTTGTTGCTGCGGTGGACCAGTTTGAAGACATTGTTAAAACCGAATTACCTCAGGTGAAAACACTTTCTGGTATGCGTGCGTCTACCAATCGCATGGAAACAAAAATGCTGTTTCTTCGTTTACCGGTCTTGTTACTGGCTGCGTTCGTGGTAGCGGTAGTCGGATACTACTTGTTCTTGGTGTCAGGATTAATTGCNCGNAAGCGCGAACATGAGATTGCGATGTTTAGATCGCGTGGGCTTTCAATATTTCAGATATTTCGGCTACAAATTATTGAGGGNGNAGTNGTNATCNTATTGCCAGCTTTGGTCGCACCGCTATTTGCAGCGCTGGGAATAGGGTTAGCGGGTAAATTGCCTGTGTTTAAATCTCTGACTGGTGGTAGTCATTTACCGGTTGAGCTTTCTTTGTCCGNNTGGNTTTGGTCAGGGATTACCGCGCTACTAGTTTTTTTNGTNTTGCTTTCTCAGGTNTTGGTCGTTGCTCGCTCTGGTATTTCTAGTGTTGATCGCTCAAGAGCGCGTCCTGATCGTCCTCCCGTATTTCAAAGGTTTTATTTCGATATCTTGATAATGATCCTTGGTGGGNTTTTCGTATGGGAAATCTCCACCCGTGGGATAGCGATAGCTGATCGAGATGGTGGGGTTGCTACAGATGTAACGCTGTTGTTCGCTCCGGTCATGCTACTCATATCCACGGCGTTATTGATGCTTCGGGTGTTTCCAGTGGTCGCAAGGGTTTCCTATTCGATTGCTACTCGATTTACTTCCGCTCCCTTGGCTTTAGGTTTCTGGAGATTGGGGAGAGATCCTTACTGGTATTCCTGGCCTGTCCTGTTGCTTATTTTAGGGACAGGACTCGGCGTAATGGTCGGGACCTTAGGAGCAACGNTGGAACGTAGTGCCAGAGAACAAATATTCTACGATAATGGTAGTAATCTGCGAATTCTACCTAGAGGTATGAATTCAAACGTTCGTCCACAAGACATAGCGGAAATTACGGCTGTGGGCGGTGTAAATACGGCGACGATGGCATTTCGGCAAATTGCTAAGTTTGGCACGACCAGCCAAGGCCCGGCATTCAACGTTTTGGGTATTGAATCCGAGAGCTTTTCAAATATTGCTTGGTTTAGAGATGATTTTTCAGAAAAATCTATTGAGGATCTATTAGTCAGCCTGAACATCTCTGCAAAACCAGCACCGTTAATACTGCCGGCCGGCACGTTAAAAATCACTGCGTGGACTAAACAAGATCCTTATGTAACAGATCATTTCTTTTGGATTGTTTTAAAAGATGCGGAGGGCCGACGGGTTACTGTCACTCTAGGTCAAATAGGTGATAAATGGTCAGAGCAGTCTGGTGATGTGCCTGTTCATCTTGTGGATCCGATTGAAATCACATCTCTACAGACCTTTATGCAGGCTGGTGGAGATAGCGGTGCGCCGACCGTGTGGTTCATTGATGACATCAAGGCGCTCGGGCCTGACTTTGAACATAAGTTGTTGGATTTTGAGTCAGAGGCGCTTTGGACTCCTCTACCGACTTCTAATGGTCTTGACGATGCTTATGCTAGTTTGGTTGAAGAATTTGGAGTTGGCGATCCGGGTACAGCGGTGGGCACTGTTTCATTGGAGCGTGGCACTATCGCCGGAGTTCGTGGTGTTTACCGAAGCGCCACTGGAAAGCCGTTACCTGCAATAGTTTCGGATAATTTCTTTGGTCTGACGGGGGCGGTTCTCGGGCAGCCCGCTGTTGTGCAAATCTCAGGTGGGTTTGTCCCGATAAATCCAATCGGCACCGCTAGGCTTTTTCCTACACTTGATCCTACCAATCGCCCTTTTATGATCTTAGATGTTGAGACGCTTCTGGATTTCGTCGAACTGCGCGGCCTTGTTAACATCCACGCCAATGAGATATTCGCCGATATTAACCCCGTAAACCATACCGAGGTAACAGAAGAAATTCGCGGTATCTATCGAGGGAGCAGCCTATTGGATAGGGGAACCCGCCTGAATGAGTCAGTGATTGATCCGCTGACCGTAGCTGGTTGGCGCGGGATGAGCATTGTGTCTTTGATCATCGGAGGATTGGCACTTCTACTGGGGTATGTCACATATCTGTTTGCTAATTCAAGCAGGCTTATCCATGATTCGGCTTACTTACGTGCTATGGGTTTGTCGAAATCGGGATTTATACGGAGCGCATTGATAGAGCATGGCATTGTGGGGTTATTGGGGTGTGTTGTGGGTGCTTCGGTCGGATTATTTGCTAGCAGGATGGCTGTAAGTGCGATCGCCTACTCCGAGACAGGACGGGCATTGCTACCACCTTTCTTTCTTCAAACGATGTGGTTGCCTGTATTGGTGATTCTGTTCGTTGTGCTAAGTGCTGGTGTGATAAGCGTAGGGTCTTCATTCGTGAATTTTCTACGAAGGCCATTGCATGAGCTTACACGTTCAGTTGACTAGAAATTTTATGTATTGATGAAATCCATTCGGGATTTTGGGAGCTGAATTCACAAGTTATGGGATTGGAATTGATCAAATCGATTCTGCCATCCTGGAACTTTCGTCGATTACATTATTTGGATTTAATACACTCTGTTAGAGTCTTAAGAATCTAAATGTGGTGATTGGATTTTGAGATGACGGTGAGACTTAAGTGACAGATGATCATGAGCACGAATTACCAAGTCTAAGATCCGGACCCCATGGTCATCCCGTGTGTTCTGAATGTGGTCGGACTATTTGGAGCGATCCAAAAATAGCGTGTGCCGCAATTGTCCCCATGGACGGTGGAATTGTCATGATTCAACGTGCTATTGAACCGGCCATTGGCAAATGGAGTTTTCCTTCTGGATATGTGAATCGTGGGGAGAAGATCGAACATGCCGTTGAACGTGAAGTGCTCGAGGAATGCGGGCTTGAAACGGTTGTTGACCGATTGGTGGGACTTTATTCAAAAGAATACGATCCCGTCGTTTTGGCTGTTTATGAAGTTAGCGTGACTGGTGGTGTGTTGCATGCGGCTGATAATGAAACACTGGATGTAGGGATTTTCAGTACTGATGATCTGCCGCAACTGGCCTTTACTCATGACCGAGACATAATAGATGACTGGCTGCACTCTCGAGGTGCGACACAATGAGAACTCACAGTGATGTGGTTATTGTTGGTGGTGGGGCAATAGGTTCCTCTATTGCATATCGGCTTGCAAGCGTGGGGTTGAGCGTAACTGTTGTTGAGCGGGACTCTGTAGGAAGTCATGCTTCTGGTTATGCCCTTGGACTCCTCAATCCAACTAATGAGACCGGAAGCATCGAGTCCTTGAA
Organism: Chloroflexota bacterium; assembly: GCA_002725925.1. Classification (GTDB taxonomy): domain Bacteria; phylum Chloroflexota; class Dehalococcoidia; order Lucifugimonadales; family Lucifugimonadaceae; genus Lucifugimonas. Next base: position 4,384 of record PBRL01000030.1, read on the forward strand.
CCATCAATCGTTCATTATGCATCAAGAAATGTTGGAAGTAGTTGAACAAGAATCTGGCGTTGACGTGCAGGTGCTGACAATGCCTCACATTGAGTTGGCTTTAGAGGAGTCAGAGATTGTCACATTGAAGAAAGAATGTGATCGAATTGCTGCGTTTTCGAATTTCACAACCAATTGGCTTGAACCTGATGAAATAACAAGATTTGACTCGAGAATTACACGCGAGATATATGGCGGACTGCTTGTTGAGGATGTGATCGCTATTGATAGTTATAACTTTACGTTGGCAACTGCGCAAGCTGCCGAATCTAGAGGTGCTGAGTATGTTTTGCGGGAGGCGACTGGACTGGTTTATGACAGAGATCGTGTGGCGGGAGTGATGGTGGGCGAAGATTGCATAAATTGTGGCACTGTGGTTTTGGCGCTTGGGCCGTGGTCAGGTGCTGCGAGTCTATGGGCCGGTATTGATATTCCTATCGTTCCTCAAAAAGGCGAGATACTTCGACTCGAAGGGTTGAATCCTAGGCTTGATTTTCACGTTCATGGATTTACTTTGGGGAGCTCGTGTTCCATTCTTCAAAAAGCTGACGGTGCTGTCTGGCTGGCGGCGACAGTACAGGACGATACTGGTTTTGACGTGACTCCATCTCTAGATGCGCGGGAGTCTCTTGTTCTCCGTGGAACGCGGATGATGCCAGAATTGGAATGGCAACAGATGTTGTTGCAGACGGCTTGCATGCGTCCCGTTACACCTGATGGCGATCCTATATTGGGTAAGGTCCCGGATAANGAGGGGCTGTTTATTGCTTCGGGAACNGGCGGTCAGGGAATTTTGCTTGCACCTGTGATAGGTCGCGCCATGGCTGACCTGATTTCCGNTGGTAAAACTGAAATCGATATTGTCNATTTTGGGCTGGAACGATTCTCAGCTAGTTAGATCCCTGCTTGCAGTCGCACCATTTCCACAGCGAACCATAGTGCCATTGCTCCACCTCTCTCATCGACTCCATCAGTGTATGGACGTTTTATATATTCTTCCAGAGATGCGAGTGGTCCGGTACCGACGCAAACTTGTTGTATCGAACCATCTTCCCCAATTCGTCGAGAGACAGCATCCCAAGCGCGTTCCACGGTTGGACGCCAGGCGTTGCTTAGCCACTTGTGTCTAAGGCCGCGGGCTATAGAGTATCCAATCATGGAAGTGGCGCTGTGCTCTAGATATGTATCGGGTGTATCGATCACTTGCCTCCACATGCCTGAATCATCTTGGTGTGTTGCCAGGCCTTCAAGATGTCGCAGGTGAGTGTGCATTAACTTCGAACGAGAAGCATGGTTTGTCGGGAGATAGGTCATCGCTTCTGCGAACCCTAATGCAGCGAATGCGTTGCCGCGTCCCCAAAAATACGGTGAAGCTTTGCAATGCCACCACAAGTTATTTGGCTGGAGAGTGGTAAAGGACTCTAAAAATTCGACCAATAGGTCAATGTATTTTGTTTCGCCCGTACTGCGGAAGGCTCTTCCAAGCACTGTAGAGGCAAAGAATATATCTTCGACTCGTAAGTCTGGATCGAGTGCCCCTTTATCCACTGTCGGACCGAACCTGCGGGCAGCTAGTGCTAATAATTGTAGATACTTTGTATTGCCTGTAACTCCGGCTAACTCGTCCGCCCAGCAAACCCCGGCATAGTTGGCTGTTCCGTCATCCGATCCAAATATTGAACTGAACTGACTTAAATAAGGCGAAACAATGTGCGTTATGTCTTCTGAGGTATTAGCAGTACCGTCTAGTGCTGCGTTCAATCGCATGCGACCACTCAATGCCACTCCCTGAGTGTAGATGATGGGCTTTTCTAGTCGGTGGCCGTAGTGGATTGCGAGGCTTGTCGCGATGTTAACTGGATTCTTCAATTCACAATTCCAGTCAAGGTCATTACCTTGATCGATTGGCACGTTAGATTAATGTCCTGAACGATAGCTGAACCCTGAGAATACCGCTATGTTTTTTTGATCACCGGTTGAAATTTTGCGATTCGGTGATTAAATGAAGTGGAAATCGGGTAAAGTTTGCTCGAAGGCTAAAAACAACCACATATAGCGACACATTTTAGGGTCATCATGACGATTGAATCGACTATCGATATGGCACTGACGGCGCATTTGTTGCGGCGTGCCGGATTTGGCTCTGACCGAGCNGAGCTTGAGCGTTATGCNAAACGCAACTANGAGGACGTTGTAGAAGATCTTCTCAATCCGGATCGCTTTGATGAGCCAGAAGATGATGTTCTGGCTCGTTTTTACCCGCACCTCCATGCAAATATCGATAATCCGGCTATCTGGAATGGACGCTGGTTTTACAGGATGGTTAACACTGAGCGACCTCTCGAAGAGAAAATGACTCTTTTCTGGCATGGNGTATTTGCGACGGGTTGGACNAAGAGTGAGCATACGCCAACGATAGTCGATCATATTCAAATGCTTCGTGANAATTGCTTGGAGAATTTTAGAACTTTGCTTCTTGGTATCTCTCGTGATCCTGCGATGATTTTCTGGCTTGATAACAATGAAAACCACGGTACTGCGATAAATGAAAATTACGGACGGGAGATCCTTGAGTTATTTTCNATGGGTATCGGAAACTATTCCGAAGACGATATAAAAAGTGCCGCCCGAGCCTTCACCGGTTGGACTTATGAGCAGCCCGTTCCTCTTTATCCGTATGGTCAACGGTCGGTGCAGTACCGTTTCCGGCCGGATGATCATGATTATGGTGAAAAGACCTTTTTAGGACACTCCGGTAATCTCGATGGTGGNGACGTGATCGACATTATTGCGAGGCAAGAAGCTACGGCACGTTTTATTTGTAGACATTTGTATAACTTCTTTGTGGCAGACGAGGCACAGGTTCCAGCATGGAGTATAGAACCTCCGAGTGATCAACAGGCGATTGATGACCTTGTGAAAACTTGGATGGACTCAGANGCTGACATACGTGCGNTACTTCGCACNTTGTTTACTTCTGAGTGGTTTAAANCAGCAAGNTTCAAACANGTGAANTCNCCNACAGAATTNGTTGCGGGTGTGTTGAAATTGTCNGGNGAATANNNTGAGCCAGCACCGGANTTGCANAAGCTTGANCCCACGATTATTGCTATGGGGCAAAAGCTTATGGATCCACCGAGTGTAGAAGGGTGGCATACGGGCAAGGAGTGGATTGATGGTGGCACTTTGACTGAGCGTGTTAACTATGCTGTCGATACGCTGAATGACCCTTCCAAGCCAGGGGTTAAGGCAATGGTTGATCGAATCAGGGCCGTTAGTGATTCGACCACACCATCTGGGCTTGTCGATCAGGTTTTGGATCTGGTGGGGCCACTGCTGGTTGAATCCGCAACGAAAGAAGCGCTGGTGGCTCACGCTGAAATCGGAGGTTCCTTGGATTGGGGATCAGAAGAAGCTGTAAAAAGAAGTACAGCGAGAGTGGTTCATATGTTGACGCTTGTAGTTTCAGCACGAGAGTTTCAGTTCGCTTGATCAGGTTCTTTTTGCAATAACCGTAGATACGTTCAAGATTAGGATGACGGAGAGCTATAAATGATGACCGTTCAAACCAATGGCAAAACAAAAGATCCAGTACTGGTTGTAGTGCAATTATCTGGCGGCAATGACTTTATGAACACCGTAATTCCGTTCACGGAAGGGATTTATTACGATAACCGTCCCTTGGTCGGTATAACTGAAGACAAATCGCTGCCATTTACCGACACCCTCGCGTGGCACCCTTCAGCTGCTGCGTTCAAGCGTATTTATGAGCAGGGTAAAATGGCGATTATCCAGGGGATCGGCACAGAACATGCAAGTAGATCTCACTTCAGGGCTATGGATATATGGCACACTTGCGAGCCGGAAATAGTTGCTACAGAAGGCTGGCTGGCAAAAGTAATTAGGGAAATTGATCCTGACAGTCTCAATCCTGTGACGGCGGTCAATTTTGGTCGCGGACTTCCGAGGGCTCTGGCCGCGCCTGGTGTGGTCGCAACCTCGATTGGTGACCTTGACAACTACGGATTGATGTCGGGGATAGAGTTGCAGGAGGAGCGTGATCGTGACCTGCAGATATTCCAACGAATGTACACTCCTGCGATTGGTTCAGGTCAGGTGATGAACTATTTGAGTCAGACAGGCAACAACGTACTGACTGGTGCGGATATGCTTGCCGACGCCCCACGCAAATACAAATCGACTGTCGAGTATGCAGATAACCCGATAGCGAAGTCTTTACGAGATGTTGTGCGAGTTCATACTGCTGGACTTGGGACACGTATCTTTTATACCAACCACGCTGGTTATGATCACCATGCGCAAGAAGTTCCGACACACGCTCGATTACTTACAGAACTGACGGATGCCATCGAAGATTTCATGGATGATCTGCGAGAACACGATGCAGCTGATGAAGTCAATATTCTAGTGTTCACTGAATTCGGTCGACGTATTAAGGACAATGGTTCTGGAACAGACCATGGTACGGGTGGTGGTGCGTTTCTTATCGGAGAGAACGTTAATGGGGGACTTTATTCTGAATACCCGTCTTTGGCAGTTGCTGACTGGAAATTTGGCGAAGACATGGATTTCACCATCGACTTCCGGAGCGTATACAGCACGATCTTAAACCAATGGATGGGACTTGACCCGATTGATATTGTCGGTGGATCTTTTGAGCAGTTCAACCCCTATAAAAAGACGATGGTCTAAGCTAGGAGGAGATCTAAATGACAAAACCACATGCCCTACTTCGTGCTGGATTTCCTTACTACGCGACGCTGGGAATGCGTCGTGTCACTACTTCCCCAGCGGACATTGTTGCTTGTGATGGTGGTGATATTTTTGTACTGAACCGTATTGATGGGGAAGGTGGTGAGATTCGTCGTACCAACTGGGAGGACGAGGACAACGGAGTAATTGGGAGCGGTTTTATCTGGCCGGTCCAGATGGTAGAGGGTCCCAGCGACACCCTGATCGTCTCGGACGAGGGTAATCACACGATTAGCTTCTGGACCCAAGATGGTGAAAAAACGGACTCTTGGGGAGATTATGGAAGCGGTCATGGTGAGTTAAACCGCCCTTCGGGGATAGTATTTGACGCCGAAGGCAATTTAATTGTTGCTGATACGATGAACCATAGAATCCAGAAATTTTCAGTCGGTGGTACATATATTTCAGGATTCGGAGAATATGGCAATGGTGACGGTCAATTCAACATGCCTTGGGGTGTTGACGTAGATCCTGACGACGGTGCGATAGTTGTGTCTGATTGGAAAAATGATCGCGTGCAGAAATTTTCTGAAAATGGCGAGTTCATTTTGCAGTTCGGATCATCTGGAGATGGTAGAGGCCAACTATGTCGGCCAGCAGGAATATCAGTTGACAAGCATGGTGATATTTACGTAGCTGATCGCGGAAATCATCGAATACAGATGTTTGGCGAGAGTGGTAATTTCGTTGATGTTTTTACAGGCAATGCTGGACTTTCAAAAAGCGGTCGTATTTACATAACAGCAAACCCTAAAGTGCTCCGATCACGTGACCTGATCAATCTTGTTGATGAGAAACTTCTCCGTGGTCCAGCTTCTGTTCGTGTATTTGGTGATCTAATGTACATTCCTGATGCAGGTTCTCATCGAGTACAGATTTATAAAAAAGAAGCCTATGAATTGACAGAGGAACAGATTTATCCGGCACCAAACGCCCCGTCTCTGTATACGGTTTGAATAATACAGTGGATATTGGAATAACAAGCTTGGGATTAGCGTATCGTGACGGGTTGCTGCAATGCCGATGATGTATGGGTTTGGGACCCAGCGTCGGCAAATGCTCGAATCAGAACTGCAACGTCTTGTTGCCGAAATGCCGCAGCTCGGTATGCAATCGATGTACCTTGTGGGTCCGTTCTCCCAGGGAGATGTGGGACCAAAAACAGTTCTTGACCTTGTGGTTGTCCAGCAGACTGAAGAACCTATTCACAGGAGAGCTGATTTTTGGACAACTCATTTGCGCCCGCGGATTGGAATAAATTTTTACGTTTACACGCCGGATGAGTTCGAGAATAATCTAGAGGACGATCTACTGCTTCAACATGCTTTCAGTATTGGNGAAAGGGTGTACGGGTAAATTTTATGAGTTCTTCAAACCAATCCNTGAGTTGGCTTGCGCAAGCCNTAGNGGATTTGGAAGCTGCTCNNGCAAACTTTGATCAAGGCCGACACGCCTTANCTTGTTTTTTATGCCATGAATCGGCCGTCAAAGTTATAAAGGGNTTTCTATATAANCAAGGTGCTGAGATGGTTTGGGGAGAGCATCTATCTGACCTTTGTGAAGATGCCATGGCTTTTGACCCATCATTTGATTTCGTCAAGTCGGTTGCGTCGTTACTCGATAAGCATGCACTCGCAACCCGGAATCCNGATGCTGTTGCAGGGGCAATTCCATTTNAGGTTTACGATTCTACGGACTCTGAGCATGCGCTTGAAATAGCAACCGAGGTTCTGGAAACGGTGCGTAACAAAATATCCGAAGGATAAGGGGATCCCACTAACCTTTCGCCCATTCTATGANCGATTTGTGCATGGTAGAGACTCCGATTCTAAATTCCTCGAAGNTAATTCCGTAGTTCCACTCCGCCCATAATTCATCGCTCACCACTAACGTGTTGCAGACCTTGACATTACGATGTTTGGCTACCTGATACATAGCTGATGTTTCCATGTCGACACCAATTATCCCTGCCTTAGCATAGGAGACGATGTCGTCATTCATCTCGCGATAGAAGCCATCAGTANTCCACCAGTCCCCACTTGCTGTTTTTCCACCGTGCTTTTTGATCAAAGTGCAAAGTTCATTGCGTAATTTTGTGTCAGCAGTGGGAGGCCCTTGCGCNGGATAGTGCTTAGATGTGCCTTCATCGANCACNTTAACGGTTTCTGGGATTAAGACGGTTCCTACTGTGTGNCTCATGTCTAGGCTTCCTGATGCTCCAACACCTACGAACGATTCCGCTCCACAGGCGATAAGGTCTTCCATTAGCATTATCGTTCCTGGTGCACCGATAGGAGCGAAGGCAACGGTAATCCCACCTTGATTATTGTCTGCTGTCCTTAGCCAGAACGTATGAGTGAACATGGTTCTTGGNGCCGGCGTTGCTAACAATTCATCTGCGAGTTTTTCTCCCCAGCTTTCAGTCCACGTGAGGAGAACCTTCTTGCCAACCCGTATATCGTTGAACGATTNCCCTCGAGCTTTCAGGCGGCTGTAAACAGCTTCGCGTGGGGTGAAGCGTGGGTTGGACATAGGAGGTTAAATTCCGAGTGGTGATTTAATTGTGTCTAGGTAAGCAGCGGCTCCTGCTTGTAGGAATTTAGGTGCAGAACTGACGATCCAGTTTATTCCACGTCTGTGCCAGAAAATGGTCTGTTCCGCGGTTACCCCTAGCGTACCAGTGTGCTTACCAGATGCATTTATCTTAGTAGTTAGACCTTCGATNGTCTCAATGACCTTATCGTGCATCGTTTCACCGGGAATACCGAAATTTACAGAAAGATCCCCTGGACCTAAGAAAATTGCATCTGCGTTTTCGGTCGCGATGATTTCATCTTGATTTTCAATTCCCTGAATAGTTTCGATCTGTAGCGATATGAATGTCTCTTCATTTGATTCTTTTATGTATTCGGCCATGCCTTGAAGACCGAAATTGGCATTTCGACCAGCAAATGCCCCCCGCTTACCCATTGGTGGATACTTGATTGCATCAACAACCTTTTTACCATCCTGTCCGTTGTTGATCAGCGGAATCATTACCCCTGCTGCTCCTGCGTCCATGTAGCGTTGAATGTTTTGCTGTTCATTCAAGCCGATTCTTAAGATTGCCGTGGTGTTTGAGAGCTCAGCAGCTCGAATCATATGTTCTGCGGTTTCGTAATCCATTGGACCGTGCTCACAGTCGATTACTACGAAATCGAATCCCATCCAACCCATCGTTTCGACTATTCCTGGTGATGGCAATCCAACGAATGGTCCTATGGTGGTTTTGCCTTGGTTAAGTTTTTGNTTGAGTGTATTTTTTTTCAAGTGCATGTTTCCTGTGTTATGAGTTGGTGATACGGCACGTTGGTAATATCACCGAGAAGATCGNANGGAAAGATATTTTTACTCGATTCAGGTATGTTGACTCAGCCTCTTGACGGTGGTGATTTGAGGCTCACNGCGAGTTCAGTTAACAGGTCACGTTATTGTGGGTGGAATTTACTGATATTAGGGTATTTAANTTTGGATCGNCNACAGGATATTTAGCTTCTTAGTAGTTCCTGTGGAATGCCACGTTCGATCAGGCCTCGTCTTACTCGCTTTAGTATGGCATCGGCGATGCGGTGACCTGCTTGATCGGCCCGTATGATGCACCACCGTCGGTCACCCTTTGACATCTTTAAATAACCTTCACGAACTTTCTTGTGGAATTTCAATGGAGCCTGTTCAAATCGTCGTTCACTTTCATTGTCAACCCTGATCTCTCCATTTTTATTTGTCGGATCAAACAAATTTGGCTTATTAGAAACGCGGGCCAGGCTTAATTCGGGATCTGCATCTAGCAATATTGTTAATTCTGGGATTAAGCCTGCAGCAGCAATATCGTTTAACTGTCTAATAGTTTTGATTTCACCNCCACGTGCATACCCTTGGTACGCAACTGTTGAATCAATAAATCNATCCAGAATAACAACTTTGCCTTTGTCTAAAGCAGGCCGGATTAGCTCAAACATTAACTGTGCTCGGGCCGCCTCGAACAATAAAGTTTCAGCAAGTGGTGATGGAGAGTTGGCGCGTTTGATCCATCGCCGTACTTGNTTTCCAAGATCCGAGCTACCTGGCTCATGTGCTAGAACAGCATCTATCCCAAAGTTATCAAGCTTGCGGTATAGGCGTTCTGCTTGTGTGGATTTTCCTACNCCCTCACCGCCTTCGAAAGTAATAAGTAATCCGCCTTTGACGGTCCGCTTTTTCAAGCGCGTACCAGTGATACCAAAATTCATTGTNGTCTGCCCTTTAGCAGTCAATATGTNTTCCTCATGATCGGGTGTANTCGAGTCATTAACCGGTCTCTCTCGCTGATAAATTGAAGCCTAACGTCTACGACGCCGAATTACAACGCGTCGNGATGGTTCTCTTCCGGTNCTGGCCGATCCTAAATTATTTCGAGCTGCNAATCCGTGTTGAAGNCTGCGTACGTATGGTGGCTGCGCCATGAGTTCTATGCGTTGTTCACCCGAAACCACACGACTTATTGCTGCCTCTGTTTCTTTGATAGCTNCTCTGGATCTTCCGCGTTGGTCTATGTTTTCAAAATCGTTATTGTTTATGTTATGAGTTTGTTTTTCTTCTTCTTTTATGAATCGTTTAACCCATTGCCTGATCTGTTCTTTAGTTCCACGGCGTAGAACATGAACTGNTGTTCCATCGCGTTCAGCTNTTCGAATGGCGGAAGGACGTCGGCTATAGTGCGATTTTGTTGTTACAAAAATCTCNGCGGCATCAGCGAAATCGACGAGGTTGACAGGCACATTTAACTCGCCAATCACATCANTTATGGTANTTTTTGGAATACCGAATGCAAAGACCGATGTAGCAGACTGATTNGCGATCTTAAGTTCTACTTCGGATTCTGAGAAATTTCTATCAGACTGATTAATTCCATTTGTGGTTGTTTTTTCTCGTCGGCTCACGCTTCGGTTTTGTTGGGGTTGCTGAAGTGATAGGGCATTCACATCGAAAGGTGCGGACTGGAACTCCGATTCTGTCCCTGGCATCTCTTCGATTTTCGTTTCGACCAGTCCGTTTTGTTGCAAACGTCTAGCCTCTTGCGGGATGGATATCCCACGCAGCATGCGATCAACGGCTGTACCAACTTCAGGATGGATTGCCACCACGTTACGTTCCCGTATTTCCACGACTATATCGAAAGTAGGGTCGTGTTTACGTTCCAAAACTGTCTTTTGAGTTCGTCGACGTCGCGCTTCGATATCCCCTAGTGTTACGGTTTGCGTTCCACCAACGAGGTCTGAAAGAGTTGGATTGGAAACCACATTTGTCAGTGAGTTACCGTGCGCAGTGGCGACGAGCTGTACTCCCCTTTCAGCGATAGTTCTCGCTGCGATAGCCTCAAGTTCCGTGCCCATTTCATCGATCACAATGACTTCAGGCATGTGATTTTCGACACCCTCGATCATCACATTGTGCTGGAGACCTGTATTGCCCACTTGCATTCGACGCGCACGACCGATGGCCGGATGCGGAACGTCCCCATCGCCAGCTATTTCATTAGAGGTATCGACAATCACAACACGTTTTTTAGCCTCATCCGCCAAAACCCGAGCAGTTTCACGAAGAATAGTAGTTTTTCCTACCCCTGGTCGTCCCAAAATTAGAACACTTTTACCGGACCGTATAAGGTCTTCAATTAAGCGCACCGAGCCATACACGGCCCTGCCTACTCGGCAGGTAAGACCGACTGGCTCGCCAGCGCGGTTTCTCATTACAGAAATACGGTGAAGTGTGCGTTCAATGCCAGCTCGATTATCGTCCCCGAAATGTCCGACTTGTTGGACAACATGGGAAATTTCGTTTCGTGACACTTCGATTTCACTGAGTGGTATTTGTTTTAGTGGAAACCTAGCTTCAGCGTTTCTCCCGAGGTCGAGTATCACCTCGACTAAATCGCCGATATCTTGTCTTTTACGTAATGATTCTGCAATTGCGTCAGGGAATATACTGATGAATGCTTCGAGATCATCTACGACCTGTGTGTTGGGTTCTATCAGAATGGGATTCTCCTTTTACGTATCGGTTAACTAACAGCGGCGAAAACTTGTCGTATTTCAGATACTGTTTGAGCTAGAGGCTTAACCATTACCTCATAGCTTGCTTGTTTTTTAAAGCCAATGTTTACAAGTAAGTCTGCTAGGGCCGGCCTGTAACTTGGAACAGCAGTTAATGCTGGTACATCGTTAGTTTCGGCTAAAGCCGCAGCAATTAATCCCGGCAGTTCGGCTCCTGCATTTGCTGCCCAGTTGACATTGAACATATGCCGGGTCCTAATGGTGCTTCGTTGTATTAAGGCACCAACCTCGCCAGTTGGCAGGTCTAGTACCCATTCTGAGGTTTTGCGAGCAAGCCGTTCCATTCCGGCAACCCAATCCTCGGAGGTTTGTCCTGTCTTCATTCGGATTTCCATGGGCGTTATGGCATTGTGCATACGGAATAAGGGTCCGTTGTCAGATTGGCACCTTGGTCTCAACTGAAGAGAATGATTTGTAACTCCTAGCTTGGTTACAGCTGAACGCACGGATTCAGACTGGTAAACCGATTCACGATAGATCGTAGAAAAGCCGGCTTTTTGAGCGAAATTACAAGTGTTGCTATCGGTGGGAATTCTTGCAAATATGCGATGCGCACCCGCACCTCCAGCTGGAACGGCAATCTGTTCAAGCAGGTCGAGTATCAGATTCGACTTGGAATTTCGAATATAAAATTCGCTAATTTCCCATGCCTGCTGACCTGATCGTGGTCCTGCGCGTAAAACGGCGTCGATTCTTCCACGTAGCGTTTCCACCCAGCAACTTTGCCATGCTCTGGGGGATAGGGCGATGGTGGCGTATTTGGCGGTGGGGAATCTACTTGGTCCCCCGCGAAGCGCATCTACCAAAGTGCACGTTTCACCCCAACCCGCAGAAGGTCGGAATTGCAACATCCTAGGTGAATCAGTTGGGTGTAGGTGGCGGATCATACAGAACTTGGACTTTCCTCCGTGGACCGATTTCGTCTTGGGTCTTCGCGTGCTTCCTTGGCAAGTTCGAGAAAGAGTGCGTGCAATCGGGTATCACTCGTTAGTTCAGGGTGGAACGAGGTCGCAAGTATTCGGTCTTTTTTCACAGCAACTGCTTGCCCATCATCAGTGGAGGCGATTTGCATAACTTCCTCTCCAATGGTTTGAACAATTGGTGCTCTTATAAATACCGCTCGCATTGGATCACCTTCGATACCGTCAATGTGTAACTCGGCTTCGAAGCTATCTACCTGTCGCCCGAAATAGTTTCGCGCGACACTGATGTCGATCAGGTTGAGTGGGATTGGATATGAATCGGCAAGCTCGCGTGCTATCACGATCATCCCTGCACAGGTGCCCCACAGGGCCATCCCATAATGTACCTTTTCGCGAAGCTGGTCTATGAAATCGAATCTTGTAAGAAGCTTGACGATTGTTGTGCTCTCGCCACCGGGGATGACCAAACCATCGATTTCCGAAAGTTGTTGTACTTTTCGAACTTCTATAGCGTTGATACCAATTTTGCGGAACATCTGAAGATGCTCCGCAAAATCGCCCTGTAAAGCGAGAACACCGATGCTAGGCTGCAAAGGTGACTTTCCGTTCAAAGTTATTACCAACCGCGAGTTTGAAGCTGTTCCGCTTCCGCAATTTTATTCGCTTCTATTCCTGGCATAGCGTCACCTAGTCCTCGTGAGATTTCGGCAAGCATGTCTGGGTCATTGTAGTGAGTGGTTGCGCGAACAATAGCATCTGCCATTTTTGCTGGGTTCGAACTTTTGAAAATCCCCGAGCCTACGAAGACTCCTTCGACNCCTATCTGCATAAGCAACGCGGCGTCAGCGGGAGTTGCGATACCTCCAGCTGCAAAATTGACCACAGGGAGCTTACCGGTTCGGTGAACTTCGACGACCAGTTCGTAGGGAGCCTGGAAGTCTCGCGCTGAAGACATCAATTCCTCGGNTGGCATATTCTGGATCGTTCGAATATCTGCNTGTATCTGACGTGCATGAGTGACGGCGTGGACAATATCTCCTGTTCCCGCTTCACCCTTTGTACGGATCATTGCTGCACCTTCACCAATTCGGCGTAGTGCTTCTCCGATGTTTCGTGCACCACAGACGTATGGCATTTTGTATTGCCATTTATCGATATGGTATTCGTTGTCAGCGGGAGTTAATACTTCAGATTCGTCACAATAGTCGACGCCAAGAGCTTCTAATATTTGCGCTTCGACAAAGTGTCCGATTCGGGCTTTAGCCATCACAGGAATAGATACCGCGTCAATAATGCCAGAGATGAGATCGGGGTCGGACATTCGAGCAACACCGCCATCGCGACGAATGTCTGATGGAACGCGTTCGAGAGCCATCACCGATACAGCACCTGCGTCTTCTGCTACCTTGGCTTGGTCAGGCGTCACAACGTCCATTATGACGCCGCCTTTGAGCATCTGGGCTAACCCACCTTTTACCCGCCAATCACCAACTTCGGGTTTGGACATTTCTTTCCAACGTTGAGCACTGGTTGTNCCGTTGGTCGTGCTTGTGGCCATCTCTATAAGATCCTTCCGGCTTTTGAAAATACACCCTGTATTTTTTAGGGGTCAAAGTGAAGTGTGATCGCGACACCGAACCCGCGTCACACGTTTGCGTCGTCATGACGCATTGTCCTGAATTATACGCCAGCTTGCGGGCAGGCTGTTCTACTCCCGTACCGCTCAGTTTGATTGGGAGCCTAGTGTATTAATTCGTAATCTTTCAATGAGAAAGGAAATTTGAATGGCTTGAACTTCATCCGAGGCCTTTTCTAGCCATCAAGTTTGCGAGGTCAGCGGTTCGACAGGAGTATCCCCATTCGTTGTCATACCAGCCCACGACCTTAACGAACTCTCCGCCAACAGATGCCGTAGCGAGGGAATCGATGGTACAGGAGTTTGAGTTTCCTATGTAATCAACTGAAACCAGTGGTTCATCCGAATACCCTAGAATTCCGTGTAAGTTTTCATCCATTGAGGCTTTTCGGTAAGCGTCGTTTACATCTGCTAAAGATGCATTGTTGGTGAGTTTCATAGTTAGGTCTGTGACTGATCCAGTTATCACAGGTACACGGTATGCCATTCCGTCGATCTTACCGTCTAGTTCTGGTATGACAAGTGTCACAGCTTTGGCTGCGCCAGTTGTGGTGGGAATAATGCTGTTGGCGGCTGCACGTGCTCGCCGCAGATCTTTATGGTTTTGGTCCAGAATGTTTTGGTCGTTGGTATAGGCGTGAATGGTGGACATCAAAGCGCTTTCGATGCCGAACGTATCATTTATGACTTTGGCCATCGGTGCTACGCAGTTTGTGGTACACGACGCGTTCGAGATAATGTGATGGGTGGTAGGGTTATATTGACTGTCGTTTACGCCCAGTACGACTGTTAAATCTTCGTTCTTGGCAGGAGCGGAGATGATTACTTTCTTTGCTCCGCCCCTCATGTGGCCTGCTGCCTTGATGGCGTCTGTGAAAGCTCCAGTGCATTCTATGACAAGCTCTACTCCAGCGTCATCCCATTTGATTTCAGAAGGATCTCTACCGGATGAAGAACTGATTGTTTTGCCATCAATTNTTAAGGAACCATCTTCGCACTTAACGGTTCCTGGGTAACGTCCATAAGTTGAATCGAATTTCAAAAGATGCGCATTGGTTTCTGCGTCACCCACATCGTTTATCGCTACGACTTCGATAGTGTCAGGGTATCGCTCCTTTATCGAACGGAAAACTTGGCGTCCAATGCGTCCGAAGCCATTGATTCCAATCTTAGTTTTTGCCATTAATTTTCCTCGTCACTAGTATTCTTGTGTCAGTTTTGACTTGTTGTCAACCATTAGTTGTGGTTGGGGAGAATCCGGTTGCCGGCATAACGTGCTCTACTTCCGAGAAGTTCTTCGATCCTAAGAAGGCGATTGTATTTAGCGACGCGTTCACTTCGGGATGGAGCGCCAGTCTTGATCTGGCCGGCCGATGTGCCAACTGCGAGATCTGCAATAGATGTATCTTCAGTTTCTCCTGAACGGTGGCTAATGACAACACCGAAGTTTGCCGTTTGCGCAAGATGTACTGTTTCAAGAGTTTCCGAAACACTGCCAACCTGATTCAGTTTTACTAGTACCGCATTTCCTGCTTTATCCTTGATTCCTCGTTTGACGTATCTAGCTTGTGTCACATAAAGATCATCTCCGACTAACTGGATACGGTTGCCAGATGTTGATGTTTGGACTGCCCATCCATTCCAATCATCTTCCGCTANCCCATCCTCAATAGAGTAGATTGGAAAGTCATCACATAGGTTTGAGTACTCTTCCACCATCTCCTCGCTTGATAGTCTCCTTCCTTCTCGAGTAAGTTGGTAAATGCCATTGTCGTAGAATTCAGAAGACGCTGGGTCGAGTGCGATAAATACTTCTTCCCCGGGGCTGTAACCCGCACCTTCTATGGCCTTGGTGGCGTATTCAAGTGCCTGGCGGTTTGTAAGCCCCTGTGGGGCGAATCCTCCCTCGTCGCCGACGGTTGTTGCGTGACCATCAGCATGTAACTTTTTATTCAACCATTGATACATCTCAGCCCCACATCGAAGTGCTTCTGAAAAAGAATTCATGCCGGCAGGAACTAACATAAACTCTTGAAAATCGGTGGATCCCATTGCGTGAGCTCCACCGTTTAGGACATTAAACATCGGTACAGGGAGTTCAGTTGGTGACTCATTTCCTGCAAGGTCTGATATATGTTCGAACATTTGTCGATTTGAACTAACAGCGACCGACCTAAGCGTCGCAAGGGAAATTGCAAGGATGGCATTCGCTCCGAATCGGCTCTTATTAGGCGTGCCATCGGCCTCAATCAATGCCTGATCTACCGCTTTTTGATCAATTGCATCAAGTCCTATGACAGCCTTCGCAAGCTCCCTGTTTACCGCTGAGACTGCTCTCAGCACTCCCTTACCTCCGAATCGTCTGGGATCTTCATCGCGCAGTTCGACAGCTTCTCGGCTGCCGGTGCTTGCACCTGAAGGTACAGCGGCCGATGCTGTAGTCCCATCATCCAAAGTCAGAGTCGCACCGACTGTTGGGTTTCCACGTGAGTCCAGAATCTCGTGTCCGGTTACTGAAATGATTTTTGTCATGTGTTTGTGTTTTTGGCCAATCAGTCTGCTGAGTAGGGCAGAGAGCTTTAAAACATTTGTTGTATTGGGGACTTATTTTTTTGTGTTTAAGGCCATGCGTTGTGCTGTCAGAAGATTCTTGATACCTGATTCAGCCAGACTTAACATCTCTGTTAATTGAGCTTGGCTGAACGTCGCCTCTTCACCACTTCCTTGCAATTCTACAAATTCGCCATTGCCGGTCATTACTATGTTCATATCTACGTCTGCTACTGAGTCTTCGCTGTAGTCTAGATCNAACATAGCGACACCCTCTACNATACCAACGCTTATGGCAGCTATTTGGTCCTTAACCGGAATTGATTTAATTGTGCCGGCTTCGACAAGTCCTACCAGCGCTTCATGAAGCGCTATATATGCTCCAGTTATAGAGGCAGTTCGTGTCCCTCCGTCCGCGCGAAGCACATCGCAGTCTAAAAGGATNGATATCTCACCCAGNGCTGCCAGATCGGTCACCGAGCGNAATGNGCGTCCGATGAGTCTTTGAATNTCCTGGGTACGCCCGCCAATTTTTCCTCGCTCTCTGCGTACTCGTTCTTGAGTNGAGCGTGGAAGCATCGAATATTCAGCGGTAACCCATCCAGTACCTTTGCCGCGCATCCAAGGCGGAACTTTTGATTCCACTGTNGCTGCGCACATCACCACNGTATTGCCAGTTTCGATAAGCGCCGACCCTTCGGCATCGGGTACATAACCCGCAGTGATCTTGACGGNTCGTTGTTCAGTTGTTGAGCGATTGCTTGNTCTGNTACGAGTAGCCCGAGACAAATTNTTAGGTCCTTGATTGAATGGACTCACGATTCTAGCAGTGAATTCTCCGTTTTCATTATGAAAGTCAACGGCATATTGGGACAATGTTTTCACTATACAAATAATTAACGATTATTTGATCGGAAGTCANTGTATTGCTCTCAACAAAAGTCNCTACNTTCCGATAATGTTGANCGCGAAATATTAAATAAAANTNTCTAACTTTNCAAAATGANTAGGCGGCAATAATGCGTATAGCGGTAATGGGTGCCGGAGCTGTCGGGGGATACTTTGGCGGCGTACTGGCAAATCAAGGCGAGGATGTTGTCCTTATTGCTCGAGGGGCACATGGGGATGCCATAGCGAAGAATGGACTTCAGGTTGACAGCCACTGGGGTAACTTCAATGTCAATGTCAGGGTCACCGATGAGCCCTCCAGTATGGGTGTTGTCGATCTGGTTTTGTATTGCACGAAACTTTACTCTAATGCCGAAGCCTTGCCTTCAATCAAAAGAATGATTGGTCCTTCCACAAGTATCTTNACTATTCAAAANGGGGTTACAAGTGGATCNATAATCGCCGNGTATTACGGATGGGAACATGTGTTACAGGGGGCTACNTATATCGAGTCAGGTATTGCCGGTGACGGCNATATTCACCAAAGTGGCTCCACCGCCAGGATTGAATTTGGTGAGAAGGATGGTTCTAGCACCGAAAGAACTAAGGCGATTTTCAATTTATTAAACCGAGAGGGAATTCAAGCTGTGGTCAGTAGCAATATGGTTGACGCCCTGTGGAACAAGATGGTTATGGTAGGTGCGATCGGGACAATAATGGCTGCTTCAAGAGCGTCACTTCCCGAGATTTTGGCGAGCCCTAATGGAGAACATACCGTACGCAGTACGATGGAGGAGATTGTGGCTGTTGGTCAATCACAGGGAATTACGTTCCCGCCGCGATGCGTTGAGTCGAAAATGCAAACAGCTATCGCGGAAGCAGAAGAATTTCAAGCTTCTCTTCAATACGATCTCACGTCNGGCAAACCTCTAGAGCTTGATGACATTCTTGGATCTGTTGTCAAAATTGGGCGTGAAGTAGGTATTCCTGTTCCATCAAGTGCTGCCCTCGTGACGGTACTTGATCGGTTTAAACACGGCTCTTAATCAACAGATGTTTTGATTTGACTACATATTACGTTTGTCATATTCGGGGATTAAAATGGTTATTGAACATGTGGTATCGGATGAGACACTCGTCAGACTCGGGGAGCTTCCCACTCAGACGCTGATTGATGGTTTATGGGTGGATAATTGACCTCAATCTATGATTCACGGGGCGCGGTCGATTTTTTCAGGTCAGAAGATGGTTGGCAGGGCAGTAACACTCAGATTTGTTCCTCATCGACCAGATATTTTGGCCGATAAACCTAGCGCCGAAGATTCTCCTGAATATGTAGCATTTGAGTTGTGTGGACCTAATGAGGTTTTAGTCGCTTCTTCAGTTGGTCCATGGGAGTCGGTTGGAGGCGATATTAAGTTTTACCGGCTTGCACAATTGAAGGCTGGCGGCCTTGTTACTGACGGATCGGTTCGCGACACGGCTCAACTTAAGGATTACGGTTTTCCAGTTTTCGCTTATTCCTCCACCGCCAAACAAGGTCCTGCGGTGATGCAGCCATGGGGTGTGAACGACGTGATTTCATGCGGTGGCGTCGTCGTACGACCTGGTGATGTAATAGTTGGCGATGACGATGGTGTTGTTGTTGTTCCGTCAACTATGTGTGAGCGAGTTTTAGAAATCGCTGCGGAACGCGAAAAAATTGAACAGGTAATTAAAAAAGAACTTCGTAAGAACCCAGGATCTCCTGGAAAGTATTATCCCTTCAACCAAAACACACAGAAACTGTTCNAAGATTATAAGTCCCGAGGTGAAGCCTAGNGTTTTTATCCGTCTAGTTCACAGAGGAACGTGTCAAGCTAATCTTGATCAGTGAGGGGAGTCCCATCGGGTCGAAGGCCCTAGTCTGCCATACGTTTTACACGTTGCTCGAAATTAGCGCAATCCTCACAAACACTTTCTGGGATTATGCCTGATTTGATAAGTAATCCGAAGATGTAACAGCCTATGCATATACCAAAGATACTTTCTAATCCAGCGGCAAATATTAATCCGCCCAGCACGCCGTAGGCTGCCCCATTTAGTCCGAAACCTAATGAAAGGATAGCCGCGGTAGCACTGAATGCAACTCCCAAACCTGCTGAAAAGCGTTTTGGGGGTCCTGCAACAGGTCGGTANGGTAATTTAAATGTAGGTACGATTACCTTTGTGGTTAAAATCGCTAGTGGGCTTATACGGGGCCCTGCGGCAACACGGGCAAGGAATCCGTACGTGATTAGTAAGGTGATTAGAGGTTGATCCAGTAAGATCGTTACCACCGACATGATCACTACACCTCCTGCTACTACTCGTGCGACGCTTGAGTTCATAGGGTGCGGGAAGCTAAAGAACGGTTTTTTTTCAGTTGATGTAGTCATAGTTGGTAGTTTTACAGGATAGTGTTGGTTATTCAGAGACTGCTAAGTATCGACCTACTCAGCNTTGGATGTTCAAGTGTAATAGTGGGGTTTACTTCCGTAATCTTAATAAACCGTCACCCCGCGGGCTTTAATAGAGACATAATGTTGCATTAATTTTGCGTTGCACATTAGGGTTCAGGGTAACTGGGGGTCAGGNTNAGANGNAAATTCTCGGTAAGAGANCCCGGTGGTATAAAGTTTTTTTGGAAATNGATAGCCGGATTTTCAGATGCTTTGATATCAATTAGTTCTATCTAATGCTAAGATCGGCCAGATTGTGAACCATACCTAGTAAACCGAGGTAGAAATCNTGTNCACCTTGCCTCGGATGTTCGGAGGCAAGCTAGATGGCTGATTTGAGCACGAATCAAATACGAAATGTTGCTTTTNTCGCTCATAGCGGAGCGGGCAAAACTTCACTAGCAGACGCGCTGTTCTTCACATCCGGTGCCACAAACCGTCAAGGTAAGGTTGATGATCAGACGAGTCTTTCCGATTATGAGCCGGAAGAACAGCGACGAGGCTCAAGTATCCAACTTGCCGTGCTCCCATGTTCGTGGAAAAACCACAAAGTTAATGTCATTGACACTCCTGGCTACGCTGATTTTCGCGGAGATATGCTCTCAGGGCTCCGGGTTGCAGATGCCGTGATCATAGTTGTTTCGGCGGCGTCGGGAATTGAAATTGGTGCTCAGCAGGCATGGAACTACACAGAAGATCTGGGAATTCCAACTGCAATCGTCGTGAATAAACTCGACAGAGAGAACTCATCGTTTGAGCAGACATGCTTAGAAATTACCGAATCTTGGGGTAGGCACTGTATACCCGTTCACAATGTCGACGGTGATGCTGAATCGTTCCGAAGTGTTTTGACCGGCGATCTTTCAGAGTCGGCGATAGAAACGATCGCAGAAACTGACGATGATTTGATGATGAAATACCTGGATGACGAAGCTCTCAATGATGACGAGATTAATTNAGGNATTAAATCTGGTATNACCAGTCGTAGCATCGTGCCAATTTTCGCAACGTCNGCATTGAATAACATAGGCTCGGCGGAATTACTCGATGCTATTACGAATTTTTTCCCATCGCCTGACGACGTAGAGGTACCGAGTGTTCCAGAAGGGGCCCAGGCGAATCTTATATTTAAGACGTCGGCAGACCCATTTGTTGGCAAACTTTCTTATTTTNGGGTATACGGTGCGACGCTTAACTCAAACGCTCAACTTTGGAATTCCANCAGAGGTGAGAACGAACGAATTGGCCAGGTATATCTGGCNGCTGGCAAGGAAACATCAGGCGTTGACGCGGTTATACGTGGTGACATCGGCGTTATTTCAAGGCTAAACCATACACAGACATTCGATACTTTATGCGACAAACCGAATGAACTTAAGCTCGGTGGAGTCGATCTTCCATCACCTGTGTTCGCACTCGCTGTTTCACCTAAAGCCCAATCTGATCTCGACAGGATGGCCGATTCTTTATCAAGAATAATTGAAGAGGATCCGACGCTTGAATTAGAGCGAAACACTGATACTTCCGAGACGNTTCTTCATGGGCTTGGNGATATTCACGTGGATTTAGCNATNGAGCGAATNGCGCGTAAATTTGATGTAAATCTGGATACNGCACTTCCGAACATAGCGTACAGNGAAACCGTNGGNGGTCAGACATCNGTTTCTTATAANCATAAAAAACAATCTGGTGGNCANGGACAATACGGCCATGTGGTTCTCGAGATTGCACCTGGAGAAACAGGCAAGGGGATAACGTTTGGGTCCAAAGTTGTAGGCGGTAATGTGCCTAAGGATTACATTCCGGCTGTTGAGAAAGGTGTTCGGAATGCAGCGAATAGCGGTGTCGTAGCAGGATTTCCTGTTGTAGATGTTGCCGTTATGCTTACAGACGGGTCTTCTCACTCTGTTGATTCATCAGGTATGGCATTTGAAATTGCCGCAAGCATGGGATTTCGCCAGGCTGTTCGGGAAGCTCGACCGACCTTACTCGAACCAGTGATGAACTTGAGGATTATTACTCCGGACGATTGTGCAGGTGATGTTATGAGCGATCTTAGTACTCGGCGCGCTCAGATCGGTGGCATGGAGTCGAAAGGTAACGGAGTCACAGAGATAATCGCAGTAGCTCCAGCCTCTACAATGCAGCGTTACGCGGCTGATTTACGATCTTTAACTCATGCTCGAGGGGACTTCACCGCGATCATGGATCATTATGAGCCACTGCCCGCGCAAGAGGCCAGTAAGGTCATAGCTTCTCGGCAATCTAGCGAAGACGAATAGTTTGTAATTTGTTGGAAGCGTTGGTGGTGATGCTGACGGCCTGTCGAACCGTAGCTTTCGTGGTTGCGTTTTCAGAATCCGAAGGAGAGACTCTGTAAGACTTTTTGATTACGAGCAACTGTCTGTTGAGATGTTCGCTCGTGATATCGATGTGATTTTGGCAGGTACGAAGCCAAACGTGGAATATCTGACTGATGTCGAATGGATGCGGTGGTTCAATAAAGAAAACTTTCTGCCAGAGAATGGCGAAACCATGCTACTTCCTTTGTTGGTCTTCCACGCAATCAAAAGGATGGCCCTTTCTACGTAGCGCCATCGACCCAGACGGGGTCTCCCGAAAACTATGGCATGTGGATCGAAGACATTCGTTACTGGGGTCCGATATTGTTTGTCGACGGATCGAATGGCAAATAGATTCGGCAGATAATCTAGTTGCTCGAGTGGCTAAGAGATTACGTGAAAAGGGTCTTTAGAAAAACGTTTTTTTCTGAAGCATTTTGATAGCTGAGATTATCGCGGCGGCTTACGTTAATCTACCGACTCAGTTGTTGGGTGGAATGATCGGGATGATGACCCTTGATGCAAACTCCGAACTTGTATGTACGGTGTTGTCCGCTTTGACCATTTTTGTATGTCGCCCTACCTCATCCCCCGTATTTGGATTCACGTCGAAGCGCGGGAAATTTGAGCTAGATACATCGATTCGAATTCGATGTCCCTTTTTAAAAACATTGGAGGTCGGCCATAGTGGGATTGAAATTTCAACAGGCTTCCCTGGTGTTAAAAGTTCTGGTTCGGTCCAGGAATAGCGATAGCGTGCCCGTCTAATAGTGTCTACTAGATTGAGATGNTAACCCTCTGGATAGTCTTCACTTGATGGATATACGTCGATCAGCTTTACGGTGAAATCCGTATCTACTGCTGTGGATGAAATCCACAACTTGACTATTACCTCTCCAGTAACTTCGATATTGTCCTCAAGTGGATCGGTCTCGAACGCCAATACATCAGGTCGNTCTTTCAGCAATCTATATGGTTNTTTTGTATTGATCCATTGGGGTCCTTCTTTTTGATGCCAACCACCAGCAGCTACGACCTCTCTTAAATTGTTTCTTGCCTGTGTCCATTGATCCATAAAATTAGGCACATTATTTGGATCGAAGCCTCCTTCTTCTGGAGGGATAATTTCGAACATTCCGACTAGCGGGCCTCCGATGGTAGGTACGGGNTCGTCGGGATCGAACGTGTACGTGAGCGAACTATCGGGNTCNATTGTTTCAAAGGAATCAAGAGATCCATCCTCGTGCATGAACAGTGTCTGAAATTGAGNTCGCTGAATTGGCCATTCGGCCTCGTCTCGCCAGAAACCACCATGATTTAGATTTCCAAGTTTGGTCTTTGTACCATCACCGGTACCCATTACGTAAAGACGAACTGAAGATTCATTCTCACGTTTGGGCAGNTCCTTTAAATGCCGGTCAAAAAATGCCAGTCTTTCAGGGTTGTAGATTTCGTTACCCCAAACGCTTTGCTTACCAGTATCGACATCTCCATGCGCAGAACCGGTTGCTCGCATACCGCCGTGGCACCAAGCGCCGAGAATCAAACTAGTAGGTGATTCATTGCGCTGATTCATTTCGATGTAGTAATTGGCCGTTGCACCGACGAAATTGTCGTAAAAACCACATGCAATGACCATTGGCACATCAGCGTGTTGGTCGAAATAAGGTTCCTGATTACAACATTCTTGATTCCACCATTCATCGTAATCNCCGCGATAGTAATAATCCAAAGCGGTTTTTTCCAAACTTGGCGCTACTTTTAGGGCAGTTTCACCAGCCTTAATTGGAAATTTCTTNAGCCAATCTCCCATATTTTGCATAGCATCGAGGATAAGCCTCGTTTTGTTNGCATCATTACCAATTTCNTGACAATCTAGGGCATGTAGGTGTAAGGCTCCAAACATCTGGAAAGACATAGCCCCGCCTTCCCTAGCTTCATGTTTGTAGATATTGGTAGGACCAGCTTCCACCCACATCGCATTTAGATGTGGAGGTTTACGAAGTGCGAGTTGGGTTTGAGTTATTGCACGATGAGAAGACCCTAACGTGCCAATTTTGCCCGTGCACCAATCTTGAGTGGCGAGCCACTCGACTGTGTCGAATCCGTCATCACCTTCCCATGGGTTTGCTGTATGGAAGTAGGAACCGTCTCCTTCGCTNCGAAATCGTGATCGTAGATCTTGTATGACAAANGCATAGCCTCGTCTTACGTAGTACGGGAAAACGTCGTCCCATTCGGGTGCTGTTTTATCGTAGGANGTACGGATGAGAAGAGCGGGTACTTTTTCTGTNTGACCCACAACTGTTCCGTCTCCGTGACAGGGCAGGTAAATATCAGTTGCTAGACGAACGCCGTCTCGCATCGGAATCATCACATCACGCTTGAGATGTATCCCGTACGTGGGTTGAGAGGACTGTTCTGAAGTTGGCATGTACTATCTCGCTGGTATCAAGGGTAGGTTGATGTGGGAAGGGTATTNACTGCCGTGGTAAANGGTTTGATTTGCAATTGTGATGTCAGTGTCACTGGCTATGGGATTTCCGCTGTTAAGGTTTCTGTTGTAACGCGGGAAGTTTGAGCTTGAAATTTCGATCCGTATACGATGCCCCTTATTAAAACTNTTTGATGTGTTCCACATATCGATNTCGAACTTGTAAATCTTGCCTGGGATGATCATTTGAGGATTTTCCGTTCCATCGCGGAATCTCGCCCTTACGATTCCTTCGCATAAAGCAATNGCCTTACCCTCTGGCTCAAGATCGGTTAATGTCGCTGTGAAATCAGTATCTATAGCATCGGATGATGCCCAGACCGTCGCTGAAATCGGTCCTGTAATTTCTAAATCCTCGGTCAAAACATCGGTTGTAAATGTCAGGACGTCTGGCCGAAGCTGAATATGAGAGCGATCGCGNGGGCCGCAAAAATCGAAGGTTTGGTATTGTGATCCTATTGAAGGTACCGGGTCTTCAGGGTCATAANTAAAACTGTCACTGGTTTGATCAATAGTTTTGATTTCAGTGGACAAAGAACCACCATCATCAGCGGCGTTACCGTTACTGGAAAGGTAGAATTTGGTCCATTCGGTGCGCTCTAATGGCCATTCATACTCGTCGCGCCAAGTGTTCTTTCCCATGACGAAAAGCTTGATCGGAGCCTCATCGTCTACGCCGGTATCGATGCCTTTTAACCGTTGGTCATACCAGTGCATATGCATCTCAATAACATCCGATAGCGCTTGCTTNCCAAAGGTGCGATCAGCGTATNCGCCGTTTTCACCCATCGGTACTCTGCCCCAGGGAGCAATTTGGTGACTCCAAGGTCCGATTATCAACTTGGTTTTGGAACGNGCGTCNNCGGTTTTGGCTTNTTTACTCCANCCATTAAATAGCTTGAAATTTTCGTTGGATAATGAATCAAACCANCCTGTTATGAATAACGACGGGATTGCCATTTCGGAGTATTTNTCTCGAAGGCTGTAACTCGACCACCAATCGTCATATTGTTCGTGTTCCATTATGCCCTTGTAGTANGGATGGGTTTTTGACACTTTTTCCATAGCGGTATCGATAGGNAATTCGAAAAAAAACGTATCTTGGTCGAAGTGTTTCAAAGATTCATATTGCATTGAGCGACCCAACATATTCAGGAATGCAAAGGCCACATTGTGATGGATGACACCGTTGACTCTGTGATGTCCATAGTTGTCTTGCTGAGATGCAATTGGAGCTACGGCTTTTAAATACTTTGAGCGTAGTGTCGCTGGGAGTGTTTGAGTGAATCCTGGATAAGAAAGACCGAATGTTCCGAGATTGCCATCGCACCACTCCTGTTCTCCGATCCATTGATGGGTATCGTAACCATCGTGTAACTCGCATACGTATGGAATCCATTCTCCATCAGAATCACCGCGTCCCCGGCAATCTTGCATGATCACTGCATAGCCGCGATTTGTGAATTCTCTAGCCCAACTGATGTAACGNGCTTCCTGATTGTCATAGATTGTTCTTAGAAGTAAGGCAGGCCATGGNCCGTTACCTTGAGATGACGGAGGTAACCATATGTCCGCAGAAAGATTTACTCCGTCACGCATCGGTACTGGGATGTNCAGCATGAGGCGNCCGGGTTCAATGGGCGCAAGCGAGTCGATGTTTGTGTTCATTCCCTATACCAGTATTTATTTTTGCTTGGCTTGTCTGAATGTGGGCAGAANCATTGTGTGCCTTATACGTGTGATCTTCAACACTTTTATCACCTGCACTGTTTATCTATCTGGAGTAACCTGCTTGCGTAAAAGTTACGTTAGCAATTTATGGAGGTTTCGAGTGTCCTNTAAAGTCGTGATCACAATGTANAATCGTTCTCNTAGCGATCTGACATTAGAGGTGATTCAGAAAGCAGGAATTGAAGTTGAATATCTTCCATCGGTNACCGAAAATGAGGTAATAAAAGCTGCAAAAGAAGCTGACGTTTTGTTGGTTGGGACGGTGCCGCACACAACTCGAAATGTGCTTGAATCATTACCGAAACTAAAGATGGTCGGCCGCTCAGGGGTGGGAGTCGATTCAATTGATCTAGAGGCTGCTACTGAACTGGGAATCTGTGCTACCAACACACCCGGTATTAACACTAGCGAAGTGGCAGATCATGCTATGGCNCTGTTGCTGTCCATAACNCGGAAAATTTCTGAACAGAATTCCGCACTTAAGGCAGGAGCGTGGTCGGATCGTCCAGAAGAAATCAATGNCATACGCAATCAGTTGCGTCGGATAGCTGGGAATACGGTCGGCATATTCGGACTTGGAAGTATCGGCAAAGGATTNGCTACCAGAGTAAGAGGGTTTGGACCAGAAAAAATCATTGCGTTTGATCCGTATGTCCCCCAGACCACTGCTGATCTCGTTGGTGTTCAGTTGGTGGACTTTGACACTNTGCTAACTGAATCTGACTATCTNACCGTTCATTCTCCGGCTACANCCGAAACAAATCATGTCTTTGATATCGNTGCTTTCAGGAAAATGAAGCCTTCGGCGATTTTCATAAACTGTGCTAGGGGCCCTATCGTAGATGAAGCAGGTTTGCAGGAAGCGCTTCAAACCGGCGAAATTGTGGCAGCTGGAATCGATGTGACTGAAATTGAACCTTTAGANGCTGAAAGTCCTTTGCTGAAANTGGATAATTTAACAATCACCCCNCATGTTGCTGGAACATCNGACATCAGTGGNNTCGCTGGCGCAACCCGNTGGGGAGAGAACGCNGTGAACATTCTTANCGGNAAACCATTGCATGGTCTTGGGAATCCAGAAGTTGTTAAACGAATCGCTGTCATGCGAGCACAGGGTCCCAATCGATGGGATGGTGTCCCGGATCCCGTTACTGAAGCTTGGAGTTAATTAATCGTTGGCTTTGGTGAATGCTCTTATCCGTTGANNGNTGATGAACCAGTTGTTTNGTGTAATACCTCATATATTAAGTTCTACAGGTTTTGGTGCATAAAGAACGGTGGATCTCAAATCGTTTATNGCGTATCCCCAGCTGTTCGGCTTAATTTGGATTAGGAAAAGAATGCAAAAATGAAGATTGAAAAAATTTCAGTAATAGTNTTTAAGATTAAGTCGAAAAAAGTTAATGANACTGACGGTCATACCCACCCTGGACCTGAGCATGATTCGAAAGAAGCGATGCTCACCATCACGACAGATGATGGTCATTCAGGCTACGCTTTTGGTTCGCCTGAGTCATTGCGGCCTTACGTGGTTGATAATTTCGTCAAGAAGGTCTTTATNGATCAAGACCCAATGGATCGCGANAAACTTTGGATCAACCTTGCCAAGTGGCAAAGAGGTAGTGGAGCNAGTCTTACCGATCGTACGATGGCAGTGGCTGAAATGGCTTTGTGGGATCTTGCGGGTCGTGTGCTTAATATTCCGGTTTGGAAATTGTTGGGTGGGTATCGAGAGAAGGTTCCGGCTTATGGTTCGACCATGTGTGGCGATGAAATGGCAGGTGGTCTCGCTACTCCAGCCGATTATGGGAATTTTGCCGAATGGATGGTTAACAGAGGGTACAAGGCCATTAAGCTTCATACATGGATGCCGCCAGTTTCATGGGCACCAAGTGTGAAGATGGATATCAAGGCATGCGCAGCTGTTAGAGAGGCAGTTGGAGCAGATTTTCCGCTCATGCTTGACGCAAATCATTGGTACTCGCGTGTTGACGCGCTTGAGTTGGGAAAAGGCATTCAGGACCTTGGTTATTACTGGTANGAGGAGCCGATGGATGAACATTCAACGGAATCTTATCGGTGGTTGGCTGAGAATCTTGATATCCCGATCATCGGTCCCGAATATGCCTATGGCAAGTTNCATACGCGGGCAGAATGGATAGNATCTAAAGCATGTGACATATCTCGAGTTGGAGTGGCCGATGTAGGTGGGATTGGACCGAGTATGAAAATTGCGCACCTTGCCGAGTCATTCAACATGGATTGTGAAATTCATGGTGGCGGAGCGGGNAACCTTGCGGTGTTAGGAGCAATTTCAAATGCTCGTTGGTACGAACGAGGCTTACTGCACCCGTTCGTTGACTATGATGAAATCCCATCTCATATGAACAGTATTATCGATCCAATGGACNATGATGGAAACATTCCTATGCCCACTCGTCCTGGATTGGGNGAAGATATCAATTTTGATTACATNTCCGAAAATATGACATCTACATANTGATAACAGCTTATTTCTTCGTTNGTGCTAATTTCNANATCGGNATGNAGCTATAGTAGAGATCANTCAACTTAGTTTNTTTNGGGNTTTGNTGGAACTCAACTCCCTCGTATAATTGGCGACTGGTTATACAAATAAGCTGGTTTCATTTTTATAAGAGTGCAGTTACATATATGANCTGACACGCCCGCATTTCCTGTAAATTCTTATTTCAGTAGATGTGGGNGTNNTNACAAATGNAGGTACAGGAGAAAAAATTATGANGCAAAAAGCCTGGGCATTCCTCGGTGGGAAGCAAGTTCCCCAAGAGGACGCGAAGGTGGGCGTTATGACTCATGCCTTGCATTANGGAACTTCCGTATTTGAGGGAATCCGAGGAAATTGGAATGATCGACTCGGCAAAATTGTGATCTTTCGATTGGCCGAGCATTATGAACGCCTTCTTCGTGGTTGCAAAATCCTTCGAATTGACCTCCCATATTCAGTTGATGATTTATGNCAGATCACTANTGATCTTGTTGACNGGAATGGTTTTCAAGAGGATNTATATATCCGACCTTTGGCGTTTAAAGGTCAAGAANCGGTTGCTAATCTAAACCTTAATTCGCTTGATGATGAATTTATGCTTGTCATGCTGCCCTTCGGTTCTTATNTAGACAATAGTCGACCACTTAAATGTCAGACATCATCATGGCGACGGCCAATGGACTCTTCGATCCCAACCGGTGTGAAGATTGCTGGGTTATATACCACCAGCATCTTGGCGAAGTCCGAAGCTTTAGCGGGAGGTTATGATGAGGCGATTCTTTTGAATCAGGACGGATCTGTTTCTGAAGGTAGCGGAGAAAATCTTTTTATGGTTCGAGACGGCGTAATCAGTACCCCTTCAGAGACGGATAATTGCTTATTAGGTATNACNCGAGATTCTGTCATTCAGTTGGCNAAAAATGAGTTGAATATGGANGTTGTCCAGCGTCATATTCAACGATCCGAGCTTTATTTGGCTGATGAAGTTTTCNTGACNGGAACCGCTGCACATCTCACCTCAGTAGGAGAGTTGGATAATCGTGTTATCGCCACGGGTCTTACTGGTGCGGTTACCAAGCAGCTTCAGGATTTGTACTTTTCAACGGTTGTTGGCGATAACGANAGGTACGCNAATTGGTGCACATTTGTAACACCTTCAGCTGGCTAGTTATGTGGGAGAATTTCCTATGGAGAAACAGAACTACTGAGCCACGNTAAGGACCTGACTATTGAATGTAAACCCCAATGATGTGCGAAGTTTGTTCGAGAGTCATTACTTCCTGTTCGCCTTTCTATCTAGCTTGGGAACATTACAAATAGCCGTGACGAGTTCGGGAATTTGTGGGTTGTGGTTGATGCCTTATCGTCGCGTTACGCGTTTGTTGGGNTTTATGTGTATTGTCACAGCTATCATCGTTTTCTTTGGTCAGCCACTCTTTGTTGATGGTCCCTGGGCTGCAGGAAGTGTCCAATCNGAATCTTCAACTCGTGAGTGGGGTACTNCTAGCTGGNATGATTTGGCTGGAGCGAGAAATATTAACGATATCCATGGAGGGCTTGATGGCGTAGATCAAGCGATATGGTTTTCTCTAGCAGTTATTTCTGCTTTCGTAGTGTCGGTGGNTTTTGGAACGATAAGTGTTAAGGNTGGGGCTAATTCAAAAGAGTTTAGTNTTGATGCAAAATCTCANAATAGCGATGGTCTTACTGGCCTAGCGCATCGTTCTTATTTTTCCAATCTACCGATTTCTATGCGTAATTTTCATGAAAACTCACGTAATTTCTGGAGCGATGGTGTCAGATCGTCAGATCGTTGGAGTTTGATAAAAATCATCTCTGGTAGTTCAACTGAATGAATTCAATAGATGCGAGTTTGCTGATCTGGTTGAATGGTCTTTCGGGGAGCGTCAAGATTTTCGACGACCTTATGCGGGTGATCGCAAGTGATTATTTGATGCCACTTGTGTTGTCGCTTTCAATGTTCGGGTTATGGTTTTCCGGAAAAACTCCTTTTCAGCGTATGACTTTTCAATTAACTACGCTTATGGGTATCAGTGCGCTGTTAATTTCAAATGCGGTCGTATGGTTAATTAACTCTCTTTGGCATAGGCCACGTCCTTTTCTAGATCATCCAGATGAGTTGAACCTTTTGTTCTATTCACCTACCGATCCATCTTTCCCAGCCAATCCGGTTGCGATCGGCTTTGCTGTTGCAACAGCCGCGTGGGTGGTCAACCGTCAATTTGGCTGGTGGTTATTTGCAGCTGCGAGTCTGTATGGATTTTCTAGAGTTTATGCGGGCGTGTTCTATCCAACAGATGTAGTGGCCGGAGCGTTGGTTGGAATTGCTGTATATGGATTCACAANTTATCTACGGCGGTTGCTAGAGCCACTGGNAACCATGATGGTAAGACTTGCCCGTGGTTTCTCTGTAGGTTAGATNCTCGATTTTTCTGGTCATCTAGGGTGATAGATACTTCAAAACCTNAGTTATGTTTTAGATATTGGGCATTCGAATCCACCNGCGTCGGATTCGTCCTNTTTTCACCTGACCTTGTTGAGGTAAACGTCCTTCGAGAAGCATTNCCGGATTGGTNTCAAATAAGTCAATCGATGACTCCTCACCGATTAATTTTGAAACGACGNGGAATGAATCGCTGAGAATTGGCGACCTTGGAGATTTATTTGCGTGCATTTCTGAAGCGACCACGTGGGCGATACCGTTCAAAACGAATTGCTCTGCTGCTTTTCTTGCTTCATTACCGAATTTTCCTGTCAAACTGCCAGCCGCGATCTGGACTATTGCACCTTCTTCTACGAGGTATTGGAGGCGATTTGGTCTGCGTTGGAATTCGATATTCCGTTCAGGGTGTGCCAGTACTGGCACCAGTCTCTGTGTTAGGAGTCTACTGATTACATCTTCCAAAAAAATCGGCAATCGTCCAAAAGGTGGCTCTATTAATAAAAAGCGTGTTCGGTTGAGGGTAGTGGATTTACCTGAGTCGATCAGATCAGGTAATGAAGAGGTGAGATGATTACACATCCCGGTTAATATTTTGATTGTCGGAACNTTCTTTTTCGATNAATCATTNCGCAATGATGTGTTCAGTAGATCTGCTAACTCATTCACTTTATCAGGAGAAGATGTTGNAATTTCCATATCCCGTGAATGAGGNGTTGCTACNATCGTGGTAGTTCCGTCTAGAGCGGTTGCATGAGCCATTGCAATGCTGTCCTCTAATGTAAACGGGCCATCATCTAGTCCTGGCAATATATGTGTATGAATATCGATCCTTGGCAAATAAGGTTCAACCTTTTTATGTGCGTGCGGTTAGCCGTCGGAACGTTTCGCCGTATTTGAAGTTATAGTTTCTAGCTTCAACCATGTGTTGCTCTCTTATGCGTAGATCCATATCGGAACCAAACGATAAGCCGGCGATCTGACTTTCATGCTTTGCAAGAGCTTTAATTTTTGTGTTTATAGAATCGGTAACATCAACGATTATATTGGGTTGTTCACCGCCCCAAAAAAATAGGTGCTTGACTTTATAAGGCTTGATTTCATAGATAATTTGCTCTGGAAAATGTAGATGATCTCGAGCGTAAGGGTAAACGGCATCTTGAGCCGTTGTTCCTACGTGTCGATGATCACGGTGTTGGAATCTATGTATTCGGTGTTGGTCGTGGGTTAATACTATTTCAGGGCGGTATTTTCTTAACGCGTAGACTATTTCTTTTAGAAAAGTACGGTTAGCTTCAAGTTCACCGTCAGGATGATTTAGCACAATAATTTCACCCACACCGATAATATCGGCTGCTGCACGTTGTTCGGTTGAGCGGATCCTTACAATGCGCTTAGAAGTCATATCGGTGTTGTTACTGCCGCTGCTACCTGTCGTGCACTGGACATATGTAATTTCACATCCCTCAGCGGACCATCGGGCTGCGGTAGCCCCGGCTCCGATTTCAGCGTCATCTGGATGGGCAAAGATGACCATTGCTCGTTTTGGAATATCACGGATGACATCGTGTTTTGGCGTTCGATTAG
Organism: Chloroflexota bacterium; assembly: GCA_002725925.1. Taxonomy (GTDB): domain Bacteria; phylum Chloroflexota; class Dehalococcoidia; order Lucifugimonadales; family Lucifugimonadaceae; genus Lucifugimonas. The sequence goes on from PBRL01000030.1 coordinate 36,946, forward strand.
TCATCGAAAATGTGTGGGTCATGTGATCTCCGGACTTGAGCGCCCCGATTTTTAATCCACTATCTTGCCACTATGATAGCGATCTTGAATAAATATTTAGAGAATGTCGCGCTTAGCAAGCGGATAATTCATACTGGATATAAACTTTTAACCTGCTTTTGAATTGTGTTTTGTTAATTTAATTGAGTATCGGAGATCTTATGCCAACGGTTGCTACTTGTGACCCCGAGATTGCTCAGGTAATTGAAAATGAACAACGGCGTCAGCGTCATCAGCTCGTCATGATTGCATCTGAGAACTACACAAGCGCAGCGGTACTGGAAACGACTGGTTCTGTTTTGACCAATAAATATGCTGAAGGCTATCCAGGCCGTCGATACTATGCTGGATGTGAAAATGTCGATGTATCAGAGCAGTTAGCAATTGATCGGGCGAAGCAACTTTTTGGAGCTGAACATGCCAATGTACAGCCTCACTCTGGAGCTCAGGCGAATATGGCTGCATTTTTCTCTCTTGTTAATCCCGGGGACCGGATTATGGGGATGTCATTAAACCACGGCGGGCATCTAACTCATGGCTCTCCAGTTAACTTTTCAGGAAAACTTTACGAGTTCGGTTTTTATGGTGTAAACGCCGATACCGAGGCACTCGATTATGCAGAAGTGCAACGGCAAGCTGAAGAATTCAAGCCTGCAATCATCATAGCTGGATATACGGCATATCCCATGGAAATTGATTTCAAGAGATTTCGCGACATCGCCGATTCGATAAATGCAATTCTTTTGGTTGATATGGCGCATATTGCCGGACTCATTGCTGGTGGGGTACATCCTTCACCTGTTGGGTATGCAGATATTGTTACTAGCACAACTCATAAAACTCTCCGTGGGCCTCGTGGTGCTATGGCATTGACGACTGCAGCACTCAGCCGAAAATATAACTCAGCAGTATTTCCTAATATGCAAGGTGGACCGATGCAACATGCGATAGCGGGAAAGGCTGTTGCTTTCAGAGAGGCGATGCAGCCGGAATTCAAAAAATATGCTCGGCAAGTTGTCCAGAACGCACAGGCGCTTGCAAGTGGATTATCGGCGGCAGGCTTACGTATTGTTGCGGGAGGTACAGAAAACCATATGTTGTTAGTTGACACTCGAGCAATCGGACTGACGGGTCGTCAAGCTGAAGAGGCTTTAATAGCTGCTGGTCTTGTGGTAAATAAGAACACAATCCCTTTTGATCCTGAGTCGCCTATGGTTACTTCGGGAATTCGTATAGGCACTCCTGCGTTGACCTCTAGGGATCTCAAAGCTGCCGATATGGAAAATGTTGCTGGGTACATTATTGAGGCTCTCGATGCTCGTGATAATGAAGATAAATTGGCTAATATTGGGGTTGAAGTCGCCAAATTCGCATCTCATTTTCCTGTCCCAGGCTTGGATTTATAGCTTATTTTTGCAATTTCCATGTTTGGCAAGTAACCATCGGAATCGTCGTTGAAAAACTATACAGACGCTTCGCTTTGACGTGGTAGAATGACTAGGTTTCGCATTAATTTTAAAAGAGTATGGTGGATTGTTGAGAAAGTACGAATTGGTTTGGATTCTTGATGCTGATGCTGATGAAGAGCAAGGCACTGAGTCTATTGAAAAAATTACCTCGCTTGTGGTTGATGCCGGCGGTGAAGTAACCGGTACTGAAGCTTGGGGTAAACGTGTGCTCGCTTACCCTATAAAGAAAAACAGCGAGGGTTATTATCTTCAGGCCAACTTCGAAATAGATGGGCCGCAGGCCCAGAGTTTCGAGAGAGCTATCTACGCTGATCAATCGATTATCAGGCACTTATTGGTTCGGGCCGAAACCCCCGTTGCCATCGTTGAAGAAGAACCTGAATCATAGGACTCCCTGTTATTTGCACGCAACGGATTAACTTTAATTGAATCTTAACCAGATACTTCTTATCGGACGGGCAGGAACTGATCCTGAGATGCGTTACACACCAAGTGGGACGCCCGTCACTAATTTCCGTTTAGCGGTTAGTAATAACAGACGCGATGCGAATGGCGAATGGACCGAAGATACTGAGTGGTTCACTGTTACAGCCTGGGAACGTCAGGCAGAATCGGTTAATCAGTATTTAGCTAAGGGTCGTCGGGTTTTTGTCGATGGACGATTGTCCACGCGTCAGTACACTAGTAACTCAGGTGAGGCCCGTACATCCTTAGAAGTACGAGCGTTTAAGGTTGTTTTTCTTGACTCTCCAAGCGGGGGATCGACGACTGAAGGCGTTCCAACGGAAGCTCAATCTGATACATCACAAAGTTCAGGTTCTCAGGAGCCTGATAAGAATAATTTAACAGAAGACGTGGAGGAACTGCCCTGGTAGCAGTTTCCACGCGGGGTTGTACGGCAATGAAAGCTGNTGATTCCGCTGTCCGTTCCGCGAGGTAAAAAATGACAAGCCCAAGATCAANTCAAGGTGGACGCCCAACATTTCGACGTGGAGGTAGGCGGAGACGCCAGTGTTTCTGCAAAGAAACCAAAGTCGATTATAAAGACATATCGAATATCCGTAGATTTATCACTGACCGAGGGCGTATCGAGCCCGGGAAAAAATCAGGTAATTGTGCTAAATGCCAACGAACATTAACAACTGCAATTAAACGCGCCCGCCATCTGGCATTACTTCCATACGCTCCACATCATCTACGCGTAACTGGCGAGGTTGCTGTGAATAAAGTTAGAGAAAAAACTGATGATTCGATTGACGGTTCAGAAGAATCTAACGAGGTCACCGAGTCGACTGAGCAAAATCAAGTCGATGTNGAGNCACCNGTTATTGNTACTGANGCGGANCCANAATNAGNGATNCAATCGGAAGCTNCAGAAACGATAANTGAAGCNAAATCNGATGAANNGGNTGANNAAGGGGATGANGANGATTCAAATAATGTGGCATCTGAGTCTGGAGAGAACNCAGATGNTGAATCTGNTGACAGTGAAGAAGATAAGTAGTTTCTTCTAGCTGNNGGTGCAANGTTTTATATATGGGAATTGCACACTTAGTAGTATTACGCCTGATGCATTACCTGAGCGTCGAATATGTCCATAGAAGATAACAGCAAAGACCCTAACGACCCTTCAAAACAGGAAGAACCAGTCGGCGATGTGTCACTTGAATACCAAGCTGGCCGTCGTAGTATTACGAATCGTGGCGGGACAACACGTCGGCAGATGGTTGCCGATAAGCAACAACTTCAAATTAAGTCGCGGCCATTCATTATNGCTGCGAGCATAGTTTTATTTGGCATCTTGACAATTCCGGCGTATGCCTATTTTCAGAATTACGTTGTCCCGCCTCGTGAATTAGCTCTTCGGGTTGCAGGTATGGAATACTCACGTGGCGACGTGGTGAACTTTATAAGGTTTAACCAGAGGATGAGTGAGAATTTAGGAGTACCGTTTGAGGTNGGAAATTCGTTGTTCGACGCATTGCAGACTCTGCAAGAAAACGAATTGGCATTNCAGCTGGCTGCTCGGTACGGNATAACTGTTTCTTCTGAAGAAGTTGACGATCGNTTGAATACTATTTTAGGTTTTGTTGCCAAGACCGTTGCTGAACGAGAATCGAAAGAATATAAAGACAACATTGAAGAAGCGAAGCGTCAATTTATTAATCGGATTGAAATGGATGAATCCGTTTTTCGAGATTTTATTCGAAAAAGTATGTTTAAAGAGCGTTTACGTGAGGTGGTCGCGGAAGAAATACCGCGCGTNCAAGCACAAGTTCATCTTTACGAGATTGTTTTATTTGATCGTGATGCAGAAGTACGTCGGGCCATTGAGCGTGACTTGGTCAAAGGCGACGCCATTGAAAATGTGATTCTTGAACATTCTCAGGATCCAAATGTCCGACGTGATTTCGGTGATCGTGGATGGTTTCCATTTGGCGTGGCAACTGAGATCGATTACTTATTGTTCGGNCTTGATGGTGANGGGAACCGGCTTTTGCCAATCGGCCAATTAAGTGAACCTCGANATGATCAAGAATCTGAGTGGTGGAGCTACATGGTCGTAGCCGAAGTGCAAGATGCCCGTGAGGTCAATGAAGATAACTTTGAAGCTCTTACGACTCGTGGTATGACGATTTTCTTTAATGAAGAGCGCAGTAATTTTGATCTCCACATGGTTCTTGATAGTGCGATTTTTGAATGGGTTAACGCCCAGATAAGGNTGTCAGCTTTATTGCCAACACCAACTCCTGTTCCATTTGGAGCGGGTGGCGTGCAGCAGATGGGACCATAGTGATGAGCGCGCCAGCTCGAACGAGTGTTCCTGCGATCGGTATTGGATTGCTTGGATTAGGGGTTGTTGGATCAGCCGTGGCCAAGGCTGTACTCTCACGACATGGGTCAAAGGATTGCAATATTCCTCTCGCTCTTATAAGTGCAGTGGTTCGAGATACGCACAAAAAACGTTCGCTTGAACTTGACCAATCGATCCTGTCGGATGATCCGCAATCTGTAATTNCCAACAACAACGTTGCAATTGTTGTGGAACTGATGGGCGGAGAAAATCCAGCATTTGATTACATTTCCAGTTCTCTAAAAGCTGGTAAACATGTCGTAACCGCGAATAAAGAAGTTATGTGCAAGCGAGGGGANGAACTTCTGGGTATAGCGGTTGATAACAATGTTGAATTGAAATATGAAGCCAGTGTCGGTGGAGGGATACCGATTATTGGTCCTCTGACGAACGATCTGGCAGCGAATAGGATCCAGAGTATCCGAGCAATCATCAACGGAACCACCAACTTTATTCTTACTAAGATGGCACATGAAGGAGCAGACTTTGATGACGTTTTAGCCGAGGCCCAATCTCTTGGATACGCTGAGGCAGATCCGACTGCTGATGTGGATGGGTTTGATCCGCTGTACAAGCTTTCTGTTTTGGCTCGATTGGCGTATCACACAGAAATACCAGTTGATTTAATCCATCGTGAAGGAATACGAGACATTCACGCTAAAGACTTTAGGTATGCGGGTGAACTGGGNTATACGATAAAATTGTTGGCCGTAGCGCAAGCGAGTGATGAATCAGAGTTATTAGCTCGAGTACATCCAGCGCTAATTCCGCTTGACGTTCCGATGGCCTCCGTGAATGGCGTGCTAAATGCTGTTGAAGTAGAAGGGGACTTAGTTGGGNCGCTTTGGTTCCAAGGGCCCGGCGCTGGNGCTGANCCCACTGCAAGNGCTGTGATGGGCGATATTTTGAGNATTACCGAAAGTCCTGAAATTAATTCGTATNGTTCAGCGACTTNCGGTTNATTCAACATCGGTTCGATGAATGATCATGTATGCCAGTATTACATCAGGTTGACTGCTTCTGATCAACCGGGTGTATTAGCCAACGTTGCACGGGTTTTGGGAGACGCAGGTATTAGCATTAGCGCTGTGTTGCAAAAAGATACCGATATCGAGAATACGCAAGCGGATCTGGTGATAATGACTCACCCAGCTCGCGAAGCGAATATGCAGACAGCGGTAAGTTTAATTAGGAAACTAGAGACAGTTATTTGCTTGGATAGCCTCATACGTGTTGAGAAATATGCTGNCCGTCTTTAGTAGTTGAAATCGAGTTCAGTTTAATTAGGAGTNATCTTTCGTTTGTCGACGTTTCCAGGNGTAATTGACAGGTATAANGAGTTTTTNCCTNTCAATGATGCNACTCCGANGGTTTCACTTGGCGAGGGCGGCACGCCGCTCGTCAGGTCGCGCAGCATTGGANACTCNCTTGGCTGCNGGGAACTTTATTTTAAACTTGANGGNTGTAATCCGACAGGGTCATTTAAAGANCGNGGGATGGTCATCGCCATTGCTAAGGCTTTAGAGGCGGGCAAGACTCGTATTATTTGCGCTTCTACTGGTAATACCAGTGCGTCTGCAGCCGCTTACGGCGCGAGATATCAACTGGAGACTCTTGTTCTGGTTCCTGCCGGTGAGATTGCGCTAGGCAAGCTAGCCCAGGCCATGGCGTATGGAGCACGTATCTTAGCCGTCAACGGGAGTTTTGACGACGCGCTGAATACAGTGAGAGGTATAGTNGAATCTTGGGATATTGAGCTGGTAAATTCACTGAANCCTTACCGTATTGAGGGACAGAAAACTGGGGCTTTTGAGATTGTGGATGAGTTGGGAGAAGCTCCAGATATTCTTTGTATCCCAGTTGGAAATGCTGGCAACATCACTGCCTACTGGAAGGGATTTAAAGAATATCTGGGAATTGGCCGGATTGAAAAAGCTCCAAAAATGATGGGGTTCCAAGCTGCTGGTGCTGCCCCTATTGTACGGGGCGTTCCTATACCGAATCCGAAAACTATAGCTACTGCGATTCGTATTGGTAATCCTGCCAGTTGGAAACAGGCGGAAGCAGCGAGAGATGAATCAAAAGGCTTGATCGGTATGGTNGATGACAATGAGATTGTCGANGCCTANCTTCGNTTGGCGCGTGAAGANGGTATTTTNTGCGAACCAGCATCNTCTGCATCGGTTGCTGGTTTNCTCAAGNTACCTGATCTTGATGTAGATCTGACCGAGAAGACAATTGTCTGCGTTCTTACTGGCAANGGACTGAAAGATCCCGGGACTGCTGAGAAACGTGCGCTTGTGGAGCTGGAATATGTTGAGCCCGATGTGGTTTCAGTGATGAATCTTCTGAGCAGTGGCAAATAGCAGATTGTTGNNGAACATTGCAGCTAGGTATCTTTTGCAGAAAGAACATTTTTCAAATTGACTTGTTGTCGTAGCCGAATCGAAATGGGAACTTTTGAAAGCCTGGCAGTTCAATGGCAAAACATGATCCAAGAACGCTCCGAATCAACATTCTTTGATCAGGAAGTATGGCATCAAGTTTGGTGGTCCGAGTTCGGAAATGATTTTCAACTTAAGGTCTTAGCTGTTTATTCGGATTCGGGGGAAGTGAAATTGATTGCTCCGTTGATGGTTGNGGGNAATGAGATTAGCTTTCTTGGAAGNACNGANCTTGTNGATTATCACGATTTCCTNATNAGAGANCCGTTAGATGTTAGCTGTATNCAATCATTGGTGAAAGTTATTCANGGGATGACGGAGATAGACAAGATATCTCTTAAATCACTTCCTGAAAGCTCTNCCGCAATTACTCAGTTTCGTTTACATGCCGAGCAACTTGGATGGAAAGTTGAGATTGCACAAGAAGATGTAGCTCCTCGTATCGAATTACCTTCAACTTGGGATGACTATATGGCGAGCNTGCGGAAGAAAGATCGTCATGAGTTGCGTCGTAAGTTTCGTAGACTCAAACAAGCTGGTCATGTCCGACNGATTGAATTAATTTCACCAGATGACGTTGACCACGCGATGGACGATTTCATANGTCTGCACCGTATGAGTACGGCAGGAAAAGAACAGTTTATGACANATCANNGAGAACGATTCTTTCGTAAAGTNGCNGTNGAACTTGCTAAAGAACGTTTGACTAGGCTTTGTTTTCTTGAAGTTAATAACGAGAGGGTGGCTACCTCGTTGTCGTTTGTCTACAAAGGGGTTCGATATTTATATAACAGCGGNTACAATCCCATTTATTCTAATTTNTCGGTTGGTTTGATGAACCATGCGTTNGCAATAAAGTCTTCCATTGAATCAGGGCATCGAGTTTTCGACTTNATGCGTGGTAGTGAAGCTTACAAGTACCATTTAGGGGGTATTGATCGGCAGATTTATGCTGTGACCGCTTTTCGTGAATCTGACAGCATGACCTAGCACATCTACTTTATGCGTATNGCCTTTATCACNGTCCACGGATGTCCCTTGCGNCAGGCTGGCAGCANGGATTCCGGCGGGATGAACATATACATACTTGAAATGGTCAAGCGACTTGCGGCCAGAGGAGTTAAGGTCGATGTGTTTACTCGACACCATGACTCGCTTGATCCTCAGATCNTAACGCTAGCGCCAGGTGCTAGGTTGGTGCACCTACCTGCAGGACCACCTTCCCTCAATAANGACGGNGTTTATGAGCTGCTTCCAATATTTACCACACAAATGCGGAGATTCTGTATCAGTAATAGACTTATTTATGACTTGATCAGTACGCATTATTGGTTNTCTGGTCTCGTTGGAATGAGGCTGGCGTCTGAATGGGCTGTGCCGCATGTTACAAGNTTTCATACAATGGCGGAGATGAAACGCCGAGGCCGNCCTGAAGAGCTCGAAATAGCTCAACGAGATGTATCCGAGTCTGAGATAGCNTGCTCAGCNACTTCCATAGTCGTTTGGACTGATGATGAAAAAGAAGCGGTAGTTAATTATTGTGGCGTTGATTCCGATAAGGTGAGTGTTATTCCACCTGGCGTAGACTTGAGTCGTTTTCGTCCGATGTCACAGCGTCAGTCTCGAGAGTCCCTTGGCTATGGGCCGGAAAAGANCATATTGTTCGTCGGGCGTCTTGAGCCTCTCAAAGGCATTGATAATTTGTTCCGGGCNGTTGCGAGTCTTGAAAATTTGAAATCGATAACCTTGAACGTTGTTGGTGGNGATGGGAATNCACAGGAAAAANNNCGNCTNGAAGCGCTCGTTAAGAAAATGCNANTAAATCAAACTGTCCATTTTNTTGGTCCNATTCCNCAANAAGAATTACCAATACATTACAACGCTGCTGATGTCTGCGTACTATCTTCTTACTATGAGAGCTTTGGCTTGGCTGCCTTGGAGGCTGCTGCTTGTGGTAAGCCGGTGGTTGCGTCTGAAGTTGGAGGACTTCCAGCGATCGTTAAGGATGGATCAACTGGGTACCTTGTGCCACCAAAGCGAATGGACGTTATTGCTGAGCGCTTGTGTGAATTATTGGAAGATGATCTACTCCGTGTCCATATGGGGGCAGCTGCCAGAATTCATGCTGAATCGCTAGGCTGGGATAGCTCGGTCGATTCGCTGGTGGATTGCTTTAGAGAAATAATTCCCGAAACTCCTCAACCTGTTATATCTGTAGCTGGCGGTTAAACAGATTTCTCCCACCAATTGACTTCGTTCGTTGTTTTGAAGCCTAACGATGAATAGACTTTTAAAGCCGGTGTGTTTAATGAATCAACCTCAAGTTCAATTTGATCGACTTTTAGATCAATAAGATGACCGAATCCAGCTTCGGCGATCGCACGGCCGAGGCCTTGTTTTCTTGCGTTTGGTGATACTCCGGTCATACTAATTCGCCCAACCTTTAAATGAGACCTGTAAAACGTTGCGGTCCAACAATATGCCACTAGTTGACGTTGGGCATTATGAATCATCAAAACATTGTCGATTCCGTGCCCCGGGGATAGTAATCTTGCTTTGATTTCGTCTTCTGTGTTTGGTGAATACCCGAAGTGAGTATTGAACGCCTCGTTCTGTAAATGAGTTAGCTCAGGGATCTCGTCAAGTCCCAGCATGGTCCGCATCATAAAATCAGGTGTCATTGTTGATTTAAGCTTAAAAAAGCGAAGAGTGCTTTTCATCCTCAGGTATTTTCGCACATGCTGCCAGTTGTGCTCTTTTATAATCGTTTCAACGTGGGATTCGTGATCGAGAGTTGCTATATGAGCAGTAGGCGCTTCTTGACTCGCTCGTTTGGTGNCCCAGTTGAGTANCTTTANTAGAGTGNCANNATCGGTAGAAATGCTTGTCANCCCCACTATGGCTCGGCCGATATTTTTTTCTGGCTCGACGATTCCGTACCCGACAACATTATTTTCTAGGTGTGCTAGAACCAGATTTTTGTGGGGTTGCACACGTGGAANTTCCAACTCTGACTGGAGATCTGAGATCTTATTTGGCCACTCTCGGTGACCGTGTGATCCCACATCGTGTANNAACTTGTGGAGAGAACCGATGTCGGNATTTNTGAAATTNCGTAGTTCTATGTTGGNTTGATTCAGCGATGGATTCATATCGNATNGTTCAAGTNCAATTTCGAAGTGNATTCCTGTGTTTATAAATGCGGGNNTGAATATTTGTTTGATTGAGNGTGNACNATTCCTACTAATTTATTGGTTTACACGTTAAGCAATTGCTTCTCAAGACTCTTGGCACTTATAATTGAATGGTATGAAACGCGATGAACGGGAGTACTATCGAACTAGGTGTTCTTAGAGAGCCGGTGGTTGGTGTGAACCGGTGTGCATTGGTTTGAGAACTCACCCTGGAGCGGTNGACNTGAATTTTNATTAACTAGGGTNNAACGGTTTGCCCCGTAAAGGTTTTGAGTGGTCTGGTGTTTTCAGAGTGATGGCATCGGGCAATCGAAGGTGGTACCGCGGGATGCAAGTCTCGTCCTTTGTGAGGGACGGGATTTTTTTTTGCCCGATGAAACTGGGCCCATTCGTAATATAAACGATGAATATTAGTACCTAATCAATAAGGAATTGCCGAAGCGATTCTCGGTAAACGTGCAGGAAACGGATATGTCTAAACTNCTCACTGGTANTCAAATTGTCTGCGAAGCGCTCCTCAAAGAAGGTGTGANCGTGGTGTTTGGTATTCCGGGTGGCGCGATTCTTCCACTNTATGGAGTTCTGTCGCAGTATCCGNACTTACGTCATATTCTGTCTCGTCACGAGCAAGGTGCAGCACATGCCGCTGACGGGTACGCCAGATCTACTGGTACGGTTGGTGTGGCTTTTGCGACATCTGGCCCAGGCGCGACTAACCTCATTACTGGTTTGGCTACTGCGATGATGGATTCAGTTCCCATTGTCGCGATCACTGGTCAAGTTGGTCGTGCTGCGATCGGTACGGACGCGTTTCAAGAGACTGATATNACAGGTTCAACGCTTCCAGTCACCAAACATAACTACCTTGTTATGCGGGCCGATGATCTNGGTNAGACAATTCACGAGGCTTTCCATATAGCAAGAACTGGTCGTCCCGGTCCAGTANTAATAGATATTCCAAAAGATGTCTTCACCGAAAGTGGTGAATACTATCCTGATGCTCCAATTAATTTGCCTGGGTATAGGGTTCCCGGTAAAGCTGAAGAGGCTCAGATCACAGCCGCCGCAAAATTGATTAACGCAGCTCAGCGTCCGGTGATTCTCGCAGGTCATGGAGTCGTCTTGTCGCAGTCATTTGATGAACTTCGTGAATTTGCTGAAAAAGCTCAGATTCCAGTGGTAACCACTCTACTTGGGATCTCCTCTTTTCCTGAAGATCATGTGCTTAGCACAGGTTTTCCTGGCATGCATGGAATGGCATATGCTTCTCTTGCGATCGATCAGGCCGATTTAATCATCAACTTTGGAAGTCGTTTCGATGACCGAATTGTCGGGGATTCTAAGCGGTTTTCAACAGGGTCGAAAAAAATCCATGTGGATATTGACCCTGCCGAGATAAATAAAAGCATAAGGGTTGATGTCCCGGTTGTTGGGAACATCAAGGACGTGTTTGGACAGCTTATACCGGAGGTTAAATCGACTACACATGTCGAATGGTTACAGCATATTGAGCATCTTAAAGCAGAGCATCCCTCGTTGCGAATTCCTGAGAGTGATCGATTAATGGGGCAGCATGTCGTGAAGGCNCTGTCGGATATTACGCAGGGTGAGGCAATCATTACCACGGGAGTTGGTCAGCATCAGATGTGGGCTGCACAGCATTATCAGTTTAAGAATGCTAATTCCTGGTTGTCTTCGGGCGGATCCGGTACGATGGGATACGAAGTCCCTTCGGCTATTGGGGCACAGGTTGGTAACCCGGACAGCTTGGTGTGGTCGATCTGTGGTGATGGTGGATTTCAGATGANGATGATGGAACTTGCGACAGCTGCTGAAAATGACCTACCAGTCAAGTACGCGATCTTGAACAACAATCATTTGGGGATGATTACTCAATGGCAGGGCTTTTTTTATAACCAGGATTATCAAGCTGAAACGTATTCGGGCAACCCAGACTTTGTGAAACTTGCAGAGGCTTACGGGATAAAAGGGATACGGGTATCAAAGCAGGATGAACTTGAGTCGGCCATTAATGAAGCAAATAATCATGATGGTCCNGTGGTNGTTGATTTTGNAATCGAAAAAGTGGACGACGTATATCCGATGATCCCTGCAGGACAGAGTATCGAGGAATTAATCGAGGAACCAAACTAATGGCGGCTAACGATAACGTATCGTTTCAGCGGACAATTTCTGCATTGGTACAGGATCGGCCGGGCGTGCTGGCGCGGATCGCTGGTCTATTTCGTAGGCGTGGGTTTAATATNGCCAGCCTCGCNGTTGGTCGNTCAGAGCAANCAGGNCTNTCTCGAATGACTTTCGTTGTTGAAGGACCANANGAGGTCGTTCNNCANGTATCCGCACAACTTGATCGNTTAATNGATGTTGTCGAGGTCCACGANATTACTGAAAAGAACATCGTNTGGCGNGAACTTGCATTGATCAAAGTTACNGCCGATGCTTTAGCGAGACGAGAGATACTCGAGCTGGTGAATATTTTCCGAGTGAATGTGATCGATATCGGAGCTGAAAATTTGACAGTGGAAATTTCGGGTGGGCGCCAAAAAATTGACTCGTTCATTGAGCTGGTTCGTAAATTCGGGATTGAAGAAGTTATACGCACAGGTCGCGTTGCGACCCTTCGTGGAACATTAATCGCGGGTGAGGCAGACGGATTATTTCAGTCAGATACCGATCAGTCGAGTTACACGTTGCCTATTTCAACTGACGACACAGGGAGCGTTTGAGAACGCTTATAAACAGGCTGTCGGGATTGCTGACAGAAAATGAAACTATGCGCTTTGAGGTTAATAATTCATAATGGCTACTCTTTCTTATGACAAAGATATTGATGATTCCATATTGCGGGACAAAACGATTGCGGTACTTGGATACGGATCCCAAGGGCACGCACATGCCCTGAACTTGAAAGAAAGTGGATTTAACGTTGTTGTTGGACTTTACGAAGGCAGTCGAAGTAAACAGACCGCTGAGGAAGCCGGGCTAAAAGTCCTTTCCAATGCTGATGCTACGAAGGTCGCTGATTTAATATCTTTTTGTTTGCCGGACACGGTTCAATCAAAGGTTTATAGGGAGGATGTCCAGCCGAATCTGGTGCCAGGCAAGACCTTGTTGTTCGCCCATGGGTTTACTATTTTTTATGAGCAGATCGCTCCGCCACCCGATATTGATGTTGTGATGATTGCTCCTAAGGCACCAGGTCACCGGGTACGTGCGGTGTATGAACGNGGTCTNGGTGTTCCATGTCTNGTAGCTGTTCACCAAGATGTATCCGGTGCGGCTCATGATNTAGCGCTGGCTTANGGGAAAGGTATTGGNGGNGGCCGTGCTGGGATTTTAGAGACGACATTTAAGGAAGAGACAGAAACCGACCTNTTCGGAGAGCAGGCTGTCTTGTGCGGTGGGGTGACCGANNTGGTTAAGACAGGATTCGAAGTATTGGTCGAGGCTGGTTACGAGCCNGAATCTGCGTACTTTGAGGTTCTTCATGAGTTGAAACTGATTGTAGATCTTATGTACCAGGGTGGCCTCGGTTACATGCGGTATTCGGTTAGCGAAACTGCCGAATATGGCGATTACTCACGTGGTCCCGTCGTGATCGACTCTAATGTCAAGAAAAACATGGAAAAGGTTTTGCAACAAATTCAATCGGGAGAATTCGCTCGCGAGTGGATTGCTGAGAACGACGAAGGCCAACATAAATTCAAGCAAATGCGCGCGGAGAACGAAATACATGGCATCGAGAAGGTTGGTAAAGAGCTTCGAGATATGATGCCTTGGTTGGAGTCGACTACATGAAGTATTTGCTAAAGATTAGATATCTACGCCGATAAAAGTAATGGTTATTCATACTAGGTCTGTAAAAACATTTAACTGAGAGCGAGCGCTGGAGGGATTCAAATGGNGCAGCAGAGCCATACCGAAGATAAAGTAATTATTTTTGACACGACTCTTCGTGATGGAGAACAATCCGCCGGAGCTGGTCTAACGGTTGAAGAGAAACTTCGTATTGCTCACCAGCTNAACAAGTTGGGCGTAGATGTTATCGAGGCGGGATTTGCGGGTAGTTCTCCAGGTGACTTNGAAGCCGTACGCAGAATCGCCAATGAAGTAAAGGGGCCAGTAATTACTTCGCTGGCGCGTGCTGTCGACTCGGATATCGATGCAGCTGGCAAAGCGCTTGAAGGGGTTGCGAACGCGCGTATTCATACGTTTCTTTCGTCTTCGGACGTCCACTTAATGCACCAGATGCGTAAGGATCGCGAATCCATCATGGATATGGCTGTGCACGCTGTCGAGCGAGCGAAAAGTTATGTTGATGATGTTGAATTTTCACCAATGGATGCCTCCCGTACCGAACCTGAATACCTGTACACAATGCTTGAGGCAGTTATACGAGCCGGCGCAACAACGGTCAACATCCCAGACACTGTTGGTTATTCAACGCCGGAAGAGTTCGGGGCCTTAATTCGAGGAATTAAAGAAAACGTTCCTAACATTGGTGAAGTTGTAATTAGTGTCCATTGTCATAACGACCTTGGAATGGCTTCAGCTAACTCGCTTGCAGCAATAGAAAATGGTGCTCGGCAAGTAGAAGGTTGCGTCAATGGACTCGGTGAACGAGCAGGNAATGCTGCTCTCGAAGAAGTCATAATGGCTGTAGAAACGAGACCAGACCACTACGAGGTTACTACTGGAATTAATTGCGAGGAGATAGGCAACTCAAGCCGTATGGTCAGTTCTATATTTGGGTTTCCTGTCCAGGCTAATAAAGCTGTGGTTGGCCAGAATGCGTTTAGACATTCGTCTGGTATTCATCAAGATGCCTTTCTAAAAGAACGTACAACCTTTGAAATTATGGAACCAGACACTGTAGGTTGGCGTGGACAGGCGGTTGTATTAGGCAAGCTTTCCGGAAGAGCTGGTCTTCGTTCACGTTTGCATGAGCTTGGNTACGACTTATCCGACAAAGAATTGGCCAGTGTGTTTGTGTTGTTTAAGGATCTTGCTGACACTAAGCGTGAGGTCACCGATATGGACCTCGAGGCACTAATGTCTGAGCAGTATCGCATGGTTGATACTGACAGAACCTATAAAGTTAATGCGGTTCATGTTGTTTGCGGGAACGACACAGTCCCACAAGCTAAAGTCACTCTCGGTTGCCCNGATGGTCAATCACGAACGGTGGAGTCTAAAGGNACGGGCCCCGTTGATGCTGTTTGTAAAGCAATAGATCAGGTTGTTGATCTAAATATCGATCTAACGGAATTCGCTGTCTCGGCAGTTACTGAAGGTATTGACTCTCTTGGCGAAGTCACTATTAGAGTGGCGAAAGATGGCTCGGTGTACTCAGGTCGTGGATCGGATTCTGACATTGTTGTTGCATCAGCCAAGGCATATGTGAATGCAATTAACAGGTTGATCACAATTGGAGTTCAAGATCGAACNGCAACTACAGGTGCAGTTTAGCTAACTAACTACAAAGTAAATAACTGTAAGTAGTACTACNTGAAGAGTTTTGGTTCTGCGTTATTATTTCTGGTCGATTAAGTTTTTTATGGCTGAAGCGGTCTTAATTTTGGAGGTTATGTGTACATGGGAAAGACCATGTTTGAAAAGATTTGGGATCGGCATATTGTTGCAGAGCCTGAGGATCAGCCAGCTCTTATTTATATTGATCTGCATCTAGTGCACGAAGTCACTTCGCCACAGGCATTTGAAGCGTTGCGTCTTAACAATCGTAAGGTGCGTCGTCCTGACCTGACTATATCGACTGTCGACCATAACCTTCCAACGGATGACACNCGATCAGAAGTAATTAAAGATCCTATTGCTCGGATACAAGTTGATACTCTTCGCAAGAATTGTGAAGAAATGGGAGTAACTCTTTACGACGTTGATTCTGCAGCTCAGGGGATTGTTCACGTTATAGGACCCGAGCAGGGCTATACCCAACCCGGAATGACCATTGTCTGTGGTGATTCACATACCTCTACCCATGGTGCNTTTGGTTCGTTGGCTTTTGGAATCGGTACGTCTGAGGTAGAGCATGTTCTTGCCACCCAGACTCTACGACAGCGTAAGCCTCAAACCATGGAGGTCCGATTTACCGGTGAGTTGAAACAGGGTGTCACTGCGAAAGACATGATTCTTGCAGCAATCGGCAAGATGGGAACGGCTGGTGGTACGGGCTATGTGATCGAATACACCGGCGTAGCAATCCGCGGCCTTAATATGGCGGGTCGTATGACTGTTTGTAATATGACGATCGAAGCAGGAGCAAGAGCAGGGCTTATCGCNCCAGATGACACAACCTTTGATTGGATGCGTGGACGAAAATTTGTCCCTAAGGGTGAAAAATTCGAACAGGTGGTTGATCAATGGCGNGAGCTTGCTAGCGATGAAGACGCAATGTTTGACNCATTAATTGAAATTGATTGCGATGATCTAGAGCCATATGTAAGCTGGGGCACTAACCCGGGGCAGGTGACGCGTATCACTGATAAGGTTCCCTCTCCCGAGGATTTCGATGATATAGCGGATAGNTCTTCTGCTGAGCGTGCTCTTGAATACATGGATCTCAAAGGNGGAACGGCAATTGAAGACATCCATATTGATCGAGTGTTTATAGGGTCTTGTACAAACGCGCGTATAGAAGACNTTCGATCGGCTTCACAGATCGTCAAGGGTCACACAGTTGCGGGTACAGTGCGTGCACAAATTATGCCTGGTTCCACGCTCACTAAACTACTTGCTGAAAAAGAAGGTTTAGACCAGATTTTTATGGAAGCTGGGTTTGAGTGGCGTGAGTCGGGGTGTTCAATGTGTTTAGGGATGAATCCAGACATTTTNGTTCCAGGAGAACGCTGTGCNTCCACATCGAATCGAAACTTCGAAGGTCGGCAAGGTAAGGGAGGGCGCACACACCTCGTGAGCCCTGAAATGGCTGCCGCTGCGGCTATTGAAGGTCATTTTGTAGATGTTAGGGATTGGGANACCGAGTGATGTGCCTGACAGTCCTGCGCTACTACAGGNACGAGCGATNACCGTGCGATCTGNTAATTACGACCCGCGACCTCCGGAAGATCGTGATCTAGCTGGAGAGGGTCATACTGATTCAACTTCGCGTACAGGTCGTCGATCTAGAGGCACACCTGAGAACACCGCTACTGATGGTGGCATCATGCGCCGACTCAGCGGCCGTTCCGATCTAGACCGTGCAAAGGCCTTGCGTTACGAGCCGTACTCGTACGAGTCTAACGCTACTCAGTTGAGATGGGTCGTACTATTACTTGCCGCTTGGTCTGTAGTAGCAATCTGGCTTGCATGGCTCGATTTTGCTACCGTCAGCGTTTTGTCAGATCTTCAAGATCAAGGATTTACGAGCGTGCCGCCTGCGACCCTTTCTCCACAATCTTTGATTGATTTTGCTGCTAAGGAAGGTTTGAATTGCACAGACACCACTGATGTTTTTCTGGCGACTTCCGAATGTAATCGATTTTTTGATGCCCGAAATATCTATGAGACTGCGAAAGGCCAGAGCGCATTAGCGTTTGTGATTCTTATGGCGCTGCTACTTGTAAATATGTTTGCATTTGGTTCATTTACGCACCGCGCCAGCAGGAATCTCCTTACTTTGAAAAGCAGTGAGCAAGGATTTACTCCTGAAAAAGCTGTGATGTGGTTTTTCATTCCAATCATGAACCTTATTAAGCCCTGGCAAGTGTTTAAGGAGCTGTTCAGAGGAAGCGATCCAGGAGTTACAACGTCCGATAACTTGGCATGGAAGACTAAAGGCAAAGTGTCGAAGTTAGTTCATTTGTGGGCAGGAATATTTGTTGTAGTGTTTATTTATAACCCGCTCAGTATCGGGAGAGTCTGGCATTCTGTTCGGATAACCTTTACTGACAGTGTTATAGCCCATCAGCGATTAGTTATTGCTGACTTACTACTGGCGCTTCTCGGCATTGCTGCCCTACTTGTTGTGATCGAGTTACACAAGAGACAAGAATTACGGCATATTAAAATTGGTAATATTACTGTGACGCCACCGCCACCGGTAGATCCTCTTGAGGAGGCCCTCAAAGAAGGTATAAGGCGTAAGGAACTGGATAATCGTAACTTCCGTCGTGGTGGTGATGACCGAAAAGAAAGGTGATTGTTTTGGAAAAATTCAGGAAACTTACTAGTATCGTGGCTCCACTTGATCGGGCGAACGTTGATACTGATCAAATCATTCCGAAGCAGTTTCTTAAGAGAATTGAAAGGACTGGATTCGGGGAGTTTGCATTCTTCGACTGGCGATATCTCGAGGATGGCGTACTTAATCCCGATTTTATATTGAATGAACACCGTTACCGCGGTGCAAATATTCTCGTAGGTGGTCGAAATTTCGGCTCGGGTTCCTCACGTGAACATGCTCCATGGGCACTTATGGAGATGGGATACAAAGCAATTATTTCGACTAGTTTTGCTGATATTTTCCGCAATAACTGTATGCAAAATGGTCTTTTGCCAGTGGTTTTAGAAGAGACCGAAGTTGACACAATTATGGCTCGTGCACTTCGTGGTGCTGGATATAAGGTGACAGTTGACCTTGCATCGCAGACGGTCACTGACGATCTGGGTCTGAAAACTAATTTTGATATAGACCCGTTCCGAAAAAACTCTCTCATGGCGGGTCTCGATGATGTGGGCGTCTCTCTGGAATTTACCAAAGCGATTGACTCATATGAAGGGAAGCAAACAAAACGATGGTAGTCAGCTTTCATAGATAAATCTCTTTCACAAGTTTTTGTGGTGAGAGAGGCTACCCGCTGTTAGACTTCACGTGGTGTTTTAAGAAAATCTCTTTTTCAAAAGTGAAAGCAGGGCTTTTAGATGGATTTACGGATCGCAGTTCTTGGCGGAGACGGGATTGGTCCCGAGGTAACAGCAGAATCAGTTAAGGTTCTTGACGCTATAGGGCGTCGTTTTGGACACGAATTTAGTTATATAACTGGACCAGTCGGTGGCGCGGCCATAGACACGACCGGCTCGGCACTCCCAGCTGACACCATGAACATTGTTCTAGGAGCAGATGCGGTTCTATTCGGGGCTGTAGGTGGTCCAAAATGGGATGATCCACAAGCGAAGGTACGACCGGAAGATGGCATCTTAGCCCTTAGGAAAGGTCTTGGACTTTTTGCCAACTTGAGGCCGTGCAAAGTCTACGAACAGTTGATCGATACTTCTCCGATTCGCCCAGAAAGGCTTATCGACGTTGATTTCATCATAGTCCGTGAGCTGACCGGTGGTTTATATTTCGGCAAGCCAAAACGTCGATGGGAGAATTCTAGAGGTCGGCGTGCTGTAGACACGCTTGCTTATTCGGAAAAAGAGATCGAGAGAGTTGTTCGCGTTGCATTTGAGTTGGCTCGTGACCGCAGAAAACGACTTCACTCGCTGGATAAGATGAACGTGTTGGAATCGTCTCGACTTTGGCGTGAGATCGCGACCGAGGTTGGGATTGAGTATCCCGATGTGGAATTGATTCACATGCTGGCAGATAACGCCGCGATGCAAATAATTGTCCAGCCATCAATATTTGATGTGATTGTCGCTGAGAATACATTTGGAGATATCCTTTCGGACGAATCTGCTGTAATCACCGGCTCTTTGGGAATGTTACCCTCGGCTTCGCTTTCGTCTTTACCACCAAAAAATGGCCGTCGTCGTCGGGGTGGTAAGCCAGCTTTGTACGAACCAATTCACGGTTCTGCCCCTGATATTGCTGGCAAATCCCTTGCGAACCCGATGGCTTCGATCCTTAGCGCCGCGATGCTTCTTCGTTTTTCAGCTGGACTCAACGCTGAGGCTGATGTAATTGAAAAAGCAATTGATTCGGTACTATCCGAGGGCTACCGGACGCTTGATATTTCAGTCGGTAATGACCGACCTCTTACCACGACTCAAGTTGGCGATATGATCGCGGGCCTAGTATCCGGCTAGATTGATTGCTCGATTTCTTACAACTCGATTTGATTTGATTATGTTGAGTGCTCTGGTTAGTCCTACTTGTCGGAATCAGGGTCCTTACCCGAGAAGTCTTCGTCTGGATCGATTTCATGACCAGCGAGCCAATCGGGATCTAGATTGATTCCTAAACCTGGCCGGTCAGAAACGTACAGATCGCCTTTTCGGATGTCCAATGGGTGATCGATCATTACGTTATAGCTTTGTAGGTCGTAACGGCTCGTTTCTAGCTTGTAAAAATTTGGTACTGTCAGCATTACTTGTGCACCTGATATAACGTTTATAGGACCCGAGGCGTCGTGTGGAGAAATCGGCACGTAATAGGCTTCCGCCATTGTGGCTATCTTTTTTAATTCGGTTACTCCGCCGGTCCAAGTGATGTCCGGCATGATGTAGTCGGCTAGATTGTTTTCAAAAATTGGAACGAACTCCCATCGAGTGTGGAGCCTTTCACCGACAGATATGAGAGGTGAGATTTGTTCTTTGACCTGTTTCAGTGCTTTCCAGCTTTCGGCTGGAACAGGCTCTTCGAACCAGAAAATATCCCATTCAGCCATTTGATTTGCGAGCCTGGTAGCTGTAGGTACGTTGTACATACCGTGAGCATCGATGAGAATTTCGATATCGGCTCCTGCTGTTTCTCGCGCTGCCGCTAGAATATCCATAGCCATAGCCTCGGCTTCGGGACGGATTTCACCATCAAGGAAACTTGCATTTCCAACGTGAAGATTTGGCATCATNGGATCCATTTTGAAGGCCCGGTGTCCAGAATCAACGATTTCTTTTACAGGCTGGATAATCTCATCTGGAGTTNTAGCTTGAGGCGGATGAGTGTATAAAGCGATCCGATCGCGTACAGCGCCACCGAGCAACTTGTAAATTGGTTGATTAAGTGCTTTGCCGCGAATGTCCCAAAGAGCAATATCTATACCACTGATNGCAGCCGTCGTGGCTCCTCGAGTACCAACGTATGTCATTCCCCTAAAGATTTTCGACCAAATTCGTTCTATATCTTCAGGGTTTTCACCGATGATCCANTTGCCAATCTGGTCAACGAATGCCGATATTGCCCTGTTGGCCACTGGACCNGGGTAAGTGGTTATTTCACCCCAGCCAGTGATTNCTTCATCNGTGTCGACCTGNATAAACACGAATGTTCTCGACCCTCCTGTTTTGNTNTCAGGATTTGGATTATCGTTCCATGGCGCTCGAACTATCCACGANCTGGCATTAGTTATCTTCAATGTTGGTTTCCTAGATTTACCCAATATTTGCATTGGGTGATTGGGACTAATTCAATACAGTGCTGATTATCTGCGGGTTTCGTGGATNGTCAACCTTAAATGGTATGAAAGTATGTTGGGTTCAAAGGAAGTTTGTTAGGCTGCAACCCNGTAATCGATAGATTGAAGATTTTCAGAGGTACTATGACGAAACAGATAACTGATGACGACCTTAAAGCCGCTCTTCCTGATGTTGAATCCGAACAAAAACTACGCGGTATTGTTTCTGAAGTTACGATTTATCGTGATCGATGGGGTATCCCTCATATCACCGCCGATAANGAATCGGACCTTTTTTTCGCACAGGGTTTCGCTACCGCTCAAGATCGATTGTTCCAGATGGATCATGACAGGATGAGATGTCTTGGCAGATCTGCAGAACATCTCGGTGTTATCGGTCTTACACAAGACAAACTTATGCGTCGACGTTCGCTTGAAATTGTTTCGAAGCGTGACCTCGAGGTGTCGACTGCCGAAGTAAGGGCGATGATTTCGGCTTATACCAATGGCGTTAATGCATTTATCAGCTCCAATGCACCACTTCCAGCAGAGTACAANCTAACNGAAACNAAACCCGAAAAATGGGAAGATTGGCACTCTGTTCTTGTTTANAAAGTTCGTAATACCGCCGAAGGCTCGTTCCAAGCGAAGTTGTGGCTTGCGAAGTTGGCTCAGGAGATTGGGCCCGAGCGCGCCGCTAGCATATCTCCAGGCAGCCAACCAGGAGCATTAATGACCGTGCCACCAGGTGCGGAATATTCAGGCCCAGCGTTGAATGCGATTGAAGAGCTTACCAGCGTCGTGAATGTTACGGCGCCGCTTCGAGAAACCGATGGTGGTTCAAATGGTTGGGCCATTTCGGGAGATCGCACAGTATCAGGATTGCCGTTGATTGCTGGTGACTCTCATCGCGGACTGGAAGTACCTAACGTTTACTATCAGGTTCATCTTAAAGGGCCTGATTTCCAGATCTTAGGATACTCGATACCAGGGGTTCCGATGGCGATGCACTTCGCCCATAACGATCATGTCGGATGGGGAATGACTCATGGGGGTGCTGACACACAGGATCTATTTGTCGAACGACTCCGGCGTTCATCTGGAGGGGCCGAATACCTTTATAAAGGTGAATGGCTTGAGGCTGCACTAACCACTGAGGAGATATTCGTACGCGATGGAGGGTCTCAAGAAATCACGATAATTCAAACACATCATGGTCCGATTATCTCCGGATCGCTTGACTCCGGATACGGACTGGCGATATCAGATCCTGGTTCTGGAGTAGGAACTAAATGGCTTGACGCTGCATATGGGGCCATGAAGGCCGAGTCGGCTGATGAACTTGAAAAAGCGTTTGACACATGGACTGATCGTGTCAACAACTACCCGTATGCGGATGTGTATGGCAATTTTGGCTATCTGTTTAAAGGTCGAGTGCCGCTTCGTTCTGAAACAAATGGCTGGGGTCCGATTCCGGGTTGGACAGGCGAGCATGAGTGGGATGGGTTTATTCCAAACTCCCAACTTCCTAAATCAAAGAACCCTGATTCGGGGTGGGTAGTGACCTGCAATCAACGAGTAGTCGACCATGGTTACCAACACTACCTTACACACATGTATGGCACTGATTATCGTGCCCGACGAGTTCGTGGTCGCATCGAGGAGATGGCGTGTCGTAAAGTGACGGTCGCAGATATGTCGGCAATTCATGCTGACACAAATTCGATACCCGCGATCATATTGAGCGCGGAGATCGTGAAATTACCAAATCTAGCGGGAATATATTGCAGCGCAGCAAAACTTCTTAGAACCTGGGATCATGATCTTAAAGAAGACTCGGTCGCAGCAGCGATTTACGAGACCTCTACCAGAGAGATCAGCAAATTGTTGGCAACTCGCGCATATGATTCGCTATCTGGGGGGATAACGGGAGAAACGGTTGACGCAGGAGCTGAGGATCATCTTCGCCGACAACTCAAACCAGATTTTATCCGTCGACTTAGCGATGGTTCATTGTCAGAAGCGGGCTATGGGTTTGAAACGGGGGATTTAGTTGAGGAAGGATTTAAGGCGGGCGTGGACTATCTTGTTACACGATATGGCGGGGACATGACAAAATGGCGTTGGGGTGGAATGCATCAAACAGATCAGGTTCATCCACTTGCAAGATCCTTCACAGAATCGGCTGACAAATTGAACCCTCCAAGAGTTGAGGCGCCTGGTGATTCTGATGTGCCATTTGCCAGCGGGAGCCCGACATCTGCAGAGTTCTCGATTAAAACGGGACCGATTAATAGATACATACATGACCCTTCAGATTGGGGTAATGGACGTTGGATCGTACCTCTTGGATCATCAGGCCACCCTGCCAGTCCGCATTTTTCTGATCAACAGAGGATGTGGGCTAAAGTTGAAACCATTCCGCAATTATGGGATTGGAAGGTGATAGCCAAGGACGCTGAATCTACCCAACGGTTAGTTGCGAGCTGAACTGTTCGATTCCGTTTTTATAAGTGATCGAGTATTTTTGCATGGCGTTTAGCTTAATCGGAGATTTTTATCAACCTATGACTTAGTGCCAACGGCGTTCGTCTTCCACAGTCCGGATATTTCGTGGTGGGAATGGTGCATACGGGTAATTTGCAAGTTTTGTTTCGTCGATCTCTATCCCAAGTCCGGGCTCAGTTGGTAGCTCTATGTAACTGTTATTTGGCTCAAGATAGCCTTTGGTGATGTCTCGACAGACATTCTCGACATTTACGAAATATTCGTAGATGAGGAAGTTTGGGATAGTTGCGGAAGCATGCACCGCTGCAGCGCAGCCGATAGAAGTTGAGTTATAACCGTGTGGNGAAACCCCTATGTAGTGAGGCTGAGCCATGGCTGNGATTTGTGTTAGTTCAAGAATCCCNCCAGTGTTACAAATGTCTGGATTTATGATATCGACNGCACGTTTATCAAATATTTCACGGAAGCCATTACGGGTGTAGTGTGCTTCNCCAGTGACGACNGGGATAGTAGTGTTGTTTTTTACCTCTAAGATAGCGTCGATATTGTCTGGTGGGCAAGGTTCTTCAAACCAGTAGGGATTGTATTTTTCCATCTGTTTTGCAGCGCTTATAGCGTGTACTGGAGCAAGGCGTCGGTGGACTTCTACCAGAAGCTCTACATGTGGACCTACCGCTTCACGCACTTTGCCTACCGTGTTGGCCGCCTCAACAAGTTCGTCCCGATTAGGATATTCACGCCATGGACCCGGGAACGGATCGAATTTTAGAGCGTTGAAGCCGCGCTGTTCTACAAGTTTCGCAGCTTCCTGCGCTATATCGTCTGGTGAACCTTGTCCCCAGCCGTTGGCATAGACGCGGATGTGTGGCCTGACCGGTCCGCCTATGAGATTGTATATTGGCTGTTCGACAGCTTTTCCAACAATGTCCCACATTGCTATTTCTATCCCGCTCAACGCGCAGTGTAGGTCCATTGCCGACCGTTTGGTGGCGAAATCTTCATGGGCGATGTGCATAAAATGCCGTATGTGGAACGGGTCACGGTTGATTAGGTATCTGGCCAGCTGATCGATGTGAGCTTCGATTTGAGTGTCGCGATCTGCTTGTGCGTAAGCTTCACCCCATCCTGAAATACCAGTATCGGTTGTGAGCTTAATGTAAATGAAATTTTTGCCTGTTCCTGGATTCCACTTTATTACTTCAATATCGGTGATTTTCANTGNTTTGCTCCGGGATCATNNANTACTCATANTGGGATNNCNNGTTGTNCGGNATNATNTACTTNGAGTTGCGATACTTACGAATTAATTGTGGGTAAACGACTGAGGTCGGCTAAACTAAACGAACTTGACCAGGGCGTCGCCGATACCTTCTATATCGACTGAGACCTCATCACCTGGTAGAACCCACTGAGTTTCTACCACACTTCCTAGCATAACGATTTCGCCAGTTTTGAGATTTTTGCCGCGTGTAGCTAGCGAGTTTGCGAGCCAGGCGAGGGCTTCATATGGGTGTCCAAGAATATCGCTTGTAAAGCCTTTACCCACCTGCTTTCCATTTATGGTCATATGCCCGATCGTTGA
Organism: Chloroflexota bacterium; assembly: GCA_002725925.1. Classification (GTDB taxonomy): domain Bacteria; phylum Chloroflexota; class Dehalococcoidia; order Lucifugimonadales; family Lucifugimonadaceae; genus Lucifugimonas. The sequence goes on from PBRL01000030.1 coordinate 62,354, forward strand.
AAAAAGATCTGGCGCCTCTTCGATACGTTTTGGTTGACTGAGCACAATTCCTGAAGCAAAAAAATCGTCAGCGATCAATGTTGGGGTGTCGACCGATTTATAGTCAGTCCATCGGTCATCTACAATTTCTATAGCTGCAAAAAGTGCTTTCACGCTTGGTGCTACTGACTCTCGAGTAAATGGATTGCCGTCAGGAATAAGATCAGTTCCGATGAATGCTGCAATTTCGCACTCTACCCCAGGGTGAGAAAAATTTTCATGTTGTGCACTGGTGGCGATGTAGTTGGTTGATGTGTTTAATATGCCACCTGAACATGGGTTGTTTATCTGCAAGAATTTTTGCATTACCTNTGTTGTGCATCCGATCTTGTAACCTACCCGTTTTCCNTAGCCAGNTTCGTCAAATANCAGGTGTNCCTGTTCCTGCACCAAATATGCTTCTGCCTCATCGGCAGGGCGGTATTTGTCTGGAAGTTGATCGATTGGCTGGTTTCTTACACGGGTAAGTGCCAGTATTCCTGCTGCCTGTTTCAGTTCTTCTTTGTTCATCAAATTTTGGCAGTGTAATCGTTGTTANCGAGANCACTATCCGGTAGTAGCGATCATGTTGTTCTTNAATAGCCACCATTCGAAACTATCAGTTAGTGCGAGCCAGCTGGCTTCGAGTATGTTGGTTGATGCTCCAACNGTATACCAGACGTTTTTATCATCCGCTGACTCGATTACAACTCTAACGGCTGCACCAGTACCAACCCCTTCGTTTACAACTCTGACCTTATAGTCGGTTAATCGGATGGCGCTGAGTTCGGGATAGGCATCGATCAATCCTTTTCTAAGTGCACCGTCTAGTGCTCCTACCGGGCCATCTCCTTCGGCGGCCGTGTGAATAATATTGTTTCCGACTCTTACTTTTACCGTTGCTTCAGAAAGCATGGGGTGCTCTGCACCATCATTTCGCCAGCCAGTGCCGAAAGATGAACGTCGTTTATTTTCGACTATAACCATAAAGTCAACGAGTTCGAACGGAGCCTCGTAGTTGGGTAATGCTCGTCGAAGGACGAGATCGAATGATGCATTTGCTCCTTCGTATGAGAAACCTTTCGATTCCTGATCTTTCACATATTGAACTATTTTACGTGCATCGGCATCGTCGAGATCCNCATCGAGCCCCATCTCCCGTATTCGATGAATAACGTTGCCGCGNCCTGACAATTCAGAAATTATTACATCGTTTGCATTACCNACAATAGACGGCTCGATATGTTGGTAAGCCTGTACTGATTTCTGAGTTGCAGCAGCGTGCANCCCTCCTTTGTGTGAGAATGCACTTGATCCAACAAAAGGTTGAAATGGAAACGGNCGTCTGTTAACCCGNTCAGATACGAAATTCGATACTTCTGTAAGTGTTTTCAGTTGTTCATCTGATACGGCTTTTATGCCCATTTTTAAATTTAAATTTCCGATGATACTGACCATGTTGGCGTTACCAGTACGCTCGCCGTAGCCGTTAATGCAGCCCTGTATTTGAAAAGCTCCAGCCTCAACTGCTGCGATCGCAGATGCTACTGCAGTATCGGTGTCATTGTGTGAGTGAATACCGATTACAGGATTACCGATCAAATCTTCTTTAACTTTGCNAACGATTCGAGCGACTTCATTTGGGAGCGTGCCTCCGTTGGTATCACANAGCACGAGTCGTTCTGCNCCTGCATTCATTGCTACGTTNAATACCTGAACNCTGTAGTCCGNGTTCATTTTGTAGCCATCGAAGAAATGTTCAGCATCGAAAAATACCCGACGGCCCNTTTTTTTCAGATATCTGACAGAGTCGGCGATCATCGCTAAATTTTCTTCAAGTGAGGTTTCCAGAACATCTCGCACCTGATATTCGGACGATTTTCCTACGAGCGTTATAACCGGAGCGTTTGTACTGAGTAATGCCTGCAGNGTTGGATCCTTGTCAACATCACCATTAGCGCGTCGGGTATTACCGAAAGCAGCGACTTGAGCATGCTTGAGGTTCAGTGACTGCACTCGCTGGAAGTATTCATCGTCTTTAGGATTTGCGCCCGCGTATCCNCCTTCAATCACATCAATGCCAAGTTGGTCAAGGCGNTTGGTAATAGCAAGCTTGTCTTCTACAGATAGAGAAATCCCTTCCTGTTGGGTTCCGTCACGAAGTGTCGTGTCGTAAAGCTCAACTCTGTTAGTCATGACGCGCTTTAACTCCTGTGATATGCGCTGTTATGCGTGTGCTTTTTNGATTCTTTTTTTATNTATGNCACAAAAAAACCCATCCCGATAAGGGACGGGTCCAAGTGACTCGCGGTACCACCCTCGTTGCCAATCCATAAAGTCTCTAAATGACGNAAACTGGCCACTCATTGGTGCATGTAAAACATGCCCTAGTGCCTGATAACGGGACACTAATCCGATCACGCCTACTAGCGGGTTAGCACTTTCGGGCAATGGCTTAGAAGTGATATTCGGCCAGATCTCNGGTGCCCTGTTTCACCGTTCGGGGCTCTCTNCGACCTTAGTGTCTGACTTACTCGTTTCCTTTTCAGTTGGGGNTAAGCCCAACAACGCCTCTACTATCAATGCTATCACTAGCAACAGCTAAACATCGAATTTCTGATGGTAGTTGAAGTTTGTCATTTGAATCCTTTGTAAGTTAGCGAGACAGACCGATCATGCCTAGAATGTGAGTGTCAATCATTTATCTCTTCGATTTTGGATCGCAGAGTGNNTTGGAGTGTTGTTTGGTCGAGTTCGAACAAAACGATTTAGGTCTCGTCGACTATTTGCATTGTGAATCAATTGGCGAACCTGGTCAGAGGACTTTTAATATCACAGCCCGAAGTGATCGGGGTGAAGTTATTGTTTGGATGGAAAAAGAGCAACTTTTTCAGGTTGGGATTTCACTGAAGCAGTTTTTGGCCACCCGTCAAACTCCTTCCAACCCGTCTGCGTTTGATGCTCCTGTTATCGAGACGCAAGTCCCAGTACACGTGGAGTTTAAGACTGGCGAAATGTCACTTCGACATGATTCTGAATCAGATGTTTTTACCATAGTCGCCAGTGATGACAATAACGAAAAATCAGATGATGATCCCAGACTAGAGGTCAGCTTCAGCTTCAAGCGACCTCAAGCTGACGAAATCTCTAAAAAATCTATAGACGTCGTGGCTGCGGGAAGAAAGCCATGTCCATTGTGTACGGCACCATTAGATCCTCGTGCCGATCATTTTTGTGTCAAGGTCAATGGATACAATCCTACTGAAAATCCAATCAACGAAGAACCTCGTGAAAAGTAAGTCCGAAAGCGAATCCATATCCTGTGGAGACGATGAAAAAATCCTTCTCGAAAAACTCTCTCAGTGGACTATTTCAGGGATTGGATTGCATCCTGGTGGCTCCAATTACGTTTTCGTTGTTCGCTTAACCGATCCTGAAAAAGGAGAAGAACTTCGAATATCTCCAGGGGAGGATGAAGGATCATCGATTTATGCAATATATAAACCTCAAACCGGTGAACGGCCGTTAAGGGATTTTACGAGTGGGACTTTACACCTAAGAGAGAGAGCAGCGTATCTCGTTTCTCGTGAACTAGGATGGCCTAGAATCCCACCAACGGTGATTCGTTCGGGACCGCACGGTGAGGGAAGCGTTCAACTTTTTATAGACGCCAAGAAGTCACAGGCAAACTCTGAAAATTATGATTCTTCAGGAATCCAAGTTGAAAATTACTTTTCATTGAAGGAAAAGCGGCTACACGATTTTCGCGATATAGCAATGTTTGACACCCTCATTCACAATGCCGATCGTAAAGGAGGTTCGTGCATCCTTTCACCTGATGGCTGCTTGTGGGCAATCGATCATGGATTAACGTTCAATTATTCAGCGCGTCGGCGAACTGTCATGTTCGAATTCAATGGTTCCGAATATTCGCTGAAGTTACTAAAAGATATAGAGTCATTAATTGTTGCCCTCGGGATTCATTCTCGCCTTTATATGGAATTAGCCGAACTATTGGGGCCGGTGGAGATACGTGATCTAATGGATCGCGCAATAGAAATGATCCACAATGCTCGCTACCCGGATTTAGATCCGGAAATCAACGTCCCTTGGCCTATGATTTAGCGTCTAAATAATATTTATGGTCCTTTCTCTGTCCAAACAAGATGTCAAACGTATAGCTATCCGGGCCCAAGGGCTTGATCACAATCGTGTTGCTACATCCAAGGCTAATGATGCCTGTAAGTGCCCGAAGATAGTAACTACAGGAGATCTCCGTCGTTCAATTCTTGCAATGGGACTACTTCAGATCGATGCTGTCAATGTGTGTGTACGTTCCCACTACATGCCACTTTTTTCCAGGCTAGGGATCTACCAACGAGAACTTTTGGATGAACTTGCTTATAAAGATAAAGAAATTTTTGAAACTTGGGCTCACGCAGCCTGTTTTGTGCCGGTGGAGCACCATTTGCTTTTTCGTCAAAGAATGGCCCAGCAGAAGCCGAGGCCATTGGTTGAAAAACTGAAAAAAGAACGCCCCGGTTATTTGGAAGACGTTCTATCACAGGTTGCGAGTCGAGGACAGTTGAGCGCATCAGAGTTGGAGGGATCTGGTAAACGCAGTGGCTCATGGTGGGGTTATCAGGATGGCAAGATCGCAGCTGAATGGCATTTTTCGCTTGGCAATTTCTCGATAGGTGAAAGACATAACTTTACCCGTTACTATGATTTAACAGAACGGGTAATCCCATCTGAACACTTATATAGTGTGACGCCCTCAGTGAGAGACTCAAATCGTGAGATGATGCGGCTGGCGATCAAAGCGCATGGCGTTGGCTCCACAAGGGATTTTGGAAACTACTATCACCTGAAAGACGATAGTGCCTTGACGGCGATTAATGAATTGCTAGAAGAAGGCAGTATTCAGCGAGTAAGAATTGAAGGGTGGCCAAATGGGATCGACACTTTCGCTGCGAAAGAAAATATCTCTTCGCAGCCGACTGATGCACGCGCTCTTCTAACTCCCTTCGACCCGCTAGTATGGAATCGGAGTCGGATAGAAAGAATATTCGATTTTTTGTACCGTATAGAGATTTACGTACCCGAGCAAAAACGACAATACGGCTATTATGTCTATCCGTTCTTACTTGGGGAAGATTTAATTGCCAGAGTGGATCTCAAGGCAGAGAGAAATAAAAGTGTTCTTGTCGTAAAAGGTGCTTTCGTAGAAGACGGGTACGATCATGACCAAATAGCAGCCCCTCTTGCTGATGAATTGTTGATGATGGCTCAATGGCTGGGTTTGGAACGCGTCGGTACCGGTGCTAAGGGTAATCTGATGCAATCCCTCAGGGCAGCTCTCATAATTTGAGTTTTGGGTCGGCGTGAGAGCTCGTTTGTCTGAACTAAAAAATACCTCTGGCGAGTATATTTAGAATAGTTAATTAGAGATTAGGTCGCACAAGGAAAGAGCGTTTTTTCAATAGCGGAAAAGCGTTTTGATTTTTTCGAGTACGTGTGATTGTTTTGAATTCAGATTTGCAGCAACAAAATCGACCGTGCGAGGAGTTCCGCTCAGTATAAGACCTTTCCATTTTCTTAATTGTGTATAGGTATGGGAATCGGTCTCGTAATTTTTCATCCACCCGTTGAAATCGCTGAATTGTCCGTGAGAGTCAAGTCGCATCACTTTGCCACCTGCCTCGTTGATCAACAAGATTCCAGCTGCAAAATCCCAAGAACGAGCGAAGCCTGTAACAGCGTACTGCATTGATCCTTTTGCCACCATGAATTGTTCGTAGCACGCACTCCCTCCATCTCGGATTTCACCTGGATTTTCAATGAGCGGCTTTTTGATATTAAATGCCTTGGGCATCCATCTGGGGAACGATGCTAAAACACCTGTGATTGGAACTCCGCTTTCATTTGACGGGCGAACTTGTAATTTCGAATTGTCTATCCAAGTCCCGTGACCTTTTCTCGCGTGCATTAATTCGAACCCGTTATCATTCGGCCAAGGGATCCATATGGCGGCTGCAACGGTTTCGCCTCTGTATAGCGCGGCGATAGAGATGGCATAGATAGTGGATGAATTTATGTAATTTGTTGTGCCATCTATCGGGTCAACAACCCACAACCACTCGCTAGCTTCTTGTTTTTCGTCTGGCGGATCTTCTTCTCCCAATAGCACGTGGCCAGGGCATGTTTCGGCCATTATCCTCGCGATGAGGTTTTGACTGGCTCTATCGACGTCGGTCACCAGGTCTTTTCCCGCCCGGGTCCCCTTGCTAGAAACCTCAAGAATTCCGCCGAATCGATTTGTCGCCAAGTCACCAGCTTCCAGCGCAGCTCGAACAATGCATTGTTCGATGTGTTCAAGTTCTGAATCTGCAATACTTCGCGATTTGATTGAAACTGATGATTTAGGCAATCTAAGTTAACTCCGACTTTATGTATTTATGTAACACAGCATTTTGTGGTGGGCATTCAATTGTTTATCGGTTTCAGTGTATTGACGCTCGGGTAAAATTCTACGTGCAAAAATTAATGGCGATGTGTAAATATCGTTGGTGGAATAGCGAGAGGAAAAATTTTGGACGTAACCACAACTCGGAAATTTCATAAAGATCGCGGCCTAGTAGCGCGTATGTACTTTACTTTGTTCATGCTCGGAGTCTTATATGCGATATTCACTTTGTTTCTTCTTGCAGTTGGAACTCCTTTGATGTTCGTTGTACCAATAGTTGGCGTGATGGTTGTGGTTCAGTACTATATGTCGGACAGGTTGATTCTCATGTCAACAGGGGCTAAAGAGGTTTCATCTGAACAGGCTCCTCAGTTGCATCTTATGGTGAAAACGCTCGCGGATCGTTACGAAATGCCCATGCCGAAAGTGGCGATAATAGATACCGCTGTTCCTAATGCATTCGCAACGGGTCGAAACCCTAAAAACGCCTTGGTTGCGGTTACCGTTGGAATCCAACAGCGATTAAGTGAGCGTGAACTTCAAGCTGTGATCGGCCATGAACTTGCACACCTTGCCAACCGTGATATGAGAATTCTGGCAATTGCCAATTTCCTTGTCACACTCACGAGTTTTCTTATGACGATGCTGTTCTGGAATATGTTGTTCGGTGGGATGGGTAGTCGTAGGAACAATGGCGGCGGTGGGATGATGATGGTCTATCTGGTGACGATTCTCGTATATTTTGTTGGTCAGTTATTAGTTCTTGCACTCACTCGATACCGAGAGTTTGGGGCGGACCATACCGGTGCAGAGATATCTGGAGACCCCGGAGCGTTGGCTGATGCTTTGGAGAAAATCAGTGGCACGGTTGCAGGTATTCCAGATCAAGATCTTCGGAAACTGCAGACAGCTAATGCTTTCCTGATCATTCCAGCGGCTTTAAAGAGTCAAGGTTCGATGAATTTGTTTTCGACCCACCCGCCTTTGGAAGAACGTGTGCGACGGCTTCGTGATCTGGAACAGCGTATGCAGTACAGGTTGCGATAGATATGGGCTGGTTTAGCGGTACTAAAGCTCCCAAGGATCACTGGTCAGCAATGTCGAGTGTGACCCGAGTAGAGGCAAAACTTCAAGAACTTGGTGAGATCACCCCGTCTAGGCGCGCAGGGGTGATCTATCGAAACAGTGATGAAATCGCTTTTCTGAGCAATATCGAAACTGAGTTGAAAACGGCGTTGCATGTCGGTGAAGGTGCCACCAAAACAGCTTTTAACATCAAAGATGATGATCGGGGAATGAGATGGGTCGTACTGGAAGATGGGAACTTCAACGATCTCGTTTCTAGTGTGTACACGGTTGGCAACGCTATCGGTCTCAATTCCGGCCTAGATAATCTTCTGGCTGCTGTTTTTGAGTTGTATTTCACCGGCGAGGTAGAGGATAGAACGTATCGCTCAGGGTTGCGGACATATTGGATATATCGGTATGACCGTAAGGCGTTTTACCCTTTTGTCCCAACAGGTGATAAAGAAGGGGACCGTGACCGGCCAACTGAGACGAGATTGGGTTACGATCTGCGCAAGCACGGTCTTATTGTCGAGAGATCACTTACCGAGTGGATGGGTTTATGGGGGATCCCGTTTTAACACAAATGCCTAATTTTTTATCGATGACAGCAATCGAATTTTGATGTCCAAATTCCCTTCTGTTGCATTGATCGTTCGACCTGGCGAACCCGCTGAACAATTTGTGGGAGCTATTAATCATGGCGGCGGTATGGCTGTTCAGCTAGGGGTAACTGATTCGTTGCCAGATACTATCGGAGGATTGCTAATTGCTGGGGTTGGGGCCTATTTAGATTCTGAGAATGTTCCATTAGGTCTTTTAGAGGCGATAGAAGACAGTTGTCCGGTGCTTGGTATTGGATGGGGGATGCATGCCTTGAACGTGGCGATGGGCGGGCAGCCCCCCGTAAAAACCCCGGGACACAGCTCAGATGGAAAAGATCTTTGCAGTCATCCATTGTTTATGGCTCCCGGNGGCAAGGTTNGTTACACCATAGCGGGTTCAGGTTGGGTAANGGTTCCATCANATCATACCCATGGTCTTTTACCGGCGCAGGTGGCCAACGGATTACTGTCCTCGGTATATGCGGGCGATCAAGTGGTGGAGGCTATCGAGAAACCTGGGCGTGAATGGTTTATCGGCGTTCAATGGCCTGCGCATCTGGTTGATACGACCCCTGCAGGGTTTGACAGTCTTTTGCTTGCTCTGGTTGAACGCAGTGAGCGGTGAGGCTAGTTGCCACNCTTNCCTTANNCCCTCGCGCGTGCGGCGCGTGCGCGTGGGNAAGCGTATCCTGATTCCACTGATTTCTATACTTGTCGCTACTTTAGCGCTTATCTAAATCAANCTAACNAATTAGCCGGAGAAAATTATGGTCACCAGNGACCACGGTAGTAGCGATCTTGGCAGCATNAGGCCAATTGGAATCGAAGATGAGATGAAGGCGTCTTATCTGGATTACGCCATGAGTGTTATTGTGGCGAGGGCCCTTCCAGACGTTCGTGATGGTCTTAAGCCCGTGCAACGACGAATTCTTTACGCAATGCATGACCAAGGGATGCGTCCAACATCTTCNTACAAGAAAAGCGCACGTTTAGTCGGAGAAGTACTTGGTAAGTACCATCCTCATGGTGACCAGTCAGTTTATGACGCACAAGTGCGGATGGCCCAACCATTTTCTTTGCGCTATCCCCTTGTGGACGGTCAAGGCAATTACGGTTCGGTAGATGGTGATCCNCCCGCTGCGATGCGTTATACAGAGTGTCGTCTCTCTTCCATAACTGAAATGATGCTTGGGGACATTGATCGGGATACTGTTGACTGGGGTGAAAATTTTGACCAGTCATTGAAAGAACCGACAGTACTTCCGGCAAGACTGCCTGCCCTTTTAGTTAACGGGGCAGCAGGAATCGCCGTTGGTATGGCAACTAACATNCCCCCGCACAATGCTGCGGAAATTTGTGATGCCTTAGTACATTTGATTAGCCATCCAGACGCGTCGGTCGATGATCTTATGCAGTTTGTGCAAGGTCCAGATTTCCCGACGGGGGCTCATATCTGGGGTCAAGAAGGCATACGNAATGCTTATGTGTCCGGTCGCGGGCGAGTCATGGTGCAAGCGGATCACAAAGTTGAGGACATTGCTCGCCAGGAACGAAAGCGNCTGGTATTCAACGAAATCCCATTCCAGGTCAACAAAGCTAATCTCGTTGCCAAGATAGCCGATCTGATAAAAGCCCGGAAAATTGAAGGAATAAGTGAAGTCCGCGACGAATCTGATCGTAAGGGAATGCGGATTGTACTTGAACTTCGCCGTGGGGCTGCTGTTCCCGTCGTTCTGAATAATTTATATAAACAGACTAGCCTGCGCAATTCTTTTTCATGCAACATGATTGCTTTGGTGGATGGTACGCCAAGGGTTTTGAATTTGAAGCAGGCACTTCGTCACTANNTGGAATTTCGTGTCGAAGTGGTTCGGCGTCGAGCGGAATTTGACCTGAAAAAAGCNAAGGCGCGCCTGCATGTGCTCGAAGGGCTTCGGGTCGCTATCGATAACTTAGACCGAGTTATCGAATTAATTAGGGCGTCGGCGGATGTTGAGGAAGCTCGATCCAACCTCATGGCGGAGTTTGCTCTCTCAGAGATTCAAGCTCAGGCCATTCTGGATATGCAATTAAGGCGATTGGCCGCCCTGGAACGTGAAAAAATTGAAAATGAGTACAAGGAGCTAACGGCTCTTGTCCAACAGCTTGAGGATCTCCTTGGAGATAGTACAAAAGTTCTGCTAGTTGTTCGCAAGGAGACGCAAGAACTAAAACGCAAGTATGGTGATGAACGGCGTACCGAGGTTCATCNNGAAGAACTTGGCGAGTGGCGACGNGAGGATACTGAACCTCACGATGAAGTTGTTATCACATTGAGCCGCAACGGTTATGTCAAACGAGTTAAGTTAGACACATATAAANAACANCATCGTGGNGGACGGGGTGTGAGTGGNCAGAGAATGACTAAAGAGGAAGACGTCACGCCTCATCTTCAGATTGCTGATACTCATGATTACCTATTGTTTTTTACGGANCGAGGGCGGGTGTTTGCGTCTCGTGTTTTTGAACTTGCTGCGGATCAATCTAGGAATTCAAGGGGGACTCCGGTTCAGAATTTAGGCTTTAACATGGAGCCGCGGGAACAGGTACAAGCGGTTGTCGCTGTACAGAGTTACTTAGAAGATACCTACTTGATCATGGCGACGAAAAAGGGGCAAGTGAAGCGCATGCACCTCCCNTTACTTAGAAACATGAATCGTAGCGGGCTTCGATGTTTCAANCTCAAGCCAGATGACGCACTTATTGGTGCGGTTCTTGCAAATGAAGATGAAGACCTAGTATTAGTTTCGAGATTGGGCATGTCGATTAGGTTTAAATCATCAGAAATAAGACCCCGTCAACGTGCTGCAGGNGGGATGAANGGTATGGCCGTTCAGGTGAAAGATGTAGTCGTCTCAATGAACGTCGTTGACGATGAAGGCTACTTGCTTGTTGTAGGGCAAAAAGGTGTGGGAAAGCTTTCTCTTTTGCGACACTATACNCAGCAAAGGCGTGGCGGGAAGGGTTTGATAACCCTTAAGACAAATAGTAAGAAACTTAAAAATAACCATGTGGCTGACTCTGCCGTGGTTAGCGAGGATGTTCGCAAAGACTCGACAGGTAAGCTCGTGCTAGTCACCGAAAAAGCTCAGGTGATACGTACTAATCTAGGCGAGATAGCCTCAACTGGTCGAAACACTTCAGGAGTAAAGATACAAAAACCTCAGGCAGGTGACAGGATATCGGCAATTCGTGTGATTGGTGAACGTCGGCAAGCTGGTTCAGAGATAGACCTTTCTCAACTTGAAACTGGCAGTGGAGCTAGCGAAGCACTCGATGAAGATGAATCTGACACTGAAGTTTCAACTGAGGTCTAGCAGAGAGTTCTGTATAGGTATTTGACTCTCGTAATTATGACGAGCCGATGGTTCAGTTCTAATCCGTACTGGGAGTTCGTTTAACCTATAATTTCCATTTAAATGCCATTGGGATAAGCTGGTATTTTGCGTATGGATCTTCAGAATTAAATCATGCTTAAGTCAATTGGTCAGCGCGTTGTAAGATACAAATACATAGTTCAGGCAATTTGGTAATAGTTATTGCGGCTGCATTTCCTTTTGCTCCTCGGGCGCAAGAATTGTTAAAACCAGGCGGGTTCTCAAATTAAAGGTGATGGTTACGTTGAACTGTCCGGGTTTACCGATCCTGATCCAATCGAATGGCTTGACCAATAGATGTTTGAGTTGGTAATGAACTTTTACCCGCCAACTATCTTGTTTCGATTGATTCAAACCTGCGCATCAGCGGGAGATATGTCTATAATTTCGGCATAAAACCTGCCATGTCAGAAGGGTGACAAATTTGCAAACGGCTGAATCCATAAATCAGCTATACCGTGAGGCTTGGTCCAGGTTTGCAACCGGAGTAACGGTGATCACCACGCTTGAACCAAATGGATCCGTTCATGGAATGACCGCAAGTAGCGTTACCTCCGTCTCGATAGACCCTCCTTTAGTGTTGGTGGTGATTGGGGAAGAACGCCAGTCTCATGGGTTGATTGAAGCCACCGGACGTTTTGGGATCAGTATTCTTGATGTGGGCCAGGCACATATAGCCAAGTATTTTGCGATTCCACCTGAATCTCGCGCCAGCCTAGAATCTAAACACATCACCACCCTTTCTCAGTCTCCAGTTATACAAGGTGCAATCGCTTCGATGGATTGCAGTGTCATAGCAAAGCATAAAGCAGGAGACCATACTGTCTTTATTGGTGAGGTAGAGGCGATAATGATTGGTGATGGTGTTCCACTGGTTTGGCTTGAACGTCAATTTGGTGGATTTTTAAGTCAAAATCTTCCGTAACGTTTGGTCTAGGATTTTTTTTGCGTATTGCGGCAATTTCAGTAGCTCCGTTGTTTCAGAACAGTGTTTTTGGGGGATCTCAAAAGATCCTTAAAGATGTTGTAGGTGGACTTGATCGATTGGGGCATGACGTTCAACTTTGGTGCACGAGAACAGGGCAACATACTTGTCAATTTGAAGTAAATGGCGTTCCGGTTCATCCTGAATTGCGACTTCGTGGCACATTTCCTGCAACTCATCAGGTCTCACCAATCGATCTGGCGAATACAGCAAAGGTACTTTCTGCTGCTGTTACCTGGGCTCAAAGGGTATACCTTCATGCTGATGCTATTTATATGAGATACGCTTTAGATGGCTGTGAAATTGTTAGGTCGATTCACGATTTTACCTATGAGGAGGCATTGCTTTCCGCTTTGACTTTGCCTGCTGACTTGACCATAGTCCCGAGCGACTATCTAAAACGGTGTATCGAAACAACCATAGCGATTTCTGGGCGTAAAACGATAGAGCCGATAGTTACGGTGCCAAATGGAATCCAAGTCCCCGATACCATACCTGCACCCCGGCTGCCGCAGGAACTTAGATCACCGGAAGATAATGATCTGATTCTTTTATTTCCTCATCGTCCCGTACTAAATAAAGGAGTTTCAGAGGCGATTCAAACCGCAGTTGAGGTACAAAAACTGATCCCCAGTCGCAAAGTTAGGTTGTTGATGCCTGCGTACCCTTCCGACGCTCTTCTGGATGATATGGCTGATACGGTACGTCAAATACAGGATTTATCTAGAGATTTTCATGCGCAGGGGATTGTTGAACTTCACCGCTGGATTAGTCCTGAGGAGATTTCAAGTTACTATGCCGCTGGTGACGTGACGCTTTGCCTTGGATCATTTATTGAGTCATTCGGACTGACACCGATTGAATCAGTCGCACACGGTACTCCTGCTATATGCGCTCGTGTTGGGGCATTTAGAAATTTCACTGATATCGACGGAATAACTCTTGTCACTTACGGGGATATCGAATCTGCAGCGGAACTCGTTGTTAGGGCATTGAATTCATCTAAAGCTTCTATAACTGCAGGTAAGCAGCAAATCTCTGCTCACTATTCATTTGAATCGATGATTGAAGGTTATGAATCGGCCATCACGAAACCACTAACCGGCCAGCGATCAATTGTGTTGGAAAGAGATGGTTATCTCGATTTGGCTCCGTGGTGTGATCTACAAGAGCAATTTATATTTAACGATTACTCCGGAGAGATTGGATTTTATCCACAGTTATCACAGGCGTTAAATACAGGTGATAACCGAGTGCAGGCCAAGCCTCTAGATACTAGTTCTGCACTGGAACTAGAAATTCAGCGAGCCCAAACATCTGGATTACTCGTTCCTGCACACCGTATCGAGTAGCTGTTAGCAAAACGATTCTTCATCCAGCTCTTATATTGAGGAATGTGCATTAATGGTGAATGGTGAGCTAAATTCGCTAAAAATGAAATTGACCCTGCCTATGACACATTATTAGAATAGTAAGGTTTGGTAGCGAACGGATGAAAAACGAATGACCATAGATTACGCAATTATCACCACAGGCGGGAAACAGTATCGAGTTCGCGAAGGCGATACGGTATCTGTAGAAACGTTGGATGGTGAAATAGGATCAGATTTCATATTTGATCGTGTGCTGATGACATCAATAAGCGGAAAACTTACGATTGGTGCTCCCGCAGTTAAAGGGGCAAAGGTTGTCGGTCAGATCGCAGAACACGGTAAGGCAGATAAGGTGATAGCCCTGCGATTCAAAAATAAAACGCGGCAGCGTGTGAAACGTGGTCATCGTCAACCATTTACTTCAATTACCATCAAGTCAATTTCACTGAAATAGTTCTCTTTAGTATCCTCTTAGAGAATTGGGATTTTTATATGGCACATAAAAAAGGTGGCGGGACTTCTCGAAACGGTCGTGATAGTGCAGGAAAGCGACTGGGTGTTAAGACATTTGCCGGCGAACGGGTGACTGCCGGATCTATCATTGTTCGACAGCGTGGGACCAAGTTCCACACTGGAGATAATGTTGGTATCGGTCGGGACCACACTATTTATTCACTAGTCGACGGTGTGGTTAGATTCGATTACGCTCGCAAAGATACGAAGCGAGTCAACGTTGATCCATCGGCTTCTTAGTCAGGTAACAATAATATGAAAGCCAACATACATCCGACATATCACAAAAGCGCCACAGTGAATTGTGCTTGTGGTAATTCCTGGGAAGTTGGATCCACACAAGAAAGCCTCCGAACCGAAATCTGTAGCAAATGCCATCCTTTTTGGACTGGTGAACANCGAATCGTCGACACTGAAGGTCGTGTTGAGCGCATGATGCGNCGATANAANCTTGGCNGTTCTNCGGATAAGAGCTAAATAGTTTTTGGCAAAACCTCCAGTTTTATATGGCGGTCAGGCGATAATCGAGGGCGTGATGATCCGGGGTCAAAGTCGCGCTGCTTTAGCAGTGCGCCGGCCTGATGGAGTAATTGTTCGTCGCTCGGTTCCTCTCGAGGGTTGGGCCAACTCGTCACTTCGTAAAATAGCGTTTCTGAGAGGTGTGCTGATTCTTCTTGAAACTCTTATTGTTGGTATGAAATCTTTGACTATTTCAGCCAATGAATCTGCTGTTGAGGAAAACGATAAAAAAGAGCAAGAATTTTCTTCTGTTGCTATGGCGGGGTTGCTCAGTGTTTCAATCACAATTGGGATAGTTGTGTTTTTTCTTATTCCGGTGTTGGTCTCCCGACTAGTCGAAAACGTTGGGGCCAATAATTTCACAGCAAATTTCGTAGAGGGTGGTATTCGATTCGGTCTATTCATCGCGTACGTATGGTTAATTGGCCGGATGGACGATATAAAACGAGTGTTCGGTTATCACGGAGCTGAACACATGGTCGTTCACGCGCACGAGGCCGGCGAGCCACTAACAATCGACTCAGTTAGGCGTTTTCCACCAGCTCATCCACGCTGCGGGACTTCATTTTTGATGACGGTAGTTCTAGTGTCTATCATCATGTTCATGTTTTTTCCGAGAGACCCTTTTTGGTTTTTAGTGGTTTCACGAATCGTTCTGATTCCAATTATCGCTGGTATCAGCTATGAGTTTATTCGTTATGCCGGGACCCATCAGGACAATGTGTTGGTCAGGGTATCCAGTTACCCAAATATTTTGCTTCAGGATTTAACAACCCGCCAACCGGACAGCGAAATGATGGAGGTTGCCATAGTCGCCATTGAATACGCGATGGCTATTGATGAGCATCGCGCCATTCCCAGTGATAATGCATCACAATTGTCCTCAGATCCATTTGAGTCTTTTGACGGTATTCCGGTGACCGGGTCAGAGTTTGATCCGAAGATTAACAGACCTGATATCTAGCCTCGGCGTTTCGCAAGTACTGCCCATATTTGCTCGGCTGGTATTCCTAGGGAGACCAGCAGCACCATACAGTGATACAGCAAGTCACCCATCTCGTTAGCTACATCATCTAAAGTTTGGTTAACAGATGCAATCGCAGTTTCTCCTGCTTCTTCTACGATTTTTTGGGCTACACGGCCCGTACCTTCATTTAGAAGCTCAACGGTGTAAGATCCCTCAGGTTTGTCAGTGGAGCGTTGTTTGATTACATCAATTAACTCAGACAGGATACCCGGGCCGAGATTATTTGAGATGCCTTTGGCGTCCAGGGAATCTTTATTCATTACACCGGAGTCGAAGCAGGATTTTGATCCAGTGTGACATGCAGAACCTGTTGGCTTCACCTTTACTAAAATGGTATCACTATCGCAATCGTGCTCAACTTGCACAACCTTGAGGAAATTCCCCGAAGTTTCGCCCTTGTGCCATAATTCCTGTCGGCTGCGTGAGTAAAACCATGCGTCTGGCCCCGCTAGCGTGCGCTTCAGTGCTTCAGCATTCATATATGCATGCATCAAAACCCGATCTGAGTCTGCATCTTGGACAATTGCCGGTAACAGCCCTCGGTCGTCTAGCTGAATCATTTTTGGATTTCCTCATGTGTCATGTGGTTTGGGATAGGCTGATGGTAGGTTAGTCCAACAGGGTTTGACTTACCCACCGATATGTTCGAGTATCTCGGATAGTTCTCGTAGATCGGTGATTTCAATATCCGGAACAGGTTCGCGATCTAATTTTGCATCGTCTCTATTGATCCAAACTGTTGTTGCTCCTGAACGATAACCTCCAAGGACATCATCGAATAACTGGTCGCCGACGTACCAAGTTTTGTTTGGGTCGGTTCCAAGCCCAGCATACAGGTGATGAAATGCAGCCAGTGCGGGTTTATATACCTGTGCTGATTGTGAACTGGCGACAAAGTCAAATTTAAGTCCTTCACTTGTGAGCAGCGGCAGCAGACCTTCATCATCTGCGTTAGAAAAAACTCCCAGTTTCACTCTGCCTGTTAATAAATCTAAAGCTTCCAATGTTTCCGGGTATATCGGTCTATCTGTCATGTGCAAAGACGCTCGATCACCTGCTGCTTTTGCGTCTGCATTGACACCAATGTCTTTGAATACCTGTTCAAAGCACTCGGTCCAGGCTTCTCGGTAAGACTTGAAGGGCGGACTATCAAAAGGTCTTCCTAGATCAGTTCGAATATGACGGAAGTTAACTTCGTATTTTCTCCAGCGAGTCCAGAATTCTTCAGCCTTAAGGGGGAGATTTTGAGTTTTGATGATTTCATCAAATGTTTTCTTCCAGTCATCATGGGAGTTGTCGAACAGTGTTCGATAGCAGTCAAATGCAATTGCTTGAGGCAATTTGGGTGTTCCTGATCTCAAAGTAACTGCCAATTACCCGACCTTTCGAACTGGAATGCCGCGATTTTCAAGATAAGACTTTACTTCTGAAACTCTAAGTTCACCGAAGTGAAACAGAGACGCTGCCAAAACAGCGTCTGATTTACCGTAAATCAATGCATCGTAGAAATGCTCTAAAGCACCAGCACCACCGCTAGCTATCACGGGAACGGTCACGGAGTCTGAAATTGACGACAGGACATCATTGTCATAACCGGTCTTTTGACCGTCGGCATCCATGCTCGTAACAAGTAGTTCGCCTGCTCCGCATTCGGTAGCTGTCCGTGCCCACTGCACAGCATCGAGTGGAGTGGGCTGACGACCGCCGTGAGTGTATACCTGCCATGAAATACCTGTAACTGTTTCGGTTGTATCGTCTCGCTTTGCGATTTCATCACTGCTTCGTTTCACATCCATCGCTAACACTACACATTGTGATCCGAATTCTTTTGCACAATCTTCGATTAGTTGAGGGTTTATGACAGCTGCGCTATTGATGGAAACTTTGTCGGCTCCAGCTTCAAGCATTTTTCGCATATTATCCACGGAACGAATACCGCCACCCACGGTTAGTGGTATGAAAACTTCTGAGGAAACTTTTTTTACTACCTCGACCATGGTATTACGTGCGTCGGAAGACGCAGTGATGTCGAGGAACACCAACTCATCGGCACCTTCAGCGTTATAGAATGCAGCAAGTGCTGCAGGATCGCCAGCATCTCGAATGTCGATAAAACTGACGCCCTTGACTACGCGACCAGCATCGACGTCTAGGCATGGAATGACACGGCGCGTCAACATCGCGGAATCTCCGGGTTACTTACGGGCGACGATTATGTATCGGTGAGGAGTCAGTTGGCGAGAGGTAAGAGTGGTGAAGCCAAGAGCTTCTACGGCTTTTCGTAAATTCTCTTGAGCCAATCGTTTTGAAGCTGCAGGTCCGACTTGAGGTTTACCTTTTATAGGAAGCCACTCTACGATTGACATCCAACCTGATTTTTTTAACAGCCTTGCGCCTTCTTTGATTAATGTCTTCGGGCGATTAGCCTCATTCAATACGTTTGAAAATACGACGCCATCGAGCGATTCATCATCCATTGGTACACTATTTTCTTGGGAAACTACCGTTTCAATGTTGCCGAGTTTGGCCGCTTCTCCTTGCGCCTCGACGTGCTTTAGCATGTCTTTCTGGACGTCAATTGCGTAACAGGTCCCCATGTATAGATATTTTGCGATTGGAATTGATAACCAGCCGGGACCAGAGCCTATATCGGCAACCTTGTGATCTGCATGTATTGGTACTAATGCGATCATTGATTGAGGATCGTACATTTCCTCAAGAGTCGGGTGTAGCAGAGCATTAACTTTACTTACCGAAGTTTTTGTTGGCATTCGTTTCTATTCCATTCGAACATTTCATCTTAACCTATCATTTGCCATTTACTGTCATGGAGTCAATTGTTTCGATGGCACGTCTTAAATCTAGCGCACCAGAGTAAATTGCCATGCCCGATATGGCACCTTCCACACCTATCTTTGCCAGCTGGACAAGATCTTCCACGGAAGCTATTCCACCAGCGACAATAATAGGATATCGCAGGTTGTTCTCAAGTTCGGTAATTGCAGCAAAATTTGGGTGTCCCATTGTGCCATCTCTGTTGGTGTCCGTGTAAATAAACCTTCGAACCCCGCGATTAATCATTTGGTTTGCGAGATTGATAGCAGATTCTTTTGATTGCTCCATCCAACCATGAGTCTGGACTATGCCGTCCTTCGCGTCGATGCCGACAATAACGTGATCGGCACCAAGATCATCCACAGCGGCCTGAACCTCATCCGGGGCTTCAATGGCCGCCGTTCCGATAATTACTCGGTCAATACCCATGTCGAGGATCATGCGGGCTTCAGATGCGTCTCTTATACCACCGCCCAGTTGAATCGGTATATCGATAGCTTTCGCAATCGCTGAAACAGCATCTTGATTGCCTCGTACTCCATCTTTGGCTCCGTCCAGGTCAACAATGTGCATTCTGCGCGCACCTTGATCGACCCACCGTTTAGCCACAGTGACGGGATCATCGTCGAACACGGTTTCTTTTTCGTAGTCACCTTGGATCAGCCGGACGCATAATCCGTTTCTTAGGTCGATTGCTGGGAGAATATCCATTCAATTTGCCAGTGACTGAGTGTTGTTTAATTTTGAGTAGATAAAGTTAGCTCGAAAAAGTTTTTATAAATTTGAAGACCAATGGAACCGCTTTTTTCAGGGTGGAACTGGGTTCCGACGACATTTCCTCGGACAACCGCAGCGCAGACTTCAACCCCATAGTTAGCGGTAGCTGCGACTTCTGATTGCTCATCGGGGACACAACGATATGAGTGAACAAAATAGAAATGGGATCCTTGGGGGATCCCTTTAAAAATAGGGTTTCTTTCGCTTTTGCCATCGGTGAAATGGACTTCGTTCCATCCGATGTGGGGGACTTTCATATTGTTTCCAAGCTTATCTTTCATTCCCAATGGAATGAGTTTGACGCTTCCCTGAACGAGACCCAAGCCTGGTAAATCACCTTCTTCAGAACTGTTAAACAAAACCTGTAGCCCGACACAAATGCACAGGAGTGGTCTTCCTGAAGCAGCGAACTGTTTCACCGGATCAGTTAGTCCGAGTGAATTCAACGCTGTCATCACCGAATCGCTCGCACCTACACCTGGTAGAACGGCTGCATCAGCTGATGCCAGTTCTTTGGGGTCAGAGGTGATGACTGGATTTGCCCCAACTTTTCGTAGAGCCTTATCAACGCTGTGCACATTTGCTGCATGTGTGTTGATAATGACAATGTTCGGTGCTGAGAAGCTTTCAGTCATGTATATGATTTAGGAGTAATGTAAGCGAAGTTTGTTTAAGTGTGTCGTATTGATTGTAGTTCGTAATATCTTAAATCACTGTTTTGTAGACGAACTTTATGGCAAAATTTTTGCGCGAAAGTCCAACACACGCGAGAATATAGTGAAAATATTGAAATACCGTAGCAGGTGAAGAATTTATGACGACGATGTCGCCCCAACGTTCCGTACCAATTAACACGATTCAGATTACTGAAAAAGCAGCCGGCAAAGTAAAGCAGTTTGCTGCTGAAAAAGGTATGGGGAAATTTGGTCTAAAGGTTGCAGTTAAGGGTGGTGGCTGCTCAGGGTTGACGTATGTGTTGGAAATCGTAGATGGCCCCGAAGCCGATGATAAGTTGATAGAACATCACGGTGTTGAGGTTTACGTTCCCAAGAAAGCATTCGTGTTTCTTGCGGGTACGGTGCTGGATTTTTCAGATGGGTTAAATGGCAAAGGGTTTGAATTTGCCAATCCAAATGCTGCAAAGACTTGCGGGTGCGGTACCTCTTTCTCGGTTTAATGTCGGTCAATTCTCCCAGTAAGAGATTTGAGTTACGGATTGACTCTTTGAATGTAGTGTTTAATTAATCTATGCCCCATGCAGATCAAAATCAGTTAAACGCTTTTGAGAAAGGATGTGCGATAGTTCGTTGGGTTAAACCGACAATTATCAACATGTCGGGAAGAGATGCATTGGATCTTCTCCATCGACTCACGACGAAAGAGTTGATGACTGTTAGCGTGGGGACAGCTCGTCGAACTGTACTAACATCGAATCGTGGTCGTGTTATAGATGTATTTCTTGTCGCTCACGTTTCTCAGAATGCTTTGCTTCTCATTTCTGATTCAACGGATCCAACCAAAACGATCTCGGCTATAGATTATTTCACAATTGCTGAAGACTCTGAGCTAAAGGATCTTTCGGGCTCCCATGACCGGATTTCATTAGTTGGCCCTAAAGCCGTTGAAGTTGCGGCGTCGGTGTTAGGGTTTACCATTGATTCTGATAGTGTGAGAAACGTGGATTATAATGATTCAAAAGTGACGGTTTCCTCAGATACTTCTCGTGGCGTTACCTGGCTAGATGTTGTAATTCGTACTTCTAAACCGGACTTGGTGTCGACATTTGCATCAGCTGGTGCAGTTGAGGTCAATTCGGATAATTTTAGGTTGTTTCGAATATTGCAGGAAATTCCCGGTTCAGATTGCGAATATGGTGACCATGCGAACCCTATAGAAGCAGGACTTTTTTCTCTTATAGATTTCGATAAAGGTTGTTACGTTGGTCAAGAAGTGATCGCTCGACTTGATACCTATGGCAAGGTACAACGGAGCATTAAAGTATTGGAATCGAATTCCCCGCTCGCAGAAGGTGACAAGCTTACTTCAGGATCAATATTGGCAGGTGTTGTTACGAGTTCCTCTTTATTGGCCAATCGTGATGGACGTTACTTGAGTTTGGCTTTAGTACGAAAAGCTTTTTGTAAGTCAGCGTCGGTGGTTGCCTCTGAAGGGATATCAGCGGTGGTCCGTTAATCAGATTATCCGTGTCGCAAAGTTTCTCCACCATCGACAACGACTACTTGCCCACGGATCATCTCTGCATCAGAACCACATAACATTGCTACGACGTTTGAAACGTCTTCCGGGGTGATTGTTCTTCCGGCTGGGGTAGGACGAGATGCAATGTTTTTTACACCAAGTTGATCCGGGAATGCATCCAGAGCTTCTGTCATTACGAATCCAGCAGAAACGGTATTTACAGCAATTCCTTTCGGACCGAGTTCTACTGCTAAGTAACGAGTCACAGCCTCTATAGCTGCTTTTGATACGCCTACTGCGAAATAGGCTGGTAATACCCGGGTCGACCCAGGGCTTGAGATGTTGATTATTCGACCGCCATCTGGCATTAGTCGAGATGCTGCTATGGAAAGCATCCAAGGGCCACGAGCATTTATACTCATAGTCCAGTCCCAGTGCTTTGCTGAAAGTTCATCTGTTGGAAGCATGACCCCTGAAGCGGCATTGTTCACCAAAATATCTAGCTGACCGAATTGTTCTTCAATTTTACTGACCAGTGAATTGATTGCAGTTTCATCCCCCACGTGGGCCTTCATACGGGTTGTTTTAATTCCCTGTATCTTAAGTTCCTCAACTGTAGCTTTAGCGGCATCATGATTTTTAAGATAATTGATGATTACCGTCGCTCCACGACGACCTAACTCCAGAGCGATTGACCTGCCGATTCCGCGTGAACCGCCAGTTACCAATGCTATTTTCCCCGAAAGATTTGGCTTTATTGTCAACAATGTTATCCGTGTTTAATACGAGACATAACTTGATTAAATATTAACAGTACCCGGTTTGTATCAAGGTTGGAGGGTTAAATTGCCATCCCACCATCGACACGTATGATATCGCCGGTGATGTACTGAGCTTCATCAGTTGTTAGAAATACTATTGTTGGTGCTACTTCTAATGCACGAGCACGAGTCGTGGCTTCGCAGGCAGCCACCCCAAGTACTCAACCTACGTTAATGTTCCATTATTTGTCAGGTGATACTTTCGATGACGGAGAAACAATCGCAGCCGGTTCAGTACAAGCAACTGTTGTTAGTGCAGCAGGAGCATCAGGTATTGAGGGTGCAACTGGTAATGGTTCGGTTGTTAGTGTCGATACAGGCGTATTTTATGTTGGTGGATTCTTCCTCTTTACCCCCGCAAATACTATAATCATGGATGCCTATTCCAAAACTCCTTCTGGGAGAATTGGATTAGAAATTACAGAATCAACAAAAACAAGTGATGATGATCCTCTATTACTTGATCCCGCATCAGGTACTTATAACTATGCGGCTCCAGGGGCAGCAAGATATAAAGTTGAGTTAGCCTTAAAAAATAAAGCACTTACCTCAACAGATCCAGTTCTACAACTTGCAGATGAAAATTTTATTCAGCTATTAAAAGTTATTAGTGGTGTTAAGAATGAAGAAGTTAAATATCCCATGTATGGGGAACTTGAAAAAACTTTAGCAAGGCGAACATTCGATGAATCTGGTGATTATACAATTACTCCATTTAATTTAGATCTAAAAATTCATAGAGGAATTTCAGGATTAACTGTTGCATCAGGTGTTGATGGTACTACAGTACATGGAAATAATACTTTAT
>PBRL01000031.1 GCA_002725925.1 Chloroflexota bacterium
GGGTTCCCACCAACTGGTTCAAAGATCATTAACACAGGTATGGCCCTATCACGCATCCGCAATGGGAAGATTGACGAAGAGTGGATACAACGCGACGAAGTTGGACTTAGGCAACAGATGGGACGATAACAGGAACAGGTCCCATTTGCGTCAAAAACTTAAATACGTTGACGGTAAACCTAATGTTTACGCAGGTTCTCCCTAATCCACGGATCCAGATTTACCCCTCGTAAAAGGAAATTCTTTCACTGCTTTGATAATGTCCTGCCGGGTAACTATGCCAAATACGGAATGACCATCCATCACAACCAATTGCATTACTCGACATTTATCCATAGTGGTGAGGGCGTCGCGCCCAGAATCGAATNTTGAACAAACNCGTAGNCTNTGAGGTTGGGTGATCTCGGCAAGAACAAGTTTCGTTCGTTGCTCTANAGGAATTCGCTCNAGATCCATACGTGTNACAAACCCNAGCAATTTTCCCNGNTTNGCCACAGGNATNGACTCANTTCCTTCTGTAACCTGCCTNTCAATTACGGCTAACACNTCTGAAACACTTTGANCATGGTCTGCCATACGCGGCATGGGAGAGGTGATATTTCCAATCCTAAAGTCCAATCGATCTTGTTCTGGCACTACTGAGCTGGTCTGTTCAGACTGCTCACTGCGCGCGGAGGACATCAGAAACCAAGCGATGAGNCCTATCCAAATTCCTCCAATTATGTCGCCGTTAAAAATCTGCCAGACCCCCCACCCAATCAACAGATAAAACACAACGCGCCCAACGCGTAGGGCAACTTTTGATGCTAAACGAGCGTTACCNGTAAACCCCCAGACCGCAGATCGCAAAACTCGACCACCATCCATTGGATAGCCTGGNAGNAAATTAAATCCTGCCACTAAGATATTCATCCATCCGGTAAAAAAAATAACTCCATGTAGTGGTGTTACCAGATACTCGTGAACCGGATGAAATTTNATCCACCATCCGATCAGGACTACGCCAATGAGNAATGAAACGGCTGGCCCNGCAAACGCAATTAAAAACTCGTTACGAGGACGGGATGCTTTACCGTGAATTCTAGATACACCACCAAATANCAAAAGCGTAATCCCGCGAACCCTCAACCCCTGNGCCAATGCCACAAATGANTGACCCAACTCGTGCGCTAAAACAGAAGCGAACAGTAANAANGTCGTGACAATCCCTGCAATCCAGTATTGCTGAGACGACCACATCTGGAAAAATGCAGGATAGGCACCAGTGGACAAGGACCAAGTGATTATCACAACTGCAACTAGCCATGTTGCATTGATNTCAACTGGTATNCCGTAGATGGAAAATAGCTTTACTGATCCACGCAAGTGCTCATTTACTTCTTTCGAAAAACCCNAGAATTATTTTGTACCCCGGNCACCAACTATCATTCTCTCAATAATTAACATGCTGCGAGTAGCAATAACTCAAACCAAAAACAATCTACAGCAAAACTAAGGATACTGATCTAATCCACAGATGAAATTCTTTAAACAACCATTTTATGGATGGTGGATCGTCGCAGCGGGCGGTCTAGTTCAGTGGTACACGTCCGCCATTTTTTGGCGTGGGTTTCAAGCATTCGTACCGCCCATTCTCGGCACATTCGGATGGAGCCATGGTGCTACAGCAGCTGCCGTATCTCTCCAGCGCAGTGAGAGCGGAATGATCTCCCCCTTTGTGGGAGTTCTATTAGACAGATACGGTCCACGAAAGGTCATGGCGTTCGGCGTATTTGTGACAGGTACCGGGTTCATATTAATGAGCCAAATGCAAACACTCTGGCATTTCTACGCGACTATCGCATTACTAACACTTGGAATGTCGTTTGGGACATACATCGTTTTCGTGGTTACAGTCGCTAATTGGTTTATACAAAAGCGAGCTAGAGCATTGGCCACGCTGATGACTTTTTCAGCTGTTGCTGGTCTCACTCTACCTTTGCTAGTGGCATCGATCGAACAATTCGGCTGGCGCGAGATGCTTATGGCGGCAGGAATAGGATTTTGGGTGATTGGTTTTCCCGCCACGTTAGTGATGAAACGTCGCCCGGAAGACCATGGATTAGTACCAGATGGAATATCCGATGAAGACAACCAATCGCAAAAATCACAAAGCGGTCGGCTTCAACAAGCGAGAGAACACGCCATAACNATGCGNCAGGCGATCAAGCTACGATTTTTCTGGCAACTAGCAATAGTGACAAGTCTTGGCCAATTGGTCAGCTCAACAAATCTTTTTCATTTCTCAGCACTACTAGAATATGGATTAACAACGGCCTTGGCCGCAACAGCTGCAGGCTCCGTAGCAATTGGAGATATTGGCGGCAGGGCGGGCATGGCCTTCCTNGGAGATAAGTTTGATAAACGGAAAATGCTGACGATCGCNATGTTGATGCAGACCNTCGGAGTAATGGGCCTTGCGGGGATCAACGCNTCAATTTGGGGTGTTAACTTAGGGCTGTGGCCATTACCTTTTTTCATCGTCTTTTTTGGATTGGGGTTTGGATCTTCTATTCCGCTCCGACTTTCAATACTCGGTGATTATTTCGGTCGAGCAAGTTACGGATCCATCGTCGGTCTAACCAGTTCTGTAAACGCTCTGTTTGGCGCCGCCGGGCCGGCGTTAGTCGGTTTTATACATGATTTTTCTGGTACATATAGACTCGGGTTCACAACTTTGGCCGTGGCGATATTAATATCCATTCCACTTGCGCTAACCCTCGAGCCCGCAGGTCGGGTTGCCGCAAAAGCAAGAACGCTAACCAGTAAAAGACATCGAACAGCCAACTAATTCTAATCTAATCAAGAAGTTGATCGCAGATCAGCAAATCTATTGAAATAGAATCCTTTTCACTCCCTAGTTGGACGCTTAAATACATTCACTTCACGCGCTATAAAAGTCCCTCCAGGATTACTCACTAATGAAGCTTTTGCCACAAGCCCTACTTCAGGCTCTTCACCCATAACATCTGTAGAGAAATTTACGATAAATACGTTCCCATCAATTACCCAAGTTTTACCCCTAATCACTTCTATCACTCCAGAAGTTTCCATCTCTACACCACTTCCATCAACTCCCCCCATATCAGCCTCAACCTTTATCTGAACTTGGATCGAAATAATCATGCCGAGATCTGAATCCAGAGAATCCCGTATAAATAACACTTCGGGAATCAAAGCTTTCTTTTGCAGCCGATCACCTTTCGGATCATTCAACAACTCCGCTACTGGAGACAACGAATCTATATTCCCACCATTAAGCGACATAATTGATTTGGGCCCTATCCACAAATCAAACTGTTCTCCCGTTACAAGCTTGACTTGAGAAAATCGCTGATTATCCGATACTGCAACTAAAGTCCCCCGTGATCTAATGTAGTTATCTGAAACAACCGAAAGTTTCTCAATCACACTTGTATCAATGGCATATAAAACAATGTCGACTTGATCGCCGCGCTCTACCTCGGACAAAGAATGAATTGGTTGACCATCTTTCATGAAGTTAGGCCCAATGGGCTCATCTGGCATTTTCAAATCTAGCTGCCGTGTCTCAGTTGACTTACCAGATAGGATGGTTACCTCACCTAATACGACATTGACGCTTGTAATAGTGCCTGCAGCTCTCTCGACTCCGGGTGATTCCACAGAAACCATCGTTGCGACGTTGTAGAAAGCACCACCCGCGCCGCCTACGGTATATACACCACTAACGACCCTTAACCCGGTTCGTAACTCTTCAAACTTAACCCGCTGACCGTCCAATATCGTCCAAGTATCTTCAGTGACAAGTACGTTCAACGATCGACCGTTTTCCCCCGTGATTAGCAAACGTGGAGGCTCTAATCCAATACCGGTAATCGATCCTGCAAACTTTACGGTCGTTCTCGCCACCACCACCAATCGGGTCAACAAATCAGAATCAAATCCAATACGTGTCGCATCTACGACAAGATCCCCCAACTTAATCGCCGAAATTACTGCATCTAGGCCGTTTCGTATCACCGGTACTTCTCCAGCAATCAACAGCCGTATTGGAGTGCCGTCGGTCGGTCGAATCGTTATCGCATCATCTTCTAGATCAAGCGCCTCTACAACACCCGAAATGTGATCCTCTCCTGCGGGTGCTGATGACCGAGCCCGTATCGCAGTGGCCCACAGACCAGCACTAGAACCAATGATATCACCAAGAGAACCAACCTCAGGAAATTCGAATTGAACATCAACAAGCTGTCCTGTCGTAAGTAACCCGATACTAGCTGCCTGACCATCGAGGGTAATTTCAGTGTCAAAGGTTATCTTAGCCGCAACTTTCGCCTGCTGGTTATCGTTCGTTGCAATAACTACTCCCAGCGCTTTTTCTAATGAGTCATCTATCTCAACAAGGGTAATGACTCCATGGAAGGCACGTAGCGACTCATGGTTGAGGACTGCTTCCACTTCTTCAACTAAACGTGGTTCCTTAACCTTTATTGAAATCGCAACACGTTCATTTTCAACAATCGAATACTTCACTTCTAGTTCACTGCCTGCTTCAATCATATGCTTGCTATCAAATAGCAATTGAGGGTTCTCAGCAGTGCCAGATAGAACGTTTAACAGGTCTTCAGGAAAATCAACAGTCGTACGGTCAGGATCAAAACTGAAATCTACAGAAAATGGATCTGCTTCCTGCTCACCCAAGGGCACTACCGTAAATGTCGACCCGTGAATCTCATCGACAACCGCACCAGATATTCTCAGTAATGGAGCCTCTTCATTACGTTCACGTGCNGTGTCTGCGTAGATTTGCTTAAGCTCTATAAACCTTTTTTNGATTTCAATAATTTGCTCGNTCGCTCTTTCTCGAGTCGCTTCATCAGCTCGACCGACATCAACGATCCTTTGAAGCGCCCGCGAAGCTCCATCAAGAGCGCTCANNTGCATGCTCCTAGCATCAACNGCTATTTGGGAGAGCCTCAAAGCATCCGCGTTATCTGACGCCAGCTGACTGGCAATCTCGATTCTCTCAACTGTAGTACTGGTGAGTTCGAATCCAATAGCTGTAAAAACACCGTTGGCGCGATCAAGTCTAGCGACCATTGTTATGCCGTCACCAACCAGTGGCACGCCGATTCCAGCTGGAATAACAACACCAACGACATCCCCGTTTCGANTCTGAATAGAAACGACATCGCCAATATATCGAGTAACGATCCCAACAACATGCTTGGTAACGGTTTGTGCATGTGCCAATCTAACGATGGTTTTTANAGCGACAAGATCCCCTGAAGAATCGCGTTTAGCGGTAGATATAACGCGGTCACCTTCTGCTACGTCAGTAATAAACCCGGTTTTTGAACCAATCTTTAACTCAGAATCATTTTTAAAATGAAGAGTAATTAATCCCTTACTTGATGCAACTACAATGGNANTAGNAGAGCGCACTTCAACAGCNGTTCCAAAAATAGCCTGAATATCGTCACCGCCCACATCCGCATTAACGACGGTACTTCCGTCCGTACTTAGCAGTATCCCCAGCACCAAAAGTAGTCCGAATATCGCAATCATTAACTTGATCAAATCACCTCGACATAAGTCAGATATACGCTGTTTGAAAAAGTAGTTTGGCGACTTCAGCAAACCATCTGATTGCCTAAAGTCAATAATCACACTTACAACAGTTATCGGGGTGCAACCGCGTGATAATCCAATAATTCGATTCTTCACCCGGAATCCTCCGGAATCGAAATTATCGCGAGGGATGAATTAATCGAATTCCCCTCAAGATCGCTGGCAACAATATCGACAATATTAGGCCCTGGCTCGAGTGGCAGCGTGAGCTCAAAAGTACCATCAGACTGAACCTCCAGGATCACGCCATTTACGCTGACAGTCGCATCTGCAGATGTAACGCCATGCAACAAAACTCTATCGCTACGGACTACACTTTCATTTCCAATNCCCTCAAAATCCAAGGACAGGTTAAATGTTCCAGAATTCGGTGTGGAACCTATGGGGATTTCTGTTTCGACTGTAGGGGCAATGGTTGGAACAGGAGTGGAGACCGATATAGGAGTGGGAGTAGGGGCAATTGTGGGAATAGGAATCGGAGTGGGAATTAGANGTACAGGCGTAGCCGATGGCTGTGGCGTGGCGGTGGGTTCGGGCAGCACAGTCGATACGGGAGTCGCCTTTACAGGCACCACAACAATTGTCGGCATAGGCAATACAATCGAGTACCTTGGGCGCGATTCCACACATCCCGTAAGCGCGAGAAACAATCCCACCAAGATCAAGAATATCTTCGTGCCCAACAATCGAATGAATTGATATAGGTCTATCATTCTCTAACTTAAGATCGACTATCCAAAGGTAGTGATAACGTAAACGTAGTGTGCGGATCTCTAGTTTTATCACCGTTCATTTGATTAGACTCAACGATCAAGTCTCCACCACTACGTTCGGCAAGCTTGCTTGCAATAAACAACCCTAGTCCGGAACTCCGCTTCTCGCTTCGTGCGGATAGTTCAGGTGTCCACCCTCTGTCAAAGACATGCGCAAGGTATGAATCAGCAATTCCAGAACCATCATCCGAAACTCTTACCGAGTAAGACGAATCATTACGGGTTAGTTGTATCTCTATTTGATTCGCAGCGAATTTAGTTGCATTGTCCACTAAATTGGTTACTACATGATCTAGAGCCGGTCCATCACCATAAACAAGACCAAATTCACTTGGTTCACACCACCAAATCAGATCTAAGCCACGTTCTCGAGCTATCGGTATATAGCGATCGGAAACATTGCGGACAATTGCAGCAATATCCACCGGTTCGATAGTAAGGCTAGCGCTTTGATCCTCCAGATCCACCAACACTCGAACATTTTCTATCATCAACCTAAAATTTGGAGCTTGATTTTCTATTTCGTCAAGCAACTCTGCCGCCATACGCTGTGTTACTTCTCCGGTTTCATTAAGCAGCGCCCTAGCCTCTCGTTGTTTACCAAGAATCCTTCGTAAAGGTCGCCCCATATCATGCGCAAAAGTATCGAAATAATCCTGCGTAACCTGACTCCAGGTACGGCCGTCTGCCCTTTGCGATTGAAAATTAGCCTTAAACTGGATACCCAGATACGCAACAGTAGCCCCGAAAATAAAGACTCCAGCACCAATATATGCAACGGGCTCGATCCACCAAAGTGACCCTGGAGTAAGAGGTTCCCCGATCAAAGGAGATAGTAAAATTAGTCCCAAGCCAACGATAGCCAGAGATAATCCCGCATACTTCAGTATGTTCAGTAAACTTCCGCTCAAAATGCCGCCCTGCTAATTCAATCGAATGACTAGTTTCAGTAATTACGCTAGTTGGTTGGCGGTACCAAACGATATCCTCTATTTCTAACATTGATTATTAGTTCAGTGGCGCCAAAGTCTCTGGCGACAGCCTTGCCAAGCGAAATTTTTAACTCGCGTATCCTGACTCGGAGAGAAGCACGAGAGTCTTCTCCGTCCGAGAACCGTTCAAGACGGGAAAAAGGCACAATTTCACCCTCAGAGCGGTACATTGCAGACGCCAATTCATTAAGTATGGCAAGTTTCATTCCTTGAATTTCACGAATCATTTGGTGCCGGCCATCGTTAACCGCATAAACAACAGCATTTTCTGGTTCCAATTCAAATAAGTCGCCAATTTTTATAGTTTTGGGAGCACTTCCAATAAGTCTGCGAAGTCGCAAAACGACTTCTTCCGGACTCGCAAGCTTGTCAATAAAATCTACTGAAGCGCCTACACTGAGACTCCCTGTGACAGCGGTGTCACGATAAGGACCTCTAGCATATTGGGTAAACATCAGAACAGGCAGACTGCTATCACGCTCGACAATTTTTTTCAGTATAGATAACCCTTTGAATCTATCAGTGTCATACTCTCCGAATCTGACGTCTAAAAGAACCGCAGCTGGAGACTCATTTTCTATTGCAAAAAGAGTGTGTGTTTCGTAATCATCGCCTGTAATACGCGATCCGTCTGGAATTATGGCAATGGGATTGAACCCATCCGACTCTAATCGGCGAAACACAGAACGCATAAGGTCGGACATGTGCTCGTCATCGACAACGAGTATTGTCTGTTTGCCACCTATACTTTTTGAAGTCAATCTTGTCCTCAGTTGTTACCCGCCAACATCCATCATCCGTAATGAAGGATTGTACGCCGAGCCCAGCCCGTTATGAGCCTATCA
>PBRL01000001.1 GCA_002725925.1 Chloroflexota bacterium
ACAAATGCGTTCTCGAATTCAGGAAATTCCGGACGGACTTTATCAAGGTGAGGGTTTAGTCGATTCGGATGGTGTGGTCAATGAGCCTTTGCGGATTGAGATGAAAATTCGTAAAGAAGGCACGGAGTTGTATTTTGATATGTCCGGTTCCAGTCCGCCGTGTTTGGGTCCTATGAACAGCGTAATTGCTACTACGAAATCTTCCGTCTATCTGGCTATAAAGCACATTTTCCCTGAGGTTCCTATTAATGCAGGAACATTTGAACCATTACATATTAAGGATCCTGAAGGTACATTTTTATATGCAAAATATCCGCG
This sequence comes from Chloroflexota bacterium, assembly GCA_002725925.1. Classification (GTDB taxonomy): domain Bacteria; phylum Chloroflexota; class Dehalococcoidia; order Lucifugimonadales; family Lucifugimonadaceae; genus Lucifugimonas. The sequence goes on from PBRL01000001.1 coordinate 319, forward strand.
TCCTGTTTCAGGATGTGCGGCTGAAGTAAGTCAAAGAATTGCTGAAGCTGTGTTTGGAGCGTTGGTAAAAGCTATTCCAGATCAGCTTTTTGCTGCACCAGCAGGAACAAGCGGGAATCTCTGTATAGGTGGATTTGACCCGAAACGTGACAGAAATTATGTGATGTACGTGATTAGTGGGGGAGGTTATGGAGGCAATTCAAGTAGCGATGGCCTTTCCAATGGTTGCTCCACAATAGGTATTTCTAAGACTACCCCTGTGGAAGTTATGGAACAGTATTATCCGGTCTTGTTTGAAGAATACTCGTTACACGAAGGCTCAGGAGGTGCAGGAAAGCAACGTGGTGGATTTGGAGTGAATTATAAAATCAAACTCCGAAGGGGAAATGCAAAAGTCTCGATGGTGATGGATCACGGTCGGTTCGGCCCGCAAGGAGTTTTAGGCGGCAAAGACGGCGGTGTGAACCGAGTCCGTATCGAAAGACACGGAGAAACTTACATCCCACCACATCTTTCCAAAGATCAAAATGTTATTGTTAAAGAAGGTGATACGATTCGTGTCTCAACGCCAGGCGGGGGTGGTTATGAAAATCCCTTTCTCAGAAATCCTGAACTAGTAAAGCACGATGTCCAAAGAGGTTACTACACTACTCAACAAGTGAAAGAAAACTTTGGTGTTGTACTTAATTTCAAGGGAGAAATTGATGAAAAAGCTACTCAAAAACTCAGGAATGAACAGTAGCTTTAGCGCAGTCCATCATTTTCGGAAATCTGATTAGCTTCTAATCCGCCGACTCTTGAGTGTACACGTCCTCCTGTTGCCATGACAAGCCCATAAACAATTTCATGTGACCTTGGTGCGTCCTGAACGTAAACTTCCATTGCGTCAAAATGGCTGCGTACGTAAGATGCGTTGATGTGCGTGATAGGGATGTCCAAACGAGATCCTATTCCACCGACTTTTTTGGCGGAAGGAACTATGGCTAGTGCTCCTCCTAGGGCTTCTCGCATGGCATAACCTCCTGGAACGTGCCAGAGTGCGCCGTGTTCCAGTTCACCTGCTTCCCCAACGATTGATCCTTTCCCGTAACTTTGTACCTGATCAGCTCCACCAAGCAAGTCGATAAGCTTATTTGCTGCATCAAGACCTATTGGTTTCAAGGCATCCATCATAGGGATTATTTTGCTAACGTACTGGCCTGCATAAGGATTTTCTAATACAATAAGAACCGCACCTTTTTTAATGGGTATCTTGCTGACAGGTCCTCCTTCATGAAAAATATTCTCAACATGGGTCACTATTTTTCTCACTTTGATCAAATCATTCATTGGAGATCTCATCTAAATTGTTTTCAATAACAAGCCTTTGTTGTTGTAGTGAAAGATAAGCCGCTTCTATTTTTCCCGCCTTGATAAATTTCCTCGCGGTTCGTAAACCTTGATGAAGCGCTTTAGAAGTTTGTTCTTCCGGCAATGGCGGGACATGAACTGTAACTGGAATCCTACCCAAATCACTGTCGTCCTTTACTTCCGAAGCAGGTCGTTTTTCGATACCTTGATATTTGATATTAACATCATTTGCGATTAATGTGGCTGCAACATCAGCAATGGAAGCCGATCCGGCCAATACTGTTACAGCATCAGCAATGCCTAAACTTAGAGAGCGCCCGCGCCAGCCAGATGTTGCAATACCACGGACTGGGCTTTCGTATGGGAGGCATACTTTGGTGTTTAATTCCGGTATTTCAACATTATCAACTACTCCTAGAGAATACGAAGAACCTTGGTTCAACCAAAAAGCAATATCTCCACCGTTATTTACATACATTTTCTGTATATGCTTCAGAAAAGAATCTTGTTTTTTTGCTTCAAACAACAACGTATTGAGAACCTCATCTGCCACTGAGCCGGCTACTGCTGCCATTGGTGTGATAAAAACCTGCGAATCACTCACAGCAGCCAGCATTTTCTGAGCAATGCTGCCTTGTGGAACAGGATTATTGATGCTCCATGGGAGCCTCAGCAAATCCAATTCGGCAACCAGTTCATCCAAGATTGTATTGAAACGATTTTTGGCACAGGAGTACAAGTGTAGGCGTATCTCTTCTGGAGCTTCGACATGAGCAATTATGTCAATTGGTCCGTGCTGCAAATAAAGACGATCATTCCTCGGCAGCGGTTCAGCATTAGTTTCCTGCATTTATTTGATCTGGTCCTTCAATAAATTTTGTTAATAAAAAATTTAGAGTTAATTGTAAGGCCAAGGGTTATCTTGGTTCCATCGAGCAATTAGTGTTTCTCTTTGTTGGGTGAGGTCTTCCAAATATTGAACTTGCTCCATGTGTCCGCCTAGGGCTTCAAAGTCTGAGAGGTTCATTGTGAATTCAATCGGAGCCACTATAGCTGGGGTAGGGACACTACCAAAAGAATTTTCAGGCATTTTTGTTACATCGACCATGATCGTGATTCCTCCACCAGGCCAGACATATACAGGAGCCCCTCCGCATGTTATTCTAGTTAATAAATTTTGAACAGATCGAGTAAGGCTAACAGGGTTTTCAGTGACACCTGCTCTCAAACTACCACCGGCTCCAGCCATGAAAAGTACACTTGAGCAAGCAGGTTCACAGTTTTCTCCAATTCTATCCACTACTTTTTGAAGAATCTTTGGCATTTTTTGTTCACAAGGTTTGAGATTTTCGTCAAAAACAAAATAAGTTGCATCTTCACCAGTTGTACTCACCATTAACAATCTCAAACCCGGATATGTGACACTTTTTTTAATACGATCTATGATTTCAAGAGGATTGGAAATATCGGTCCCTCCCCAGCCGTGCCCTGGATTAGCTACCTGAAAATATCTTCCAGGAGTGGAACGCCGACCGCGGATCCTGATTCCGGAAGGTTCCATGCCTAAAAAGCGACCTGCCTGATGTTCTGAAAGCATGCCGGTTATGTGTTCATCCACCACAATCACTTCGTCAACATGTCCATGCCACTGTTTTGCAAAGATTCCGATTGTTGCAGAACCACAGCCTACACGCATTCTCTCCTCCTGTTCACCATCTATGATTGGAGCTGAACCCGCTTTAATGACCAGTCTGGAGCCTTCATCAACTTCAAATTCTACAGATTTTTTATTTCCCAGGTCCATCATCATTTGGCAGGTAACTCTCCCTTCTTGCTTGCTGCCTCCTGTCAAATGATGAACTCCTCCAAGAGAGAGCATCTGTGAACCATATTCAGCTGTAATAACGTGTCCAACCTCTTCTCCTTGACAACGAACGGAGGCTTTTTCCGGTCCAACGTAACGATCTGTATCGATTTTGATTTTATAGCTACAATAACTGAAGATGCCTTCTGTAACCACGGTGACCATATCCACATCATGATGTCTGCTCGCAATAATAAAAGGTGCTGGTTTGTAATCCGGATATGTGGTGCCTGCCCCTAAAGCAGTTGGAAAAATTGATTCTGGATTCAAGACGGAGCCGTCCCACTTTTTTGTTTGTTTTTCAAAAGGAACAACTGCTTCATTTTGGTCAATTACATTTTGAGTAAGGATTACGGGATCTATCCGTTGAAGTTTCCCGTTAAAGTTGCCATAGCGGTCACATGATCCGGTTTTCCCTGGGCTAATNCTGCACAGAATNGGACAGGCATCGCAATNGACTTTTTCAGAAGATGTNCTCTTTTCTTCAGAATTACTAACCATTTTTTCCTGCTTTTTGAAGTGTAGCAAGAACGCAGTCAGGTGTNGCTGGAACATGATGGATAGAAACTCCGGTGGCGTGCTTAATAGCACCTAGGATTGCAGGTGCTGTTGGAATCAATGCATGTTCACCAATTCCTTTGGCCCCGTATGGTCCCAACGGTTCCGGATCCTCAATCANGATTACCTCGATTTCCGGCATATCNCCAACTGTCGGCATAAGATAATCGTGCAGATTTTCACTGACCTTTTGTATGTANTCTTCCATTAGGGCCAATCCTAACCCTTGTGCGATTCCACCATGAATCTGNCCTTCTACNTGAGTTGGATTGATGGTTTTNCCGACATCATGTGCAGCGGCAAGTCTCAGAACTTTAGTTGTTCCTAANAAAGTGTCCACTTCAACTTCAGCTATNTGTGCTCCGAATCCGTAAGTTGCATATGGATTGCCTTGACGATTTTCATCGAGANGTGTTGTNGGTGGATCAAAGGTNCCCTNGCCCGTGAGNACATCACCNCTTATTTGNGGTAAAATGTCAGAGAGAAGAATCACATGCTCACCAGAGTCATCTTTTGCTATTAGTTTTTCCCCCTCAATGTGAATAGTCGCTTTTTCAGAAGCTTCTGCNTGATGAATGATTTGTGCTCNNAAATNTTCTCCNGCGAGTTGNGCNGCNTTTCCGGACACAAAAGTTTGTCTAGATGCAGAAGTTTTTCCTGCATCTGCGGTAAGGTCTGTGTCACCCATCACNAGATCAAATTGAGATGCTGGAATGCCCANGGCATCCGCACAAATTTGAACCATGATAGTGTTTGCTCCCTGTCCGATATCCATTGCTCCATTATACAAAGTAACTTTGCCTTCAGCATTTATACCGACACACATCGTGGAAGGGTTCGACATTGAAGTGTTTCCGCATCCATACCANACACATCCTGTACCGATCCCTCGTTTTGTATTAGCAGTTTTTTTATTGAACTCTTTTGCCTCTTTGCGCCATTTGATCCAACGACTTTTAAGAGATTCTAAACANTCCACCTGTCCCACACTATTTTCAAGTAACTGGCCGGTGGCGGTTCGGTCTCCTTTNCGGAGAGNGTTCTTTATCCGAAACTCTAGAGCATCCATGCCAATCTTTTCAGCCAGTGCGTCCATTAGCGCTTCATGAGCAATGGCGGCCTGGGGNGTACCGAATCCACGGAAAGCCCCTGAAGGTGATTCGTTGGTGAACAATGCTCTGGTTTGGGAAAGCACATTAGGAACGAAATAAGGTCCGGTGCAGTGAATTGGAACCCTATCCGCAACTGTTGGNCCCCAGGAAGCATANGCNCCTGTATTAAAATCNCCTCGATATTCAAAGGCGGTCAATTTTCCTTCACGGGTGCAACCGGCTTTTGCATTCATGCGTACAGGATGTCTTTTGGTGGTTGAGGCCAGAGATTCAGGACGTGTGTAAATACAACGCACTGGACGATCGAGAATCCAAGCTGCAACCGCAACCAAAGGTTGTAGTGAAATATCCAGTTTCCCACCAAANCCACCACCGACTGCAGAGGGAATAATCCGAATCTGTTTCGGCTCAATGCCCAGTACTTGNGCCACTTCTTCCTGATCCATGAACGGTGTTTGCGTGCAGACAAAGATTTCCAAGTTTTTCCCAACCTTGCAGGCATATCCTGCTTCAGGCTCAATGTATCCGTGCTCAATTGCTGAAGTGGTCCAGATTCCTTCGGCGACAGCATATGACTCTGAAAACCCTTTTTCAACATCACTTTTTTTCACGTAGCCCCTGGACAGAGTATTGTCAGGAAATTGAGCTTGTACTGGTTCCAAATTTCCTGCNAGAGCNCCATCCAAACCGCGNATGGCTTCTANGGGTTNCCAACTCAANCCCAAATCCTCTTCGCTCACANACTCNACACTTCCCTGGTCGCCAACCAATGCAAGCACGGCTTCTCCTCGGAAACGCACGTGGTTTTTNGCTAAAACNGGTTGATCTTTGATGTGTGGATAGATGCCGAAGCCATTGTTTCCCGGCACGTCGTCTGCGGTCAAAACTTTGACCAAACCGGGATATTTCTGCAGTACTTTTTCCGGGTCATCATATGTGAATTTTGCACGTGGGTGTGGGGAACGGATGGCTCTAAGCCAAAGTGAATCATCCGGAGCCTGGTCTGCACCGAAAATTTCTTCTCCGGTGATTTTTTTGCGCCCATCGACTTTTACCATGCGAGTGCCGACAGCATTTCCGGATTTTGGAACCGGCGGAGAAGACTGATCCTGCCCTGCTTTGAGTACGGCTTGAACTATTTTCGTGTATCCGGTACAGCGGCACAAGACGCCGCCGAGCGCGTCGAGCACTTGTTGTTCTGACGGGTTTGAAGTTTTGTACAACAAGGATTGCGCCGCCATCAACATTCCTGGGGTGCAAATACCGCACTGAGCTGCGCCTTCGTCAAGAAATGCTTGTTGAAGTGGTGTCAGTTCTCCATTTTTTGAAAGTCCTTCTACGGTACGGACCTTACGGCCCTCCAACTGTCCGATTGCCGTCAAACAGGCATTGTACTGCTTTCCGTCAATTAGGATTGTACAAGCCCCACAGTCCCCTGCATCACAACCAACTTTGGTTCCAGTCAAGCACAAATCCTCTCGGAGTACATCAGAAAAACGGCGAAGTGGGTTGACAGAAAGAGTTTGTGGAGTGTCGTTCAGAATGAATGAAACGGTGATTTTTTCAGCTGTAATCATATTTAAACAACTCCCGTGATAGCACGTTTCAATAACTCTGGAACGACGGCATTTCTATAATTCGCTGAAGCACGCACATCATCGATCGGATCCAATAATTCCAAGTGCTTGGGATGAATCTCTATAGATTTGAGTCTTTGTCCAACACATTCCTTTTCTAGCAGCCGGAGCCGTTGCGCCACAGGTGAACAAGCACCAACAGTAACTTTGAGATTCAAAATCTCATCTTGTTCATTCAATTCGGCAACCACTCCTACCATTACAATCGAAATTACAAGATAGGCTCGTATTCCTAGTTTCTCAAAATTACCGAATGCATTTTTTCCGGGATGAGGAACGAATATATTGCTGACGAGTTCATCCTGTTTTTTTGCGGTCTTTCTATTCCCGAGAATAAATTCCTCCAGGGATAGTGTTCTAATACCTTGCATGGACTTCAGTTCTACCTTTGCATCAAGCGCCATTAAATTTGGTACGCTGTCTGCTGCAGGAGATGCATTACAGATATTACCGCAAAGTGTTCCAGCATTTTGAGTCTGAATCCCACCAATCGTTTTTGCGGCTTTCTTCAGACCATCGAATGCAGATGGTAATTCGGCCTGAATGATGTCTGTCCATGTGGTTAACGCACCAAGAGAAAAGCCTTCATCTGTTTGTTGAATGGAACGAAGACCTTGGATTCCAGTTAAATCGAGTACTTTTTCGGTGATTGGCTTTCCGACTCTGGCAGGATAAAAATCTGTACCACCTGCTAGCAGAGTCAATGGATATTCACTCAACACATCAAGTGCATCTTCA
>PBRL01000032.1 GCA_002725925.1 Chloroflexota bacterium
ACAAGTGGAGGAGTTTCAAGCGCCTTTCCAGTACATCGATTCACCCAAATAAATCCTCGGGTACCTGATAACTCAAACCACTCATCCTCAGACCAGTAATCAGATTTCACAACCATCTCATCTGACACCATTGCCTCTCACGAACCCTGGCGATCCCCTTCCGAATGCACCCAGCTTATATTTGCAGGTGCATTTCGCAGCCATCCTTTTTCATTTTTTGATTCCCTAATCCAGGCAAAAACCTGCTCGATCGGACCCAGCATATGAACAGCGATCGCAAAAGCATGGTAACCATAATCAAAAACAACTCTCCCACCACCGCTCTGTGCATCGTCAAATCTCCAAGAAAGCGTACTGGTAGGAACTTTCCAGCCATACTTCAGAGCGCCCTGAACAGACTTGATTCTGATCGATACCGGATCACCTATGACACCCTCACGAAGCAACTCTTTAGCCCTTACCAAAGGAGGGTAGTATCGAAAGTTCTCGAAAACGCGCAAATGGCCTGATGACTTCGCTTCTGCGTTAATCATTTCATCATATTCAGCTTCGGATAAAGCCATGGGCTTTTGAACCGAAACATGCTTGCCTGCACCCAATGATTCAACGGTCATCTGCCGATGAAGATTGTGCGGAGTGATGATATCGACAGCATCGATTTCCTCGAGTTTGAGCATGTCACGATAATCGGCAAAGTATTTTTCANCTCCCCACTCTGCAGCTCTNGATTCGGCTATGCCGGCGCGATTATCGGCAACTGCAACAATACGAGCTTTGGGATGCTGNAAATACCCANAGGCATGAAGTTCAGAGATCTTGCCAGCACCAATAATGCCAATGTTCAAGCATTCATTAGCCATTTTAAATTCACTCCTGGGGATTTAATCCAACCTGTTCAACAGGTACTAATGAGTCATTAACTTGCAAAAAAAGAAAACAATTTCACGGTCAAGGTAAACCATGTTTCAGATTTACGCCGCATTGGCCGCAGAATCGAGCATCTTCACAATTACGCAAGCCACATTTAAAGCAAAATATAATTTGAGTTTCAAGGTTTTTCATCCCGCCATAACCTTTTTGATCGCCAAGTTCTGCTGAATCATCTTGGTCGGTAGGAGTTTGTCCACGCTGCCGAATATTTATCCCACAATGGCCGCAAAATCGAGCATCTTCCACGTTGTGTAAACCACAACTAATGCATTCCATAACGACTCAGCGCCTCTCTTCAGATATCTGNTTTTTCGGTGAAAAAGCCGCGCACTCGAGACTGGTAACGCTGATACAGCATTCCAGCAGACAGCAGGAGGGNTCCAAGGACTATATAGGATGCAACACGGTAAAACTGTTCAAGATTAAAAGTGTCATAAAGAAATAGCTTAATCACACCCAAAGACATCAACCCAAGTCCGGCTAGNCGAATAAAAGAAGATCTGACAATCACACCAGNAATTATTAACAGGGTTGAATACCCTGCCCATAAAACAGTGATAGACAAAGATTTCCATTGATCTGCAGTATCAGCAGATGAGACCTGTGATTCGATGAATCGACCNAATTCGATGGAAAGCATCCAAATTGACAGAAAGTTACCAGATGCCAACAAGAATATTTGCGTCGCATCATACGAACTGACTCTGTATAACCAACGATAATTTCGATCCAGATCCTCCTGGGTGACAATCCACTTTGGAATCGCAATCAAACGGAGCGAAAAACCATTTCGGTATTTGTTATATAAGAACAGGCTTACGTAGAGGACGAATATGAACCATAACGACGTCAGCGGCCTTACTGCATAACGTGAATCGATTGGGTCTACAGACAGCAAGCTTCCCAGAGCAAAAATAAACAAAACTAAAGACAGAAACTTCAATTCATTGCTTTTCAGATATACGGAAAGCCAGAGCATAAATGCAGCGTTAGTGGACATCCCGATTATTAGTGGATAGCCATCAAATTGCATCGGAACAAAGATCGAAATAGAAACCANCCCAATCCCGCCGAGCATTATTGCCATAACGGGCTGAGTACGGTTAATACGGAACGCTAAATAGGCGATCAACAAATGCACAATACCTAATCCAAGTGTCGGTATCGCCTGCCAATTTTCGAAGTTTCCAGCCTCGTGATCTAAAACCCCATAGTAAGAAATTATCACGTACAAAAGCGCGTTTGACACCATCGGAGAAACATCCAACGCTCTNGGNGACAAACGNCGNATCAGATGAAANCCNGNTNCNGATANNAACANCANGANAAACAAAANNGTCAGNGCNAAAATTGCNAANCCNNTGGACANGTTTCGATCNTCATATTCACCGAACCATAATGCAAATCCNGCATAAGATCCGATTACTGATACTAATTTAAACCATCTCCAGTTTTTAAATAGGGCTACTCCTATAACGCCAAGGTCTATCACCAGCAGATAGATAATCAGAAAATACTTTTGCCCTGCAAAGAGCTTGTCTATTTCAAAATCCGGATCTGCTATTCCGGCATATAAAAATGGCGCTAATAGCCCGCCCGCAACTCCCAATAAGGCCAATGGCTGGGAATTTCTTTTGAATGCCAACCCCACAGATATCAAGCTGACTAACAACAACAAACCTACCGCCAGCCAAACATCCACTGTCCCACGCGTAAGGGCCGCCAGCAAAGATGAATAAAGAAGGGCTATTCCTCCTCCACTCAATGCATGTGCATAGATCGGGTAGCGAGACCAGAGCAGCTCTCCAAGCACCAAGAAACCAACACCTGAAATCACTCCCGCAAGGACAAGTACTTCTTGGGTGAGCATATTTTCATCTATAGCCAGTTTCATTAAGAAACTTATGCCGATGAAAATTGCAACTACGCCAATTCTGACCAACCAATTGCTGCCGAAAAGGTTTTCCAGGCGATTCAATTTAAGGCGCGACTGCAAAGGGATACTGTGGGATGCGCCGTTGCCGTTATTTTCCGATGAGAAATCCTGATCTGCTACTGTTTCATTTTGCAGAATTTCGGGAACAGCCCCAACAGGTACGTCAGCCAGCTGCTCGGATTCAACATCCTCAACAAATCGTTCAGAAAGGCGAATCCCGCAATAAATACAAAAAGAATTAGTGTTGAGATTCCGCCTGCTGCATTGCGGACAAATTATGTGCTGCACCAAGACCCCATCTCATTTTCCAAGTTAGCACCAATCTATGATTCTATTGATTGGAATGCAGGCCCATAGTTGTTATCGCCTTGATCACTTGGACGTGTTGCCCAATACCACAGAAGCAAAATGGGAATGAACAAAAGCCAGAAGAAGAGGAATGCAAATAATATCCACCAACCAGTCCTGTTGATGTCATGTAAACGGCGAACTCCGATTGCAATGTTTGGAATGAGTAAAACCAATCCAACAAATGGAATTAAGCCTGCAATAGTGGAGAACAAAAACCACCACCAGTATTCTGATCTACTGGAACGACCAGAAAAGTCAAAATATCGTTGAAATCCTAAGGCTATCGCTCCAGCAAGACTAACCATCGATATGAATACTCCTGAGAAAAACGCTAAACAAGTAACTACAGTGATTTATTCTAAACTTAGCGCCTTCCGGTGACCCAACATAGCAGAGACAGGTAATTTGAAATTTAGTTCAAATTACCATTAGACCGCACATGTTCCTCATCTTCGAGAATTTCAGCTTCTGGGGCCTGCAATTCCCTAGGTGCCTGTTCAATATTTGTAATCGACAGTTCCTTATCAGAACCAACTTTGAGGTCGGTGAAGCGGCGCGCCTGAGGCAATAGGCTACGCTCAAGCGATCCCGTCGCTTCATTGAAGGCCCGCACTGCTGAACCCAAGCGTGTACCTACATTTGCAAAATGATCTATAAATCGCCCCACGCGTTTATGAAGTTCTTTACCAAGTTCCGCAATCTCTCGGGCATTCTCAGCGAGAGATTCCTCAGTCCACCCAATTGCAACTGCCTTGAGTACGGTAATCAACGTAATTGGGGAGGCAATAAAGACATGCCGCTCCGCTGCCCATTCAACCAGGTTTGGGTCCTTATCGAGAGCTGCCATGAATAAAGAATCTGCAGGAACGAACATCACCGCTAACTCGGGTGACGATTCAAACTGATCCCAATATTGTTTGGAACTGAGATTGGTAACATGCTTACGCATCTGTTCAAGGTGATCCCCAAGAGCCTGTTCTCTTAGTTCGTCATCGTCTGTTTCAATTGAGTTGAGATAAGCGTCCATCGGGGTTTTTGCGTCGACAACAATTTGCTTACCCCCTGCAAGTTTGATGGTCATGTCAGGACGTAATCTCTTATCTTCCGGACCTTGAACGGTAACCTGCTCAGCAAAATCACAATATTCAGTCATCCCCGCTATTTCGACTACCCGCCTAAGCTGCATTTCACCCCATCTTCCTCTAATAGCGGGACGCCTCAAAGCATTAGCAAGTTCGCCGGTTTGCTTGGAAAGATTCTCCACTTGAGACTTAAGTGAACTTTGATCNCCAATCCGCGCTTTTTCTATCGTCTGCANGGTTTGCCCGACTTCTTTAAGTGATTCTTGAACCGGTTTCACAAGTTGTTCAAAAGAATTCTTTTTTTTGTCTAAATCGGTTTTTGCCAGCTGCTGGAACGCCCCTAAATTCTCCTTGGCAAGAGTCAGAAAAGATTCAGAGTTGCTTTTCAAAGATTCAGCAGCTAATGATTTAAACCGATCACTCATCTCTGATGCGTTTGCGTTGATTAGCTTCGCCGCATCACGCTCGGCTTCCACCTCAGCTTTTACAGTCGAAAGTTGGGATTTCCAACGCAGCGCTCCAATAAGAAGCCCTGTGATAATCCCCACCAATACACCTGAAAATAAGTACACAAATTCCAAAATAATCTCTCTTCGAAACAAACCTAACTCAAACACATAACAGATCAGTCTCTAGACATTGGGTGATTAAAGTGATGCCCCAACACTCAGGCAATCTCCCTAAATTAATTCCTTGGCCTCTCGAGAAGAACGGTAGCCCCCATTTCGATGTACTTTTCGCGCTGTGTATAGTCGTTATTACGGATCATTAATTTAATACCCGACTCATTGCAGGCTTTTACCGCATATTCAATACAAACTTCATCCGATGCTGCTAACGGATGGTTTGGATTTGCTTCACGGTCAAATGCTAGATCATTGGGNCCCCAAGAAACACAATCAATCCCTNGNNTNNCTAATCTGGGAATATTTTCTATGGCGTTNATCGATTCAACCTGAAGCATCANTACNCCAAANNTATTCCACCAATTCGCATAATCAACACGATCAGAATCAACTGTAGGAAATTTTAGGTGACGNTGATCTACGCCAACTCTCGTTACCCCGCCCCAGCTTCGCTTCCCAACTTGTGGATAGTAAAAATAATCNACAGCATCTTGCGCACTANCCTCGGTCTCGGTTTGCGGAACCTCAATACNACTTGCCCCTAGATCTAACCAGTTACCGATTCGGTAGGTCATATTCGTATGTAATATCCGAAAATGAACAGGTATTGATAAATCTTGTGCCGCAACAAATATGCTCGCTAACTGTGATTCAACCAGAGGACTATGTTGCGAATCTACAGCTATAAAATGGTACTCGCCGTCTCGGCTCCAAATGTCTTCAATTAGTGACTTAGTTGCATCCCATGGCACACTCACACCAATCGTGATATCGCCTGATTTTATTCTCTGTTTTAAGTTAAGTTCTTCTACCAAATTAATGTTTTTCTAAAGACTCTCGTAGGTTAATAACAACATCATAGCTCAAAACCATAAAACCCTAGACAACATACGTCGCTGACATAGGTTGACTGAATATCATCCACTAACGCCAGATCCGGCTAGTCCACCAACCTGGGTAATTAGCAATACAGATATGGGTAACAGAACACCGCACTACTCTTGGTGTAGAGTGACCGACCTCATTGGAGGTGCAAACTGGTGCGGTTCAAGGTGTATGGCCTCTTTTTGATACACCTGAATCCGGTAGGATCCCGTGTCGGTTATGAAAAGATGACCCTCAGGGTCAACCGCTATCGACCTTGGCTGGCGAAGCAATTTCTGAGGTTCTAAGACGGCCATATCCCTTATACGATTTGGACTGGCATTGGTCATCATATACTCTCGAGCTACCTGGGACAGCGTGGCATCACCGACAAACTTATCAACATAGCCGGCTTCTTCATTGAATAGCTGAACACGGTTGTTCCCGCGATCACAAACATAGATGTCGCCATCGGAGTCAACCGTCACATCCGTTGGTCGGTTAAATTCTCCATCTCCTGCACCAGATTGACCAAACTCCATTATGAAATCCCCGTCAGATGTGAATTTNTGAACGCGATCATTACGCCANTCAGNCACGTAAACGTCGCCAAGTTCATCAACTGTTATNCCCCAGGGCAAGTCGAACTGCCCTTCACCATCACCATGGGAACCCCAACNCANAATCAATTCTCCATTCTTCGTAAACTTCTGCAACCGATGGTTTTTTGAATCAACCACATAAACATTCTNNTCGGCATCGAATGCAAGACCAGCCGGGCGGTCCAACTGCCCCTTTTCGGCTCCATACTCGCCAAAGCTAGATATAAATTCACCATCGCTGGAAAAACACGAGATCCTGTTTAATGCCTCATCGGATATAAANAGATTCTCCTCTGANTCAGCAATTATCGATACCGGCCACTGAAGTTTTCCTTCGTCGTCCCCTACATCACCAAAATTGCCACCATCCTCATCCTCAAATGAATACTTCCGCACCAAGGCNGTACCGTCCTGACGGCACAAAACGTACATCCACCCCTCCGCTCCTAAGGCAATGTCTATTGGNAAGTTGGTCAATCTGCGCATACCCAATGATTTGAGATACGGAAAGCCTGCTCGCAATAAACCATATGGCCTGGGCATCAAATATTCTCCAACTTATTACTAAGCCACACGGAATGGCTGCAGCTGTTCGTATTTGCCACGGACGATATCAATCGAATCTATGCTCATCCATTGCTCCAAAAGTGTTGCGTAGACACCGCGGAAGTCAAACGTGTGCTCCAGATCTTCTCCATTTGCGAAAGTCTTAGGGTCAAGAGAAGGATACTCACTATAAAGCCCACCCTCGACCCGATCGCCGATAATAAATGCACCCCCCCCGGAACCATGATCTGTACCGCTGCCATTATCTTGGACACGACGCCCGAACTCTGTGAACGCATATACGACGACTTCTTCAGCTGAGTCGTGCTCACGCAAGTCATCCATGAAATCCCGCAAAGCTCCGGAAAGCTCNCCTAGAAGCTTCTCATGAGCTGGCATCTCTACCGCGTGATGATCATATCCGCCATGCTGAACGTAAAAAATACGAGTCCCAAGACCAGCTANGTGTGTCCTCGCCACATCTCGCAAGCTCTTTGCAATGGGNTTGTCGGCATACTCAACAGTCGACTTATAACTTCCGGGAACCGTTTGTAGTTGATCGATACCTGTTAACACATCGTCGCCGGTCTGTTGCAGGTAACTCATCGTCGCACCACTACCGATCGCTGGAGTATAAAAACGCTTGAAAATATCCATCGCCTCAGCTCGGTCTTCCTTGATATCAACCGATGTCATNAGGCCATAAGTGTCCAGATCNCCGACGGAAGTNACCCGCACCCCGGGAGCAGCCATCGCACGTGGCAAACCGCGTCCAAAACTCACTCCGGTCAGAACATNCTTACCTTCAGGATCGAGTTGTTTAATTGCCTTTGCAAGCCAACCCTCTGTCGAAATGGCATTCGGCTCAGCAGTATGCATGATGTCCATCGCACGAAAGTGAGACCGATTCGAGTTCTCGTAACCTATGCCTTGAACAATTGCGACNTCNCCAGCATCAAACATNTCCTTGAGTGNNGCCGCTGNAGGATGGAATCCCAATTCATCGTTTAGCTCAAGGACTCGGTCTTCTGTAATTCGCACTGTCTGTCTGGAGTCGTAATATAGACCGGAGGTATACGGAACCAGAGTATTCATAAAGTCATTGCCACCAGTCATTTGAAGCACAACCAAGACCGGTGCTTTCCCCTTTACATTAGTAGCCATTTTTTTGATTCCTGATNTTTCCAAGATTACGCAAACTGATATTCGGGCGTCGAAACTATAAGGCTGACAATGCGCACTGCCCGTAAACGATCATCTGTACCCTCTGAATCTCTCGCATATTTGATCAGCGCCTCGTAGGTAGAATCCTCGACTNTGATAGGTCCCATAGCGTCAAGTGCACTATCAACAAAATCATCTGGCGCAACATNTGAGCCGCTATCTACGATCCGATCAATAATCTGCTGCATACCAGGCGATCCTCCGTCACCGATCTCGCTGACTGCAAAATTCACTCTTTCAGTGAGGTTGCCGCCATCAATCCATTCTTTTCCTGTGTGCCAACCTTCAACGGATGGGGGATCGAGAAGTTTCTGGCCCATCACAACAGTCGTCGAATCGGCATATGCAGAAAGACCGGGTCGAAAATCATCGAAATTACCAACCATTTTCAGGATTCCAACTACCAATTCAATAGGGCTTTTTACCTTCTTGAATCGAGCATCTTTAAATGCATTTGAATTGAACATCACACGGAGCACCGATTTGATATCGCCACCAGNNCTCGTGAAAGCCTCTGACATTGCATCGATCAGATGAGGGTCTTGCGGTGCCACTTCGTTCCAAGTAGGTACCTGNGGTTCATCCGCAACGAAGAAGTTGTANAGGTGACGTGAGATAAACGCAGCGCATGCGGGCTGNNCAACGATAATGTCTATAACATCACNCCCATCAAAATTACCNGTATGCCCTAAAAATTGCTTTTCAGAGTTGTCATGATCTTCCTCTTTGAAAACAAATTCACATGGGTAGTAACCATGTGGGTATAAGGGTGGTGACTGAGCAAAAGTCCAACCTGTGAAAGCACGGGCTGCATTTTTAATATCTAATTCTGTGTAATTGCCGACACCAAGCGAAAAAAGTTCCAGCAACTCGCGCCCNTAATTTTCATTAGGCTCAAATTTATGGTTTTCGTTATTATCGAGCCAGAAAATCATCGCGGGATCACGAGATAGATCAAGAAGNATCGTGCGCATATCAGACATGCCGTTACCGCGAAACATCTCTATTTGATTCGAAGCNGAAAGGATATGCTCGTTCTTAGCAAGTCCCGTCGCGAAAACATGGTGCCAAAATAANGCCATCTTTTCCTGCAACTGATTTTCAGAATTAATCATCCTGAAAATCCAGGTTGCAAGATAAGCATGAGGTGACTCGCCTCCCATGTAACGACTTATCTCATCATCATGAACACCATTAAATGACAAAGGATGTAAGAGAAATTCTACGATGTCAGCNTAGTCCCTCTCGGAAAGTCGATCGACCTGTTCACGAGTAGCACCAAAACCAGCGCGTCTATACAGGTGCGCAACAAGCGCCGGATCATTTTGGGTTTTTGCCGGTTGAACCATGATTCGATGTGGCCTCCGTAAAACAATCATCACAGAAAGNATTAGTGGGATTTTGCTATCCAACACCCGCATCATAATCGAAGTTGATCTTATTTTGTAGTCTTGNCGCGAACGCGAGATTTAAAGCCACATGCGAACCATATCGCTTTAAATACTTCTNATCNTCGAAATCTATATAAATAGGTTTTTCAGCATAATCTCTTGATAAAGCTCAGTGGAATGCNGCANTACATANNCGCTTGGAAGTAGCAAGCAAGGCAGTTCACCCGATACAAATCATTGCCTTATAGCTTTAAAGGCGAATAACATACCGCAATGTTTGAAAAATATCTGGTCTATACGCCAATTGTTCACGATGGTACTTTTTCAGTGTAGGTCTCTGATTATTACGGAAGGTCATTCGAATGCATTTGCTTGAGGTGATAAATCCAGTTGCGAAGCAACGTGGGGTCATCAACGCTATGAACGCGAGCCCACGCCCAGTATCGCTAGACGGAAAAACTGTTGGACTTCTATGGAGCGGGACGCATGGTGGAGATATCGCCCTCAAGCGTGCAGGAGAGATGCTCCAAGAACGCTTCGATAATGTAACGGTAAATTTCTATACCGGTGGCAACTACCCAGCCCCACCTCCAATAGTCAAACAAGCGGGAGAGGAGTGTGACGTCGTAATCGGCGCCACAGCCGACTGAGGAACTTGTGCGTCGTGGATGGTCCACGACATGATTGAGCTCGAGAAAGTCGGGCGACCTGCCGTAGCATTAGTCTCTGGTAGATTCGAGGAAGACGCTGTAGCTAGTTCACGGGCTTTTGGTATGCCAGATCTACAGTGGGTAATTGTTCCCAGGATCTACCGTAACCTAGAGCCAGATTTATGCATATCTCAAACTGAAGATGCCATTGACGACCTCATAGGTTGTCTTACCAGTTCTATATCCGAACGTAATTCTGGTATCGATACAGAAAACACTCGCGTTTATGAAGGTGAAGATCGCCATGACGCGATCCTTAAAATGAACGATGATTTCATGTTGGAGGATCTTGGTGATGGTTTGTTACTTCACCCACCAACTCGTGAGGCTGTTGACCAAATGCTCAAAGGAACCTGCCTCCCAGCTGATCACGTAGTTTGTGATATGCCACCGGGTTTTGGATTAGCCACGGTAGAGAAAATTGCTATTAATGCAGTTATGGCTGGAGCAAAACCTGAACATCTACCCGTTGTAATCGCTGCAGTCAAGGGCATGTCCAAGCTACATAAAGACGGCGGTAAATCTCTTTTGATGTCTACCAGTCCTGAGGCTCCGCTACTTGTCGTGAATGGTCCTATTGGTGAAAAGATTGGACTCAATCCAAAGTCTGCGTTAGGTCCCGGTAGAGACAACCAGGTGAACACTATTGTCGGTCGTGCGTTTGCTCTGTGTTTCCGAAATATTGGATATTGGTACCCAGGATTAATGGATATGGATACGATCGGTACTACTCGNAAATTTATCCAGTGCGTTGCTGAAAACGAAAAGATGAGTCCCTGGGATCCATTGCATGTCGATCANGGTTTCGNTGCGNATGAAAGTACNGTNACNATTTTCGTTACNAANGGAGANCTTGANCTNCANGATCAAGGTAATCATACGGCCGAAGGATTNCTACGNACTCTGGCTTATGGCTGTGTCTTTGGNACCCGTAGTTTGCAAGGNGGTAAAGTTGGTATACGCGGTGGAGCAGAACGTTTGATTTTCATGCCGCCTGACGTTGCCCAGCCTGTAGGAAANCAGGGGTTTTCAAAGCAAGCTGCCAAGGAGTTTATACATGAAAACGCTGTAGGTAGTTTTGGACACATGATCGAGTACATGCCATTTGAACAGGATGGTGGTGTTCGCGAGTCACGAGTTAGTGATGATTGGCGATGGCTTGAACAACTTACACACCAACAGCGACAAGAAATAACTATGAACATCATGGATTCAGCAGAAAATTGCCACATCGTGGTAGTAGGTGCCGATCGAGCAAAAACTGCTTGCTTCCCATCCAGCGATGGACCATATACGGAAGGAATAGACCAGTATTTACCTTGAAGGATCGTGATTTCCTCCAGGTAGATGTTTCTCACGTTAACAATCAATTCTTCATAAGCAGGCCTTTATAAAGGGATTATCACGTTGAGATTGCCGTGCATCAATAAAAATGCTTTGCACAATACCTCGTAGAAAATGAAAGAACATACAACCCGATGCTCAAACACTTTTTAGTACCTGAAGAAGACCAGGTATTAGTTTCTGAAAAAACCGCGCGAGCTGGAACACAGGCAATTTTCGAAAAAATGGGTTTGCCGTCGGACGAAGCCAAGTCCTGTGCAGATGTTCTGATCACCAGTGACCTAAGAGGCTGTGAGAGCCACGGGATCTCAAATATGCTGCGTGCCTATGTTGAAAGTTACAGCAATGGGGCGTACAACGCTCGTCCAAAAGTTAAAACAGTACGGGAATCGTCTGTAACAGCAACCTGGGACGGAGATCAAGGACTCGGATTACATCTTGGCCCGAGCGCTATGCAATTGGCGATCGAAAAAGCCCGAGAACATGGGATGGGCGCGGTCGCTGTTAAAAACACTGCTCACTTTGGAATGCTCGCCTATTATGTTTTACAGGCGATAGAACAAGACATGATTGGGATGGCAATGGTTTCAGCAGGTGGTGGAGCAATGTTGCCAGTACACGGTGCTGAGCCAGCATTCGGAACCCAGCCTATCGCATGGGGCGCACCAGCAAATAACATGCCGCCTTTCGTCTTCGACGTTGCTACCACCCAGGTTGCAGCTAATAAGCTATTACTCACTCGCCGAATAGGGTCGAAAATCGAGCCAGGATGGATCGCTAACCTAGACGGATCACCGATTATGGAAGCGGTTGATGTCCCCGAATTCGGACAATTCAAAATGTTGCCATTTGGTGGGATTCGAGAAAACGGCGGGCACAAGGGGTACGGATTTGCAGCGATCGCCGACATCATGTCTGGAATCTTGTCAGGGAACGGGCCTGGTTTTATAGCTGACAGAAGTTATTCATTCTTCGTCATGGCTTTCAACATTGACGCATTTCTAGATGTTAACGATTTCAAGACGGACATGGATCGACTGCTCAACAAGCTCGCTAACACCAAACCTGCTCCGGGACACGACCGAGTTTTCTATGCAGGGCTACCCGAACATGAAGAAACTGCACTCCGTAAGAAAAACGGCATCCCGTATCATCGAGAAGTCGTTGAGTGGTTTAATTCGGTAAGCTCAGAATTGGATCTGGGCATGTCAATGCCATGAGTTAAAACAACGGGTAGTCAGCAAACTCCTAATGAGCTTGGTTTGTTGGAACCCTCCGATAGAAATTATGTGGCCAGTTTGGCCCAACGCTCGAAGGAGTGAACTTATGTATGGAACGATTTTTAACTTGAGTGTTAGACCTGGTCACGAACAAAATTTATTAGAAGTTATGGATGGAAACACCCCAAAAGGAATGGTCGCCTGGTTCTTAATGAAACCTGACGATAATGATGCCGATTTAATTGGTGTCGCTGTGTTTGAAAGCAAAGAAGCGCATATAGCTAACGCAAACAGCCCTGAACAGAATGAATCCTTCAGCAAATTGATGGAACATCTGGATTCAGAACCAACCTGGACGGATGGAGAATACATCGCGAGCGAGATAGCTTAGATTAATATTTCACTTAAAACAATTTGTAGTGATTATTTATTCCATACAAAGTAATACCTAGATTTAGAAATGTGTTGAATCGGCAACAAGTTATTGAACAACATCTAACAAACTACAATTGACCACATCTATGCCAGCAAGGCCAATTGGTTAGGAACTTATGGCAAAGTCACAACCAATCGGAAACTACGAAATAACAACAGTAATAGATACGCTGCCACCGCCCAGAGACCCTGCTTTGGTTTTCCAATCTATTCCGGAGGAAGCATGGGATCCTTACCGATCGTTTGCGCTGAATGCAGACGGCATGTGGGTCACAGAATTCAAAAGTCATCTCATTCGATCCACTAATAAAGAAGGCCCGATAATTTTGGTCGACTCTGGATTAGGGCCTACCGATGATGATCAGGGCAAATTACTGGACAATCTAAATAACCTTGGAGTCCAAGTAGGTGACGTTGATGTTGTGGTCACTACCCACTGCCATGGCGATCACATTGGCTGGAATGTTAGTTATAAAGATGGAAAACCAGAACTAACTTTCCCAAATGCAACTCATTGGATAGCAAGAAACGACTGGGATCACCATACTCAAAAAGATAACTCAGACCCTGCGTTTGATAACTCCGTGAGACCCCTTGAAAAGTTAGGTGCTTTAAAGTTGGTAGATGGAGTAGAGACAATTGCACCTGGTATATCGACACTGCCAATGAATGGACATACCCCCGGTCATCAAAACGTACTCATAAAATCTAAAAACAGTACGGGAGTGATTATCGGAGACCTCTTTCACAATGTTGCACAGGTAACTGAACAAACTTGGTGCCCTGTTTTCGATTGGAACACTGAAATGTCCACTGAATGTCGGCGCGACTTGCTCAGTCGTGCCATGAATGAAAAGTGGGTCGTATTCGCTGGTCACCTGCCAAACGGGTCAAGCACTGGACGAGTCATCGAACAAAACGGGCTACCCCATTGGCAACCCGTTTGAGCAATAACAGCAGTAAATGAAATCCTAGTTTCAATCTGAGGTAAATCTTGGCAGTCATAGATCTCCAGATAGATAAACGGTTCGCCTACTCAGGTGGACAACAATTCGGTAAGACAGGCTCTTACGAACAAATAGATGGAACTGTAACTTTTGCTGTTGTTCCATCGGTAGATGCCAATAAATCCATTGTCGATCTGGATCTTGCGCCGACCGATCAGAACGGTAGAGTCATATTCAGTTCTGATTTTTCAATTATTAAACCTGTCGACCCCAGCCGGGGATCGAACGGTTTACTAGTTGAGCTACCAAACCGTGGCCGTCGCAGAGTTGTAGACACCCTAAATAGAAGCGGATCTGAAGCCAGTGCAAGTCCTAATTCAGGCGATGGTTTTCTGTTTGAAAGAGGATTAACGGTAGCCTCGATCGGTTGGCAGTGGGACGTGTACCAAAGCGCCGTACTAATGGGGCTGAATCCACCAGCGGCTGATTTATCCGAGGAATCCAACGTCGGACAAACTGTTGTTGAAATCAGGCCCAACAAACAAACAACAACGTGGCTTCTCGCTGATCGAGTGCATAAACCTCTCAGGGCTAAAGATATATTTGATCCTAATGCAGCTCTGTATATTAAGGATTTTGAGGATGACGAAGAAACCGTTATACCTCGCGAAAACTGGAGGTTCGCACAGGAAACATCAGAAGGTATTTGGCCCAGTGAAGAACACATATACCTAGAGGATGGTTTCGAACCAGGCAAGTGTTACCAAATTGTCTACGAAACAATCGATGCTCCTGTCGCGGGTAGCGGCCTCATTGCTCTTAGAGATGTGACATCTTTCCTCAAGTACGAGTTGAGACAACCTATACCAGATCTAGGCAAATTCAATCATGCTATCGGTTATGGAACTTCACAAACCGGGCGCATGCTCAGGCATTTCCTATATTTAGGTTTGAATGTCGATGAGTCGGGTAGAAAAGTATTCGATGGCTTACTTCCTCATGTCGCTGGCGGAAGAGTAGGTGCATTCAATCACAGATTCGCGCAACCATCCAATCAATCTTATCCAAGCTTCGGACACCAATATCCATTCCATGACGAAGAGCTCATAGACCCATTCACCGAAAAAAGTGATGGACTGCTGAAGAAACTGGCTGCCGGTGAATCAAGACCAAAGGTCATTTACACAAACAGCTCTTCAGAATATTGGCGAGGTGACGGATCATTGGTGCATACAGATCCGTCCGGTTCAATTGATGTAGAACACGCATCGGACTTTGTACGTGTTTACCATTTCGCAGGCACACAACATGGAGCAGGAACTCTACCGCAATCTATCGAACCAGGAGCGGAAGATGCATTGCCCCTGTTCGCACCAAACGTGGTTGATTACTCCCCGCTTTTAAGAGCAGCCTTTATAAACTTGCAAGAGTGGATCACTAACGGAATAGAACCCCCTGAAAGNAAGCATCCAAGAATCGACAATGGAACTGCTGTACTAAGAGGCGAAGTACTTGATGTATTTGATCGGTTACCNNACCAAGTTACGCCAGATAGATCGAAACTNTGGGTCATAAGAGCTATGGATCTGGGAATTCAAGGCGAAAATGGAATCGGAACGTATCCAACCAGAGAATCCGANCNATACGCATGCCTNGTNTCATCAGTGGATTCGGACGGAAATGAGCTTAGCGGCATCCGACTTCCTGATATCACACGACCCGTTGCAACCCACTCAGGTTGGAATATGCGTCACCCGAAAACAGGAGCCCCTGACCAGCTTGTACCAATGATTGGCTTTTCGAGATGGTTCCCACCAACAGGAACTAAGCGATCTGAATCACGTGACCCGAGACTTTCTATTGAGGAAAGATATACCGATCGCGACGCATACATCGACCTAGTGACACGAGACGCTCAACAACTCTCAGAAGATGGATACATACTTGAAAGTGACATCGATATCGTCGTAAAAAACACCGTCGCCAGATACGATTTTGCAATGTACCAATAAAACAATTCACTAAAAACAGTGTTTATGTAACGACACCGACATTTGGACATACCGATTTATCTCCTAATCGGTATGTCCAAATGAAAGACTCATCTTCAAGCATGATTCGTGAAAACAGGTGAAAACAATGACCAGAAGATTTCTACTCATCACCATCACATTAGTCACGGTAATGACAGCTAATTGTGTGATTGGAAATCAGGAAGTCACTTCAACAGGCGACTTAGAATCTGGTGAATTTAAAAATCTCTTCCCCGACAAAACTTATTCCGAAGAAGATTTTGACCATCAAACAATCAAATTTAATAAAGAATATGATGTCTCCGAACTGCCATTGGCAATTTCAGCGACAAGAATAATTTTTGATAAGAAATACGTAGAAGCCCGCCTGTATAAAACAGCTGATACCGCTAATGAGGAAGGGAAAACCTATGCCAAATCGGTCACAGGCCCTGACGGAGTTGTTAGCGGAGACTCGGTGATGTGGAAGGAAAAGGAACGCGATCGGAGAAAATGTGTTCCAAAAGCCGGACGATCCGAAGCCGGTTGTGATCAAGTAGCCCGTTACGGAGGGTTCTTAATCTCCGGGAACCTGGTGTTACTCTGTGAAGGCCTGGGCATGGTTGATGCACACAACCTTTGTCGAAAACTAATCGAACAATTGAACGAATAAGCACGGGTGCCCTTAAATTACATAACAAGAGGCCCTCGCATATTACGAGGGCCTCTCAAACTCAAACTCTATTTACAAGTTTCACAGAAACTTAATCTTTAACTTTTCCTGTGATCACTATCGAACTACTCCTTGGACCGAACAGCAGGTATCGCTATAGCCAACGCCGAAGCGACCATGCAAATGTAAGCAATAAACATAATTTGCAACGTGTAGTCAATCAAAGGTACAACTAGACCCACTACCCCGCCGACTACCATCAATATTCCGACGACCACGTGAAGTGACTTCTGCATCAAGAACGTAAGTCCTATAAGGCCAATACCCCCGAAAAGTAAACTTGTACCAATGCCCCCAGCTGCTACGGAAAGAGCAAACAAGGTGTCAGCAACCGCCCAGACCCGGCCTGAGCGATCCCAATGATTGAAGCGCTCTCAACTAATGAGATTGCCAAGCCCGGTATAAGCATAAATTTACCGATACTAAGCAATACGCTATCGTTCCCATAATTAGAAGCGACAGCTCGAAATCCCATGACCATCAATGCAAATCCAATTGATGCCACCGTAAAAATAATGATGGTCAGATCTTTATTGTCTGAGGAAGCCTTAATGATTGCATCACCATCAGATGAATCGGGAAACCCCATGAGAGCTCCCCACAAAATCCAGCCACCAAATCCCAAAATAGCTGCAGCAATCAAAATCCAGCCTGTTGTAACTCGATCAGTCAATTTTATTTACTCCTGAACATTACGTAACTATTTTCGACGCGAGCCTACCATTAGCCCAATTTATAACGACATTTCCGCTAAA
>PBRL01000033.1 GCA_002725925.1 Chloroflexota bacterium
GCCGAGACCTGCTTATTTTTATAGGCGTTGAACCAAATTTGAAATGGCGGACATACACTGACCTGATACATCAGGTGGCTAACGAGAGTGACACTAAGCTTTTGGTCACGGTCGGTGCTCTACTCGACTCAGTTCCCCACACTCGTTCTCCGAGGGTCACAGGTTCATCACTGAATACAAATCTTGGTAAAGAATTTGAGCACATTAAATATGCTGTGCCTAATTACGAAGGCCCCTCTGGTCTCACGTCAGTTCTAATCGACCGACTGGCTCAAGATGAGGTTCCGGCAGCTAGTATCTGGGGCCATTCACCACACTATCTACAGGTAGCTCAGAACCCCACGCTCACTCACGCAATACTTTCAGAACTGCAGCAATTTATTTCGGTGCCTGTTGACCTCACGAAACTTGCACGAGACTCCGAGGAGTTTGATGAAAATTTGGTCAGGGCTCTTGCGGACCAACAAGAAATTGAGGGATACGTCAAACGACTTGAAGAAAGGTACGATTCTGAAGAAGAGTATCGGCAAAGTCCTGAGCCAGCAGCGCTCGTTCAGGAACTTGAAGATTTTTTACGCCAACAGCGGGACACAGATTCTTCTACTGATAGCGAGGAATCTGCGGNTTGAGTAAGATTGCNGACCGATTGACCAAATTAGGCCAGACCGAAAGAACTGGGTTTGGTTTCGGAGTTCGGTCCTCAAGTAGAAAAATCCCCNTAATTCTTGTAGTGGTNACCATCGATAAACCAACAGANATTGAGGGTTTAGCAGCCGACGTATTTATTTTGTCGGCTGGTCCCAAAGGTGCACCCCAAACAAAAACCTTGAAAAACGTTGACCTTTGGGGAGTTGCTGTAGCAGGTGGAACANANTCAAATATCACCACAGCAGTCGGCTCGGGTGCAGATTTTCTTGTTATCGAGGCAGAATCTACTCCGGGGNGTGCTTTGAGGGATGATGACNNCGGGAAAGGGCTTGTCGTAGATCTGAACATTTCCAAGAAACGTGCCAAGGCCATTGATAACGGACCTTTTGATTTTCTTATTNTCGATGGGACTTCTATAAATTTGCCTTTGAATGTCGGGGGTGTTCTTGAGCTTCAAGAACAATTGGCAAATTATTCACGGCANATTTTTTTACGTTTAACTCAACTNCCCAGTAATCAGGACTTGGAACTTTTACGTGATATCGGTATCTCTGCTTTGCTTTATGATTTTAAANCCGCAGAGAAAATTGAATTCACNGCGCTTAAAGAATCTATAGATCAGCTGNAACCGAAAAAAGANANAAGCTCAACACCTGCTGTTTTACCATCCGGTGAATCATCCCTCNNTGAAACTGAATTTGACGGATATGATGAGGAGGAAGACNNNGANTAACGATCGTGTCACCGTAAGAAATATTCTGTGGNNTNATATANATACGAGAGATCAAAAGTAGAAAACCATGACAAATTACACAATTATTGGACTTGGTCGGATTGGGACCTCTCTTGGTATGGCAATTCGNGGACGCCAAGGAGGAAAATCTCGCGTGGTCGGCTACGACGCCGACAACAACGCACAAAGTCTTGCGCAACGTATGGGAGCAGTTGATAACGTTGANTGGGATCTTAGTAAGGCCGTCGGTGANGCTGATTTAGTTATAGNNGCAACACCTGCGAAGTCTCTNTACGACGTNTTCACAGCTATAGCACCACATCTTAAAANCGGNGCAGTAATTACTGACACATCCCCATCTAAACGAGCTGTTACACAATGGGCTGAAGAGCTTTTNCCAAAAAACGTGGGGTTTGTCGGCGGAAACCCGCTTACTGGAGCGTCTGTCAAAGAACAAAAAGAGGCGTCTGGCCACATTTTNCACAACACTAAGTGGGCAGTNGTAGCTCCAGCATCTGCAGACCANAACTCGATCAAGACGTTGACAGATTTAATTGAAAGTATAGNTGCNAAACCNGTTTTTATGGATCCAGACGAGCACGANTCTTTTTCCGCCGCNACTAGCGGTCTACCAGTGATTGTCGCGACNGCGCTNATGAATGCTGTAAGCACCTCACCCTCTTGGTCTGAAATAAGCCGTTTTGTCGGTATCGAATTTGATCAAATGACCTCTCCGGCATCTGCAGAACCGTCATCTTCACAAAGTNCGGCAGCGACNAATTCAGATATGCTCGCTCATTGGATCGATCAGTTAATGGAGCGACTGCNATCGATGCGNGACGGCCTTCTTGATGANGAAGAAAGATTTGCTTCTGATGGAATTTTAAGCGACTCGTTCGTACNGGCGTGGGA
This sequence comes from Chloroflexota bacterium, assembly GCA_002725925.1. Lineage (GTDB taxonomy): Bacteria > Chloroflexota > Dehalococcoidia > Lucifugimonadales > Lucifugimonadaceae > Lucifugimonas. Next base: position 2,294 of record PBRL01000033.1, read on the forward strand.
GCAACGCGCTCGTTTAGAAGCAGGTATAGCTGACCGGCGACCTGATGCAGCCGGAAAAACAGAAATCCCGTCCTCGAGTGAGAGCATGATGAGTCTTTTCTTTGGGAGCAGAGTGGCAGGAGTTATGAGTGGTGGGAAAGAAAAGAAACGGGACGCTACGAAATACGACCGCCGTAAACTAAACTAATAGGAATCGGATGTCAGTTACTATCGCACGTCCTCGTTCACTTCGAGGGGAGATTATCTCCCCTGGGGACAAATCAGTTTCGCACAGAGCGGTTATATTCAACGCCCTNTCGAATACCTCCACCGCAANAATAACGAATTTTTCCCCTGGGGCTGACTGCTCATCAACNGAGCAGATATTAAAATTATTAGGAGTAGAGATAACCCGAGAACCAGGCGCAAAAGCAGCCGGTGATACCCTCACGGTAAAAGGCGTTGGTTTAAACGGTTTGATAGAACCGGACGATATTTTAGACGCTGGTAACAGTGGTACAACAACGCGTTTAATGTCAGGAATTCTTGCGGGNCAGGATTTTTTTTCAGTGCTAACCGGTGACCAATCACTNAAAACCCGACCAATGGGACGTGTGGTAGACCCTCTGANAACTATGGGGGCTAAAATTTCAGGTCGTGCAAATAACACTTTAGCACCTCTTGTTTTTCACGGCGGTTTTCTGCAAGGCATCAATTACAGGATGCCGGTTGCGTCTGCTCAACTGAAATCCTGTCTTTTGCTGGCGGGGTTACGGGCAGATGGAATCACGAAGCTTTCTCAACCTGCCGAGTCCAGAGACCATACTGAGCGAATGCTTTCTGCTATGGGGGCAGAACTTNACAAAACGGGTTTGGACTTAGTCCTGCANCCGTCTGAATTAGAAACCATCGACGTCGAGGTGCCAGGTGACATAAGTAGTGCTGCTTTCTGGATGATTGCTGCAGCNTGTCATCCAGACGCNGAGTTACTGATACGAAACGTGGGTGTAAATCCAACCAGATCCGGGATAATCACCGCACTTANAATGATGAATGCNCAGTTACAACTGATCGATGAACGAGAAGTAGCAGGAGAACCTGTTGCCGATGTGNTAATTAGAACAAGTGACCTAAAGGGTATCGAGTTGTCTGGTACAACAGTNCCGTTACTGATCGANGAAATTCCTGTGATAGCCGTGGCCGCGGCTGTGGCTGACGGTGAAACGGTTATAAAAGATGCTCAAGAGTTAAGAGTCAAAGAATCCGATCGTATTGAGTCCAGCATATCTTGGCTGAGATNGGCGGGAATTAATGCTGAANGTACNCCTGACGGAATGGTCATTGCTGGGAACGATAAGATAAACGGTGGTTGCTTCCAAAGCTATGACGATCATAGGCTTGCNATGAGCTTGGGNATAGCAGGGCTGATATCAGAGCAGCCNATCACAATTCTAGANCCCGATGTGGCTGCAATTTCCTANCCTGGATTTTGGGGAACTATACAAGANCTTGGTGGAATGGTTGGATAACGAACGAGGATTAACACAAAACCCATTAGTGGTTGTCATCTCAGGGCCGTCTGGAGTCGGAAAAGATGTAATCATTGATCAAATGATTGCTTCAAGACGCATGGGGTTCCACTTCATTGTTACAACCACTACTCGCTCTTCCCGACATGGCGAACAAGAAGGAATCAATCANAATTTTGTTACAGTTGATCACTTCAAGCGNTTGATAAANTCCAAAGCGTTACTTGAATGGGCTCAAGTTTACGGCAATTATTACGGTGTTCCGAAAATACAGGTTAGTGATGCTCTTGCAGCAGGTAAGCACGTCATTATCCGAGTAGACNTACAGGGAGCCAANCGNCTTAAGCAAATTATNCCTGACGCACTTCTTATATTCATAGNCCCGCCTTCTTTGGAGGTGCTTCGCCTACATCTTGAAAAACGTGGAGTCGACACAGANGATGAAATGAACAAGCGATTGCTTGCGGCTTCANAGGAAATCANCCAATCTANAATGTTTGATTTTACTGTNACAAATAAAGAACACCTGCTCAATGANACTGTAAAACGCGTGACAGAAATCATCGAAACTGAATCTCTAAGTAACCCANCTCGTAANATTCATTTATGACAGCCCACAGCAGATGTTTCAACGACGTCGCTGAAAAAATANACTTACTTAGGTCTGATCTTTTCNTGTTACTCAGGCCGGTAGGTTGTGGTGGTGAACCGTTCGCGTTGAGATTTGACGTACTGGGCCGGNGTTAAATCGGGCTTAAATTGGCTGNTTNTTTCCTNAGCCTTGTNCGCATTGTCGATTAACAATGCTAGTACGGTTGACGCCATTACTTTTGCTGAGGAANCCACTGCCCTGNTGTANTCTTGTATNAGGTAGTCCTCACCATGNCCTATGCCCGAGGCGGTTCTNGTGTACGGGTGTATAACTGGCATTATCTTGCTCAGATCCCCCATATCNGTTGANCCGCCATAATTTTGATCTGGGGANTCAATGACTANGGAATTTTGTCCGAAAATAAGTTTCGCATTTTCTATAAATAGTTTTTCCATCGTTGTGTTCTGAGTTANAGGATGATAACCAGCTACAGATCCAACCTTGACGGAAGCACCCATAGCCAAAGCTCCCGCTTTGTAGCACCGAATCACTTTTTCCTCTATTGAATGTAAAGCATCAACCGTTCCCGCTCTAATCCGCCCTTCGTAAAGAACTTGATCAGGAACTGCGTTAACCGAAGTNCCACCATTCGAAATGATTCCGTGAACNCTTCCNACTTGAGATTCCATGAANGTTTCTCGTTGGGTGTTTATGGCTGNNTTCGCNAGCATAGCGGCTTGNAACGCATTGATTCCNTTATANGGAAAACCNCCGGCATGTGCAGATNTTCCCATGTAACGCACCTGGTGCGTTACATGNGCNTTTGTTGTTCCACCAACACTAAAATATGCCTTTCCATAGCCAGTTGAGGAATGAANCATCATGGCCATATCTACCTCATCGAATGTACCCAGTCNAATCATTTCTTGTTTGCCGGATAAAAACTCTATTTCATCGTTNTCTCTTTTAGTTAAGCGNTCCTCAATATCGATGAATTCTTCAGCTGGTGNCAAAATCAACGCAACATTGCCTGAAAGTGATTCTTTCAAGATCGGGNTAACCAAAGCTGTGGCTACTCCAAGCAGTGCCCCTATTTGAATATGATGACCGCAGGCATGTGCTGCACCGGAAGTATCGTCAGCTCCTGGATGGGATGGAATTCTTAGCGCATCAAGCTCTGCGATCACACCAATTGTCGGACCTGGATTGTTTCCTTTTATTACGGCCTTCATTCCCGTAATTGCTATTCCTGTCTCGACGAATAAACCCAATGCTTCCAATTGCTTTTGTACGAAATTGGAAGTTTTGCGCTCATTGAATCCGGTTTCTGGTATAGCGTAAACACATTTTGCAGCATCAACCAGACTTCCGCTAGATTCGTCAATTGTCTGCATCGCGATAGATCGCAATTCAGGCAGATTAGAGACATTCATCTAGATTAATCCTCATAGGTGCTATTCGAACGAAAGCTTCTCATTCGCCGCAGATACTCGTCGATTGTCATAGGAGCATGAAAAGAACCAAAAATATTTTTGGCCTTTTCACCATTTTTTGACAACAGGTCTATAACAGTCATTCCCATGGCTTTTCCGGCTTTGGTTATAGCAAGATCATAGTTGTCGACAACGTAATCGATTCCGTGTCCGTCGCCGCTGGTTGCGTTAGCTGATGGTTGTATCGCTGCGACAATTTGACTGACGTCCCCCATGTCCGTGCATCCAGTTCCATGGTTAAGCCTGATGATATTGTCGTCACCAATAAGTGACGCAGCATTGTGGCGGTATAACTCGGTTAACAAATCATCATATTTTGCGGGTAAATATCCTGGATTTGTAGTTATCTGGACAGTAGCTCCGGTCGCAAGTGCACCTGCCCTGAATGCCCTGTCAACCTTCTGAGATGTCTGCAAAATTGCCGGGACATTAGAAGCTCTGACGTATGTTTCGAGTCTCACGTCACTGGGTACAGAATTTACGGCACTTCCACCTTTGGTGATAATTGGATGAACTCTCACTGTGTCTGAGTCACGAAACGTTTCTCGTTGCGCATGAATGGCTGCCAGAGCGATATGCGCTGCGTTTAATGAATTAATCCCAAGATGCGGCGATCCGCCGGCATGAGCGGCTTTGCCCCTAAACCTAATGGTTTTACCAACCATTCCGTTATTTGACCCACCAATTCCCAACGTCCCAGGAGTTTCGCCGCCGGTATGGGTAAGCATCGCTATATTTACGTCGTCAAAAAAACCCCGCTTGATAAATTCTTGCTTCCCACCAAAAAACTCTATTTCCCCGTTGTCAACCAGTGTTTGACGATATTCCAGTTCAATGTACTCTTCTGCGGGTGTAGCCATGAAACTGATTTTGCCTGTCAATGTTTTATTCACTGATTCATCAAGTATTCCAACAGCAGCGGTTAACATTGAGCCAATTTGGGCGTGATGTCCGCAGGCGTGCGCTGCACCCGTTTCAAGGTTTGCATATAAATGTTTGGGAACGACAAGTGCATCCAATTCGCCCAGTATTGCCACATGGGGACCTGTTTTCCCGGTGTCAAGAGTCGCTACGAGACCTGTTTTCGCTATATTGGCCTGAACATGAAATCCGTTTGTGCGAAACCAATCTGCAACCAGTTTAGAAGTTCGATATTCTCTATAACCACTTTCAGGGTGGTTCAAAATATCTAGGCTGATGCGTTTGATCTCATCAACTCTACCGTCGATAGCAGAAGCGAAAAATGTTTTTGCGACGTGATTTTCGATCATGAAGATAAATACTGAAGTATTCCNTTCAATGTGTCGAGTGTAGCAGCGACATAATTGAAAACCTGTTCAATCTGGTNTGAGCGTNCNTCGTATCTAGNTATAATTTCAACCATGAAAAAAGTTGTGATAGCNCCTCAAGGGTTTAAAGAGAGTCTCTCTGGCATGGAGATCGCAGAAGCGATGTCATTAGGGGTAAAGCGNGTATGGCCGGATGTGGAAACAATATTGATTCCTGTTGCNGATGGCGGAGACGGCACNCTGCAAGCTTTGGTTGATAGNTCAGGNGGTGAAGTTCGAACTGCNACTGTGCAGGACGCTATNGGACGNCCANTNAAAGCAGAATGGGGTGCTTTAGGAAACGGAACTACTGCTGTNATTGAAGTGGCTAATGCAGTAGGTCTTGCACGTTTATCCCCTGAAGAACGAGATGTGCGAAATGCTTCAACTTTTGGTATCGGNCAATTGGTAACAGAAGCNCTTNACGCNGGATTCAGCCATTTCATTATCGGTGTAGGGGGAAGTGCCACAAACGATGGCGGTGCTGGAATGATCCAAGCTATGGGTGGCAGACTTTCTGATAAAAACGGGAAAGAATTACCACGTGGGGGTATAGCGCTTGCGAATCTTACAACAATTGATATTTCAGATATGGATTCTCGGATTCTTGACGCGGATATAGTTGTTGCTTGCGATGTGAACAATCCCCTTTGTGGGCCACGCGGTGCTTCAGCAATATTTGGTCCTCAAAAAGGAGCTACTTTTCAAGATGTGCAAGATCTTGACGCAGCACTAGCAAATTTCGCAGAAGTGATTGCAAACGACTTGCACACTGACGTTGCTGAAATACCCGGCGCCGGTGCATCGGGAGGCCTTGGAGCGGGTTTAATGGGTTTCTTTGATGCGCGACTGAGGCTTGGCGCAGACATCGTGCTCGAAGCTGTTTCAATTGAAGATCATCTTGTAGGTGCAGAGTTAGTAATCGTAGGTGAAGGTCAATTTGACAGATCAACCGTATTTAATAAATCCCCGGTAGCTGTTGCCCAACGCGCAAAAAAACATGGAATTCCCGTTATCGGTATCGCAGGTTCTCTTGGGGCTGGGTTCAGTGAAGTCCATCAGCACGGAATCGATGCAGTTTTTAGCCTGGTCAACCGGCCCATGTCGTTGAAAGCTGCCATGGAAGACACCAAAAGGCTTGTGACTATTGCGACGGAAGAAGCCTGTCGGGCTATTGCGGTAGAAACATAGTTCAAGATTTATTATTTTTAACAATAATCAGATGGACTTCCAGCGGGCCGTGAATCCCGGTCACCGTGGTCCCCTCTATATCTGCTGTTTTACTCGGCCCTGATATTAGATTCATAGAACCCTCAAGCTCACCTTTTAAAAAGTCATCCCGTTGTATGGCAAACAATTCATCAAGTGACGGTAAAACATCACCTTGCCGCAGTATTGCAATATGGGTGGGTGGAGCTAGCGACAAAAGCCTGGAGACNCCTGCACGCGGATGAAGGACAACTGTTCCTGTCTCGGCGATAGCATAATCCACACCAGTGACACCGACATCTGCACTGAAAGCCGCAGACTTGGATTTCTGGATTTGTTGGATGCTGCTTCCCGACGAATGTTCCGTCACTTCTACGTTTATTCCAGATATAGAAAGAGCTGCATCCAATGGAATATCTGTTAATACATCGTGTGAAGAACGTAAAACAGATCTTGCTTTATGGTCTTTACAAATNTCTACNACAAGTTCAGCGGCCTCTTCAAGATTGTCAGNTCGATGAACTTTCCATCCGGCAGTTTCAGATGATTNANCCATTTCNTTCATNAGGNTTNCCGATAACAACTCNGCATCGNCAACAGCCTGTTCAGCGTTAGCNCTTGCTGACGATTTGTCTTCGAATATCGCGGTGGCNTAANTTTCTTCTGGNGGAATGATCTNAGATCGTCCTAAAGCCTTNGTNACCTGTTTAATGAAGTTGACCTTGNTGGTCATGAAATTTCCTTTTTCGATCGGTGACTAAGNCGGGATTTCAAAGATTNACGAGCGATCAATGGAAAGTCACGNGTTAGAGTCCANCCAGAAATAGGCGGGGGAGCTTTCTTNATCCAACCTTTAAGAGAAATCGGTCGCATCAACAGGTAAGCAATACGTGCCCCCCAATCAAACCTACGTCTGCTCATCATACCTATTCGCCAGAGCTTCCAAATAACNCGTTCGNTAANTGTNGACGTGCGTTCCTTAGGATCAGTAGAGCCTTCAGCTGTTCTATATCNAAGTTCTAANAGCATTCGTGGAATGTTTATCTTCACTGGACANGCATCGTGGCAGGCGCCACACAAGGACGACGCAGCGGGTAGATTGCTGGCGTCTTTGAGACCCGTCATTACAGGTGTTACTATCGCTCCGATGGGTCCCGGATATACCCAACCGTAAGCATGNCCNCCAACTTTTCTATANACAGGGCAAGCATTCAAACAGGCTCCGCATCGAATACAGTTCAGAGATTCTCGAAGCTGGGGATCGCTCAGAAGTTTATGACGCCCGTTATTCATGATCACCAGATGGAATTCGTCTGGNCCTTCTTCTTCTTCAGGGGTTTTAGGCCCNTTTACCATCGTCACATATGTGGAAATACGTTGACCTGTCGCCGATCGAATCAGAATCCTCAACATCGTACTGAGATCTTGAATCGAGGGTACGATTTTCTCCATGCCCATGACAGCGACGTGAACACGGGGAACACTTGTTGACATTCTTCCGTTGCCTTCGTTGGTCACAAGCACAATGGAACCTGACTCGGCTACAGCGAAATTTACACCTGTTACAGACATATCTGCGCGAGCGAAAACATCGCGCAACTGTTCTCTCGCCAGCATAGTCAATTC
>PBRL01000034.1 GCA_002725925.1 Chloroflexota bacterium
CGACATCTGCAAAGCGTGACTTGGTAATCGTAGAATCTCCATCCAAAGCTAGGACGGTTGGGAGGTTTTTAGGCAAAAATTATGTGGTCCTCGCTTCAATGGGCCATGTACGCGATTTGCCACAAGATTGGGATGTTGAAGAAATTGATAACAATTTCCAAGCACCATATGTAAACACAAAAAAAACTCTGATAGCAGAAATCAAAAAAACAGCTAAACAGGCCGAATCTATCTATCTAGCGACGGATCCAGATCGCGAAGGAGAAGCGATCTCATGGCATCTTGTGGAAGCAGCAAAACTCGGAAATTCAAAAGACCTAAAACGAGTAGTTTTTCATGAAATCACTGATTCTGCAGTTCAAGAAGCATTTGCGCATCCACGCCAAATCGACATGCATCTAGTAAATGCACAACAAGCACGGCGGGTTCTTGATCGAGNAGTCGGCTACAAGGGAAGTAATTTTCTTTGGACCAAAATACCGGGAGGAAGACGAAAAGGGCTGTCAGCAGGCAGGGTACAGTCGATAGCACTTAAAATAATTGTCGATCGAGAACGGGAGATCGAAGNTTTCAAGCCTGAAGAATACTGGGTGATAACGGNCGATCTCCAAAAACAATCAGCACAAAATAAATATCTATTTTCCGCTTCACTTAAAACCGTACCGGGCCAAAAAGGAAAGCCCGTTATTAATAATGAAGCGACAGCGATGGTTATCAAAGAAGACCTCGAGCAAGCCGTATACGAAGTGTCAAACGTGACTCGGCGAGAGGTGAGGCAACGAACCCGGGCCCCATTTACTACAAGTACGCTGCAACAACAGGCTGCTCGCTCGTTTCGATTCAGCGCGGCGCGTACCATGCGCATAGCTCAAGATCTTTATGAAGGAATCGTACAAGAAAATTCAGAGCCTGACGGCCTAATCACCTACATGCGAACCGACTCAACAAATCTCGCTGAAAACGCTCTAGTCGAAGCTGAAAAATTCATCATCACAAAATATGGTTCTGATTATTCGTCCGGCCCTCGTCGTTATAAAACTAAAAGCAAGTCAGCGCAAGAAGCTCACGAAGCAGTACGACCAACGTCAATAGAAAACACGCCGGANAAAGTCGCACGGTACCTGTCATCCGAACAACTNCGTCTGTATACGATGATCTGGAAGCGAACANTTGCGAGCCAAATGACCGATGCGATCGTGGACAATACCGGCGTAGACATAAAAGCAGTNGCAATCAATGGTAAAGAATACATAGTGCGAGCAACGGGCTCAGTAATCAAATTCGATGGGTACCGGAAGCTGTACATAGAAACTCGAGATGAAGATGCACAGAACGATGAGAGTACACAGTTACCGTTAATGCAAGAGGGTGATTCTCTTGAAAAGCAGACAGTTAATACAGATCAGAAATTTACACAACCCCCACCCCGATTCACTGAGGCAAACCTAATACGTTTTTTGGAAGAACAAGGAATTGGAAGACCTAGCACATGGGCCACGATTGTTGGCACAATTGAAAAACGGCAGTACGTTGATCGAGAAAAAAGTCGGTTTAAACCAACCCCNACGGGAATGGCGGTATCCGATCTTCTCACNAAGCACATTTCCAGCATTATGGATACGGGGTTTACTGCAGGAATAGAGTCCAAACTTGATTCGATAGCAGATGGTGATCAAGATTGGATCAACATGCTTAGGGAATTCTTCGGACCATTTGTCAAAGAAGTAAACATCGCAAAGGAGAAAGCTGATCGAGTTCCATCTCAAAGTCTCATACAGCTAAGTGATGAAAAATGTGCCGGTGGAGACTATCTCGTCATTCGCCAAAGCCGCTATGGAAAATTCTTGGGATGTGGAAAGTTCCCGGAATGTCGAGTTGCAATTTCAACTAGGCCTGGTGAACGCGCCTCAGGTGAAATCACAGAAAACTGGAAAGGCGACTGGAAGGCTGCGATGGAAAAGTGCGCAATTGTGCACCCCGAGGCAGCAGCGATCATGGCTGCCGAAGCAGAAAAAAAATTCTCTTCACGCAAAAAGTCCACTAAACGGAGTAAAGCGAAAGTCAAGTCCGCAAAGTAGGGTTTTTCCCAGCTGGGAGGGATGCAATGGCTACGAGTAATCGTCTGCCCTCCCGTGCGATGGAGACGATACTGCAAAAATCGCATTCACCAACACTGTCAAAACGTATTCACGATTTCAATCAACATGCCGGCACAATACTCCAGTTGGCAGATCATACAGTTCGGAACTACGTGAACGATCTTGTCCCACTCGTCGAATATCTCGAGGAATCGAACCTAACTGATCTAGACAAAGTCGACCGATCATTTTTGAGAGGTTACCTCGCTTATCTAATTTCAAATGGATTCACCCGAAACAGTGTTTCTAGAAAACTTTCTACACTAAAATCTTTTTTCAGATTCTTGAATCATTCAGGTGAAATCAGCAATCATCAAACCGGCATAATTAAGGGACCAAAAAAAGAGAAAAAACTACCCAGTGTAGCTTCAAAATTTGAAATGGACCGGCTTCTCGATGCTCCGGATCTAACCACCAAGGCTGGTATCCGCGATCGTGCACTGCTCGAACTACTGTACGCCACAGGATTACGAGTATCTGAAATCCAATCCATGGATCTGGACGATGTCAACTTAAAAACTCAAGAAGTCCGTGTAGTTGGTAAGGGAGCAAAACCGCGTATCGTGCTATTTGGTGAGAACAGCACTCGTTGGGTCGCAGAATACTTGGATAATGTTCGACCACAAATCACGTGTAGGAGTTCCGCTACTGCCATGTGGCTAAATCAAACAGGTGGAAGACTTTCAAGTCGCTCCGTACAACGAATCGTCAAGAAATATGCGTTACAGGCCGGTTTAGAACCCCAGTTCCACACACACTCCATCCGCCATAGCTTCGCCACTCACCTATTAGACGGTGGGGCAGACCTACGTGTAGTTCAAGAATTGTTGGGGCACAGCAGCCCGGCTACAACCCAAATCTATACACATATTTCAGCGGAGCAAAGCCGTCACGTCTATTTGAACGCACACCCTAGAGCAAAAAATAACATCAAGAATGCAGCGGCTGATGGTAGTAGACCTGTAAGCTCAACTTAATCGCTCGTAGAATGCACGCGAATCATTGGGAGCATGTGTTGCCAACAACAATAATCATAATAAACGGACCAAATCTAAATAATCTTGGCAAAAGAGACACGTCCCTTTACGGTACAAAAACGCTAGCTAATATTGAAAACGATATTTCTATAAAGGCTTCGAATATTGGAGTAGAAGTAAAATTCTTCCAATCCAACCATGAAGGTTCGATAGTCGAATTCATTCAAGAATGGTCAGACCAAGCCGATGGTGTAATCATTAACGCGGGCGCATTGACTCAAGTTGGGTACTCCATTCTTGATGCGTTACTTGACACCAAGCTTCCATTAATCGAAGTTCACCTTTCTAATATTCACGCCCGTGAGGAATTCCGTCAGAAATCAGTATTTGCCGGCAATGCTATCGGACAAATAGCAGGTTTTGGTCCCGCAGGTTACCTTTACGCCCTAGAACACATATCCTCGCTAATAGACCGTTAATTTTCTTAGAGGCTACTTACAAATTGAGTGATTTTCGATTTCCAACGCGCGTACAAAAGCTTCGAGAGCGTCTAGCACAGGATAACCTCGACGCGCTCTTTATAAGCAATGCTGAAAATAGACGATACATCTCAGGGTTCGAGAGCAGCGCTGGCTATTTACTAGTGACACGGCACAACGCTGTGATTTGCACTGATTTTCGCTATATCGAACAGGCTTCTCAACAGGCACCAGGGTGGAGGGTTGATCGTATAGGTGGAAAACCCGATTGGTTAGCCAATCTCGTCAAAGAACTGGAAATCAAGGNACTCGGGTTTGAAGCGGACGATNTGACAGTCNAAACNCTCGACCGTTTCCGAAAAAACTTGAAACAAAACGACGCTAACCCTACGTTGAAACCGACATCAAGTATTTGTGTGGAACTGCGGGCATACAAAGATGATGTAGAACTNCCGCTTCTTCAGCNCGCAATCGATATTGGTGATCAGGCTTTCGAAGAGACAGTNGCTCAACTGGAAGTCGGTATGAGTGAAAAAGAAGCTGCTTGGATATTTGAGAAAGCTGTGCGTGAACGCGGTGCAGAGTCAATATCGTTCCCAACGATCGTTGCAATCGGACCTAACGCGGCACGACCACATCACGCTACAGGAGATACCACAATCGTCGAAGGGCAGACCATAGTTTTCGATTGTGGNGCCAANTANAAAGGTTATTGTTCAGACCTAACNCGTACAGTGGTGCTAGGCAAAGCTAATGACAANGTGAAACGTATATATGACATCGTTTTAACTGCGCAGCTAGCAGCAATCGATATGGTCAAAGCAGGTATGACAGGTGACGAATGTGATGCCATTGCGCGAAAAATTATTGCCGAAGCGGGATATGAAAATAACTTTGGGCATAGCCTAGGCCATGGGTTAGGCCTAGAGGTTCATGAAAATCCTGGAATCGGACCCAACTCAAAGGGCAAACTAGAAAACGGTATGCCCTTTACAATTGAGCCGGGTATTTACATCCCTGGCTGGGGTGGAGTTCGAATCGAAGATGTAGTCGTTCTTAAAAACGATAAAGCTCACATTTTAACTCATGCGACTAAAATTAATTTCTAAGTCATTGACGATGTCATTAGATTCATTGTTGACCTATTTTTCTTAATGAACTTTGCATAGTCTTTGAATGAACGTCGAGAACCCGAACGGGAGCACATACTTCAATGACCATATCGTCTAGTGAAATCCGCCGAAATATGACCATCATTTTGGATGATGATGTCTACCAAATCTTGGACTGGCAACACCGTCAGGCTCCAAAAGCCCCGCCAACTCTCACGTTGAAAGTAAGACAAATAAAGACAGGCAATGTCTACGAACGAAAACTTCAGGGAAATCAAAAGCTCACTCGCGCTGCTGTGGACACGCCAACCGTACAATATCTGTACCCAGACGGTGACATGCACAACTTCATGGACACTGAAACTTTTGAACAGTTCGCCATCACGGAAGAACTTCTAGGTAGCGCCCTGCAGTACATTTCAGAGGGCGATACTATTGAAGTAATGATGTACGAAGGTGTACCTATATCTGTGGAAGTAGCGCCTTCGGTAACACTTGAAATCAGCAACACTGAAGTTGGCCTTAAAGGCGATACCCAAAGCGGAGCCACCAAACCCGCAACCACTACTACAGGTCTTGTCCTTCAAGTGCCATTGTTTATTTCTACGGGAGATCGGATAATCGTCAATTCAACATCAGGTGAATATACCGGGCGCGCAGACTAGCTGATTCAGGTTGTGAGCTTTCTATCCGTTTTCGGACTTGTGCATTAGCCGCTCTCGAGCGGCTGTGGCAGAATGAAAATATGGCCAGCAATTACGATTCAGAATATCCAGACGAAAATCAGGCTGAAATCCAAACCGCATACACTGTTACGGCTGTTGCCGATTACCTGAAATCCACCCTGGAGTCTGATCCTCGACTGACAGACCTCACTGTAATCGGTGAGGTTTCTGGCTACAGAAATCCATCGTCCGGGCACCACTATTTCTCTTTACGCGACGAGCAGTCTGTAATCCGGTCTGTAATGTTCCGATCAGGATTAGGAGCCCAATTTTTAAGTGACGGCTCTCAAGTCATTTGTCACGGAAGCATTTCGATCTATAAAGCTCGTGGTGATCTACAGTTCTACATAGACGAAATCAGGCCAGATGGAATCGGTATTCTCCAGCAAGCTTACGAGAAAATGCGAAAACAACTTGAGGCAGAGGGTTTATTTGAAATTGATCGTAAACGTGAACTACCAAAACTACCAAATCAAATAGCGGTAATAACTTCTCCTACGGGTGCAGTAATTCAAGACATATTAAATGTATTGACGCGAAGATATCCTCTAGCAACAGTCATTCTCATTCCAACATCCGTACAGGGAGAAAAATCAGCACCAGAGATAGTCAAAGCATTTGAAGCTTTAAATTCTATGGAAAGTATCGATGTCGCAATTGTAGCCAGAGGGGGTGGGTCACTCGAAGATCTCTGGGCATTCAATGAGGAAATTGTCGCCCGTGCCATATTCTCAAGCAACGTACCAGTGATCAGCGCAATTGGGCATGAAACTGATAACACGATAGCCGATCACGTTGCTGATAGACGTGCCGCAACNCCTTCTGTAGCAGCCGAAATCGTAGCCCCAGACGTAGNAGAACTCGCAGGAGATATTGCAGCAAAAGCGTCCCATATTAAAGAAATAATTTACAGAACCGTTCGTGATAAACGATCACACTTCGAAATGTCGGTCGACCGCATAACCCTGAGAGCTCCAGATGTAGTACTACCAAGACAAAAAATCGATGCCTTGCTAGCCCGAGCGAACCTCGCTGAACAGCGATTATTAGAGTCATCAAAACATCAACTGGCGACCGCTAGAGCGTCTCTCAACGCACTTAGTCCAAAAAAAATTCTAGGAAGAGGTTATGCAATAGCAAAACTCGCCAACGGAAATGCAGCGACCAGTGCCTCACAATTTTATGCCAAGGATAAGCTGACNGTTGTATTAGCTGATGGTTCAGTTGATACCACTGTCGATAAGGTCCGAAACAATTCAAAAGAAACAAGAAATGAAAATCGCCATCTTTAAAATCTGAACGGGGAAAAATGACNAAACCCACTGAAAAACAAAACATGGAACCAGCAGCTAAATCTTTTGAAAGCGCTTTTTCCGAGCTTGAAGAGGTGGTAAGAAAGCTCGAAACTGGAGGATTCTCTTTAGACGAGTCGACTAGTCTGTTTGAGTCGGGTATGAAACTTGCATCAAAGTGTAATGAGATTCTTACATCTTCCGAACTAAAGATCACCAGGCTTGAAAAAAATTTTGCTGAGCAAATGAATCTTGTCCCCAATGACGAGGATATTGACCAAGAGGATTCCTAAACTGTGACTANAACATTCGCCTCAGACAACGCTGACGTGCTCAACATCGGTTGGTTCACGACAGGTCGAGGAGAAGGTTCACACGGTCTTTTAGAATCAACGCTAAATGCCATCGATTCCGGAGAACTGCGCGGGAAAATAACATTTGTCTTTGTCAATCGTGTTAAAGGACAGACAGATCCGACCGATCGATTCCTGACTCTTGTTAGATCCCACGGGATACCATTAATCACCCTATCGTCACGCGATTTTCGCCAGTCACATAATAATGAACCGTGGGCTAATCTACGTGAGGTTTTCGATAAAGCTGTGATCGAGTTACTTAGTCCGTACGACGCCGACATAGCAATACACGCAGGGTACATGCTTATAGCTCCTCTGCTCTGTTCGGAATATTTGACACTCAATCTGCACCCGGCGCTTCCAGGCGGTACTATCGGAATGTGGCAACAGGCCATTTGGGATGTGATAGACAAACGACTTGACAGAACTGGAGCAATGATCCACGTCTCAACCATAGACGTTGACGAAGGACCCGTAATTGCTACTACAGGATTCTCTGTCCGAGGTAAAGAATTCGATTCGCTCTGGAAGGAAATCGATGGGTTTGACCTAAAAACATTAAAACAAGAACAAGGCGAGGAATTAGGGTTATTCAAGGCGATTCGTAAAGCAGGATTACTTAGAGAGCGCCCACTGTTGGTGGAAACGCTTAAAGCAGTGGCGCGAGGCCTGATAAATCCAACTGGATCTGAAGAGACCATCGATCTTACCCGGGCAGTTGAAAAGTCGGTGATGGATTAGCCTAGAAAAAGTGCAGCTCATACATGATAAGCAATATCGAACCAGCACCAGAACCCGTAGCAACCATCAGCGACAACAAATCACCGTGAGAACTAATTAAGCAGCAGCTTTGTGCTTACCATCGGGCAATTTATGATCGAGGCGTTTTTCATCCTCGTCGAGCAATAAGGGCCAGTGATTATCCGTAACCGTCTCAGCACGGATAATGCACTTAGCTACCCCTTCCATAGAAGGCAGCTCATACATGACGTCGACGAGTAGCTCCTCAACTATAGATCGTAAACCACGCGCCCCAGCTTTATGCTCACGAGATAATCTAGCAGTTGCATCTAGTGCGCTCTTTTCAAATATCAATTCAACACCATCCATTTTGAATAATGCTTCATACTGGCGAATCAACGCGTTTTTCGGCTCTGTAAGTACCTGTATCAGTTCATCATGATTAAGATCTGAAAGACCAATTACTGCCGATACACGACCAATAAATTCAGGAATAAATCCGAATTGCAACAGGTCAACGGACTGCACAGCGGTAAAGTCGGTGGATTCACCACTCCCAGACTTTCCTGTCGCTTTAAAACCAATGGAAGTCGCATCTTTAGTTTGACGATTTTGGATAATTTCTCCAAGTCCGTCAAATGCCCCGCCTAAAATAAACATGATGTTAGACGTGTCGATCTGAAGAAACTCTTGATGTGGGTGCTTCCGCCCACCCTGTGGTGGAACATTCACGACCGCCCCTTCAAGAATTTTCAACAACGCTTGTTGCACACCTTCGCCTGACACGTCACGTGTAATGGACGGATTAGCAGACTTACGCGAAATTTTGTCTATCTCATCAATATAAATGATGCCCTGTTCAGCTCGCGCAATGTCAAATTCAGCGTTCTGAATAAGCCTCAATAATATATTTTCAACATCTTCGCCAACGTAACCAGCTTCAGTAAGCGAAGTAGCGTCGGTAATAGCAAAAGGAACATCGAGAATTCGTGCAAGAGTCTGCGCAAGATGTGTTTTACCGCATCCAGTGGGACCCACCAACATTACGTTGGTTTTCTGAAGTTCAACGTCAGGATCCTCAGAACCAAACCAAATACGTTTATAGTGGTTGTAAACGCCAACNGAAATAACCCGTTTGGCACGGACTTGACCGATAACGTACTCATTGAGCATATCGAACATATCCCTAGGCGTGGTCGGTTTTGTTTTCGGCTTTGCNACAGGTAAATCATCGGCGATAATCTGCTGGCATCTGCCAACACATTCATTACAAATGAATATCTTGGATGGGCCTGCGATCAATCTACGAACGCTCTCTTGCGGTTTTCCACAAAAAGAGCACGAATATGCATCACCATTTGTGGTGGTGCCGTCGCCATTTGTTTGATTGGTTGTCATGTNCCAGTTGCCTANCCTATTAACGAGTTTAACCTANCATGTTCTATTCAGAAGAGGGAGGATCTGGCTTTAAGACCTCATCAACNAAACCATATTCAGCNGCCTGTTCTGCGTTCAACCAGAAATCACGATCAGAATCTCTNGCAATTCGTTCATATGACTGACCGGTGTGATCAGCGATAATTTGCCGCAAACGATCCTGAATCCTTAAAGTCTCCCTAGCGTGAATTTCAATGTCGGATGCCTGACCCTGGGTGCCGCTGAGCGGCTGATGCATATGAATAGTGGAATTCGGCATAGCGTGACGCTTACCGNCGGTTCCTGCAGTTAGAAGCACCGTTCCCATACTCGCACAAAGNCCAACCGAAAAAGTCGCAACATCACATGGCACGTACTGCATCGTATCGTATATAGCCATACCGGAATACACCTCACCGCCAGGTGAGTTAATGTATAGATTGATATCTTTTTCAGAGTCTTCTCTGGCTAAAAACAAGAGTTGCGCAACAATCAAATTTGCAACCTGTGCGTTTATCGGCGTACCAAGAAAAACTATTCGCTCTTTCAGAAGTAATGAGTAAATGTCGTAGGCTCGTTCCCCTCGAGCGCCGGTCTCGATCACCATAGGGACGATACTTTCAGGAAGATGCGGCATTAAGTTCTCCTTATTTATCATTCTTTTTTTTACCGTCAGCTTTTGTTTTTGATTTTGCAGTCTTTGGTTTATGTGTTATCGCTATAACTTGATCTATCGCAGCGCGACGCTGAAGAACCTTCTGAATTGCGTCTCGTGCCTCATCACTATCAAGATTTTCCTGCTCATACTGTGGTTGANTTTGCATAATCNCTGTTTCAGCNGCGACCTGTTCCGGAGTTATCGTCACTCCTCCATCTTCGACAAGCCTATCAACCACAAGCATCCGTTTAAGTCGCAACTCAGCGGAATCTTTTGCTTCTGAAACGATCTCCTCGTTCGATTTACCGAGTCCATCAATGTACTGCTGGAAATCAATATTGTATTGAGCTAATTGGCGTTGTTGATCCTCAAGTACGTGCTCTGCTTCATGTTCAATAATCATTGGTGAAACTTCGAATTCAGCGTCCTCAACCAAAGCATCAATGACCTTCTCTTCAAGCGAACGACGTAAACCATCCGTGGCCTGTTTTTCTAGGTTATCGGTAATCCGACCACGCCATTCTGCAACAGTTTTGATGTCATCTCCCAATGAAGCTACAAATGCATTTGTCATATTGGGAAGTGTCTTTTTCTTCACATCNGANACACTTACATTGAAATGTACCTTCTTACCAGCGAACTCCCCATTCGGATAATCTTGGGGAATATCNAGAGTGAATTCTTTTGACTCGCCTTGTTTAAGGCCTTTCAATTTTTCAGCAAATCCCGGAACCGGATTCATACTTCCAGCTTCGACCAGAAATTCACCGCTATCCACCTTAGCGAACTCTTTCCCCTCGCTAAAACCACTTGCTGTGATAGTTAGCAGGTCACCCATTTTTACCGATCGTTTCACAAGTTCCCATGTAGCTTGAGATTCACGCACTTGAGTTATTTGTTTCTCGATCTGCTCCTCAGATACCTCATCAAGCTGGTCTTCAAACTTTAGATGCTTATAACTGCCAAGTGTNACNACAGGTGTGAGCGCTACTGTTGCATCAATTTTCACTACGGGATCACGTTCGGTAACATTTACCCTGGGCGGGGTGTGAGTGGTTTCAATGTCAGATTCTTCCACTGCCGTACCAACTGCTTCGGGAACGAGAGATTCCATCGCCTCATCGAGAAGATAATCACGCCCGACGAACTGCTCGACAATACGGCGAGGGGCTTTACCCTTTCGAAATCCAGGAATGTTGATGCGTTGTGAAACTTTAGTGTGCGCTCGTTGAAGATGACGTTCCACGCGATCTTCTTCTACTTCGATGTGAAGAATAGTCTGGCGATTTTCGACATCATCACGAGATACTTTCAACGTTCACTCCGAAACACTCAAAAAGAATCCACAGTAGTCGCACACATTAAAAGAGCGCCCAGAGGCGCTCCCGCATCAACTTCAATTGTAACTCAGAGCCGCAATTTAGGGCTTACTTTTTTTCAAAGTTATTTCNCGTAATGATAGCTCTATGTTTTTGGCATTACGACACGTAGATGCAACTCGGCAAGTTGCTCATTTTCGATAGTAGATGGAGCCTGGAAGAGTGGGTCAGTCGCTGTTTGAGTTTTCGGAAATGCTATCACTTCACGAATAGCACTCTCGCCAGCCAGCGTTGCAACAAAACGATCAAGACCCAAACCCATTCCGCCATGGGGTGGAGCTCCATAAGTGAACGCCGTAAGAAGTTGACCAAAACGCTCAGTAATTTCGGCTGTCGAGTAACCAATAACACTGAACACCTGTTCTTGAACATCACGGTCGTGAATACGTATGCTGCCTGAGCCCATCTCCATTCCATTACAAACAAGATCAAATAAATCAGCGAGAACTTTTCCTGGATCGGTCTCAATATATTTCAAATGCTCTTGTTTCGGTGAAGAAAACACATGATGAGCAGGTTGGTATTTATGTAGATCCTCATCCCATTCGAATAAAGGAAAATCGTAAACCCAAGTGAAAGCAAAATGTGTCGGATCAATAAGTTGAAGTTGTCGAGCCAACTCATTACGTAAATTTGAAAGAACCGTGTTTACCAANTTTNCTGTTCCAGCAACGATAAGCAATAGATCGCCAGGTNCCGCTTTCATTTTGATAGCAATATCCTTAACNGCATCAACGGATAAGAATTTCTTAAGTGGAGACCTAATGTGGTGTTCCTCAAGCACTTCGATCGATTCGGCATTTTCATCCAAAGCTATGAAAACCAANCCTTGTGCACCACTCGATTTAGCAAAATCAGTGAGACCGTCAGTCTGGCGACGACCATAGCTACTGCAACCGGATGCAACAAACCCACGGACTACACCCCCAGATGATTCTGTTGCCTCAAACACCCGAGCACCTGATCTAGAAGCGATCTGAGTAATGGTCGTAAGTTCCATACCGAATCGAAGGTCCGGCTTATCTGTACCGAACCGCTCTATAGCTTCAGCATAGGTGAGCTTAGCGAAAGGGGTCGATATAGTGCCATGAGGAACGATCTCATTAACAATTTTGGTGTAAAGATCTTCAACGATGTCCATCACATCATTTTGATGAACAAATGACATCTCAAAGTCGAGTTGCGTATGCTCTGGTTGACGATCAGCACGTAGATCTTCATCCCGGAAGCAACGAGCAATTTGAAAATATCGCTCAATTCCTGAAACCATGAGAAGCTGTTTTAACTGTTGAGGGGATTGAGGAAGCGCATAAAAATTCCCAGGGTGAATACGACTTGGAACTACATAGTCTCTAGCCCCCTCAGGAGTGCTCTTAAGGAGTATTGGAGTCTCAACTTGGATGAAGTTTTTCTCGGTCAAAAAATCCCACATCATATGAGTCACCCTGTGACGTAGCCGCAGCAAATCTTGCATCCGCGGTCGGCGAAGGTCGATAAATCGGTATTTTAAACGGGTNTTGTCATCAACATCGGTATTTTCAGAAACTTCAAACGGTGGTGTCAGTGACGGATTGAGAACGGTAAGGTCGGTAGCCACCAATTCAAGCAGACCGGTCGGCAGATCAGGATTTTCGGCTCCAGGTAAACGTGAAATAACTCGCCCTTTTATCTGTACAACCCATTCAGACCGCAAAGTTCCTGCAATTTCGTGAGCATCCTCAGAATTCTCAGGATTGAACACAACCTGTAATAATCCACTGCGATCGCGTAAGTCGATGAATATCAAATTGCCGTGATCACGGCGCCGATGAACCCACCCTGCAACAGTTATTGTCGAGCCAATTGCAGACTCCCCGACCTCTCCACAATTCATGTCCTTGTACACGGGAATTTTTCCTGTTCGCTCTGTTTGTTGATTAAGCTGAAAACCGGATTTATTTCTTACGATCTACGAGGTGCCACAGTCCACCAGTCAATGCGGCTGCAGACACAAGCTTCAAAAGATCACCGGGAATAAATGGATAGAAAGCACTTGCCAATAACTTTCCCTCCGCTGGCCATGAAAAATCAAACACCGAAAGCCAAATTAATGCCGGAGCGTAAATAAGTAAAGAACCGATCATCATGGGCCACAAGCTACGACCTCGATTCCAGCCTCGCTGCGATAAATACCCTATAACGCTCACCGCTAATATAAAACCGAGTAAATATCCACCAGTGACTCCATGAACAACATAATCCCAGCCCGCACCGCCTTTAGCAAAGACTGGAAGCCCCGCCATACCGACAAGGTAATAGCCAATTGCAGACAATAACCCCAATCTTAAACCGAGTACCGAACCCATCATCAAAACTCCAAAACCCTGTAATGTGATCGGCACAGGGTTATCAGGCAAGAAAAAACGAGCCTGAGCCAATAGCGATACCAGCAGAATTGCAGTAATCACGGCAACGGTCTTGTACCACACATTAGCATTCGGTACGACACATTCGAACAACGACGGCCCGGGCGAAGTTGATAAGAAAAACGTTTTAGTAGAACGGGTTGAAATAACGGTTTGTTGCATGGTTCTCTCCAGAAAATGTCACTAAGACCTTTCCAGTAAAGGCTACTGACAGATGCACAACCAGAATACCGGGAAGTGAAACGTCAGTGACACTTGATTATATTTCCTCTTCTAAAGAGTTCAGATTAAGTAAAATGAGCAGCGCTACTAAAAAATAGCCTCATTTTCTCAAACCATATATCTCTAGTCAGGGATTCTGAACTCACGCTTCATAACCTGGAGAGCTACGAACGTTTCGGTTCGACGGACACCATCGATAGCACCTACTTCGTCACGAAGAAATCTTCCCAAAGATTCGGCATCCCGCAAGGTAGCCCACGCAAATACATCGTAAGTGCCTGTCGTCGCTGTTACCCAACGAGTATGTTCTAAGTTCGACATTTTGGCAGCTACTGCATCAATTTTGTCTGGGTCAACTTGTACACCGATCAGGGCCTCAGAGTTGTACCCTAGTTTGCGAGGATCAGGTAACGCTATGACGTTAATGATCTGCTCATTGATAAGCCGTTTGAGTCTTCGACGAACAGTACCTTCGCTGACACCAACATCACGAGCAATTCGAGCATTAGAAGCGCGCCCATCCCGCTCAAGGAGACCAATAATCTTTCCGTCAAGTTCGTCCATGCGCAGTTAGTCCAATTCCTAATTAACATTCTTCGAGTTACAGTTAACTTGAGGCATCCACATTCAGTGAGGTTTTTGACAGGAAAGTCGGATCCATTTCCGGCGTCACAATGTAAATACCAAAGTACATACCGCCGAATTCCTATCACACCAATCAATCATACCGCCGCAATCTGCTATTTGGGAGTTCTTGTTGATGTTTTAAACGCTTTTAGATCAAACATTACTTACAAATCAGTAATCTGTACTTTTTGCCATCAATACAGGTACAGTGTTTAATAACAAGTCATTTACATAATTTCGAAGGTCAATCAGGAGTACGTAATGGTCAGTTCCACGACCGTTGTAGAATTCACTGAGGCAGCAACAACAAAGTTGCTCGAAGTTCTCAAAGAGCAGGACGCTGAAGGTCAGTACCTGCGAATTGCGGTTACGACAGACGATCACGGTGGCATCGAATACGTGTTCGGGCTGGAAGAAAGCCCGTCCGAATCTGACAAAGTTGTTGAGGGTGTCGTTAAGGCGCTTGTCGATGATCAGAGCGCCCCAATGCTAGATGGATCTAGCATAGACTACGTTGAAGGTTTCGAGCGGTCCGGATTCGTAATTTCCAATCCAAACTTCTCCTCGGGATGTGGCTGTGGAGGCGGTGGCTGCGGAAGTAGCGGAGGTGGTTGCGGCGGCGGTGGTGGTGGATGTGCCTGCGGCGGTCACTAAATCTTCAGAACCCCTTTCTTGCTAATATTGGTTTGTCATTTCCCCTGCAAATATGGTCACAACAGGCTATTCATGTCGGGTTTTAAAAACGTATAATCCCCCGTGCATTTTCCACTAAAGACGATTATGCAAGAGTCGAATCTCATCACAAACAGGAGCCGCATCGGATGACCTACATCATCGCCAAGGACTGTGTCGACCTAATGGACGGTGCGTGTGTGGACGTATGCCCCGTCGATTGTATTTACTCTAAACCTGGCGACACTCAATTATTCATCAGTCCCGATGAATGCATTGATTGCGCAGCTTGTGAACCTGTCTGTCCAGTAAACGCAATTTTCCCTGAAGACCAAGTGCCTGATGATCAACAAGAATTCATCAAGTTGAATTACGAATATGATTATGATTCATCAGAACCGGGAGCAAACGCCTAAAATGAATCCTTTGCTAATAAACGAAAAAATAATTCAACAACGTAAATAATAAAAAATACGGGTGATGGCGGAANAGCCATCACCCGTATTTTTCTAATTAGTAAAACGCCCCTAAACCGCACACTCCCCTTCACCACGTTCAAGTTTATATACCACCGTTTTACCCCAATCCATATATGTTTGAATGTTATCTCGGTCGAGAGGTCCTACCTCAGCCTTGAGTTTGACAAACTCTTCTTCGAAAACACCAACACCAAATCGTTCAATAAAGTTAGAAAACTCTTCACCATCATTCCGATTCGCAATATAGGTATTAAGGACTGATTTGAGCGCTTCTGGTGCGCGTTTAGCTGGAATTCGAGCCTTCACACGCTCACCAACTTTGGTACCACCCTCTTCAGTGGACCTGCCGCCAAGAAATAACTCATAAGCCGGAACCTGACCACCAGGTCCTTTCATAACGGCGCCATGAAAGCCAATACTTGCTATATGGTGCTGCCCGCACGAATTCGGACATCCGCTCGCTTTTATATGCATGTTTTCTACCAGCGGGTCTACCTCTCCCATTTCATCAAGAGCTTCACCAAGAGCTTTGTTCAGACCCATCGAAGAAGTGATCCCCAATTTACATGAGTCAGTGCCTGGGCAGGTCACAACATCTCGAATCGTCTCGCGCCCAGATACACTAAAACCGATTAATCCGAGCGCTGTATATACATCGTAAAGAGACTCCGTGCGCACCCATCGATAAACCAAATTCTGCTGCTGATCAAGCCTTGCACGCCCCGCAGCAAACTTTCGAGCAACATCAGCCAGTTGAGACCATTGGTTAGCGTACACATCACCACGTTCAACCCTAACGTACACCATACTGAACCCGTCTTGTCGCTGTGCGACAACGTTAGTTCTCTTCCAATCGTCAAAAGCAACATCATCAACCGGTTCCGTAATTCCACCGTAGGCAACAGAAGGTGCGTCCGCTTCTTCATCATCCACAAACATCAAAGACTCAATATCAATTTCTTTTTTAGCCCAATCAAGTTTCAATTCATCGTCGACCATTTGACGAAATTTATCGATCCCCAAACGCGCAATGGTGAACTTAATCCGAGCCTTCGCTATGCTCTTTCGCTCTTCATCTTGACGGTTAAAGACTCTCAAAGCGGCTTCACAGTGCTTGATGAAATCCTCTACCGGAACAAACTCTCTCAAAGTCTGTGCCATCATAGGGCTTGTAGAAAGTCCACCACCAAGTACGATCTTGAATCCCCGTCTTCCATTCTGTACACGCGCAACCATTCCCACGTCATGCATCAACACCATGGCTTCATCTTTTTCCGAACCAGAGAATGCGGTCTTCGACTTGCGTGGCATATTTTGAGTGGTTGGGTGCCGAAGGAAATAACGAGCATAAGCGGCGGCATAGGGTGTGACGTCAAAAGCCTCGTCTTTAGAGACTCCAGCTGAGGGAGCGGCCACAACATTGCGCACGGTGTTCCCACAGGCTTCTCGGGTCGACAGTCCAGCGTCTCCAAGCATGCGGAGAAGATCAGTGGTCTCGCCAAGAGGAACGTGATGATACTGAACATTCTCCCGAGTGGTGATATGACCCTTTTTGAGTGGAGCATATTTAGCGGCCGCTTCACCCAGAATATCCATCTGATCAGCAGTAAGTCCGCCGAAAGGAATTTTTACTCGAATCATCTGACTGTCAGGTTGTCGTTGCCCATACACACCTTGACGAAGTCGAAATCGCAAAAACTCAACTTCATCTTTTTCACCAGCCTGGAACAGTTTTACCTGATCTTCAAAATTGGCAACCTCAGGTCCGTCAATCTTCAAAACCCCAACGCTACCTAGATTCGGGATCCAGTTCTTCGTATCAAGTCTTCCGTTAGCCACCGCTGGTTACCTCTTTTTACGTAATATTTTCTCTAAACTGCTGTAATGCAAGAAAACCTGCGAATTCGGTAATAAGCAGATTCACATTACTCACGTAATCGTTTGCCTAGTTCACCTTGGGCACTAATTATTACAACGACAGTAGCGGAATTTATATACAGTCAGCACTACCAACAGATNTTAGCACTCTAGAAAGACAAGTTGGAGCCATTGATACTAATGGTAATACTAAANTAAAGTCGCNCCAGACCAAGAACAAGATACTGGACGCTGACGCACTTAGGTAAGACCCGAACGTAAAGGAATTAAATTGGCAGCGGAACGAGATTTTCACGGCATTCACTTCATGCTACCCACACCATTTGACCAAAACGGAGATGTTGATACAACCTCTTTTGCACGTTTGGTTGCTGGCGCTCGTACTGCAAAATGCACGGGTGTAGTCACTCTTGGGGTGATGGGTGAAGCGCAACGCCTCGCCGACTCTGAGCGAGGGCCTATCATCGATGCAGTGATAAAAGCTGCGAACGATGACCTGACAGTGACCGTNGGGGTTAGCGCGGAAAGCGGACGTTCGCTAGCTTCCCGAGTTCGAGATGCNCAATCAGCAGGAGCAACTGCGGTGATGGCAGCNCCGGCAAAAATGGCAAAGCCAAATTCGGCATCNACATTCAACTACTACGAAGCAGCACAGGAAGTAACTCAAATACCTATGGTCATTCAGGATTTGCCTGAGCAAACCGGAGTCCACCTCGAACCAGAATTTATCGGGAAGCTACATACAGANTTACCAGAAGCTAAATATTTAAAGTTAGAAGACCCTCCAACTCCCCAGAAAATTACTCGTGTAATCAATGCTACAGGCGCACATATGGGAGTTTTCGGGGGTCTTGGCGGTGCATTCCTTTTTGAAGAGTTACAGCGCGGAGCTATTGGCACGATGACCGGTTTTGCATATCCCGAAGTTTTGGTATCTATATACAACTACTTACGACAAAATAACATTGAACGCGCTCGCAATATTTTCTATTCATGGCTTCCATTGATTCGATATGAAAATTCAGTAGGAATCGGCTTAGCTATCCGTAAAGAATTAATGAAACGCAGAGGATTCATTCAAACCGCCGATGTTCGTTCCCCAACCGTTCCAATTGACACGCGAACAAAAGAAGAACTAAATGATTTGCTGGACGCACTTGATATGGACNTCATAGGCCTATAAAAATGAAAAGTGCCTCAGGACAAAACNTCTTACATATACCTATCAACAANCATCTCTAAACCTAAGCACTCATGAGAGACAATACAAAATCAACCAGATCACATAAGCACATTTTTTGTGCTCATTGTGGCACGCAAAATCCTATAGACAATTATGCATGCTCTAGATGCGGTGAACGACTAACGGTCAGCACAACAGATAGCTCGTCAAAGATTGAGCATGTTTCCTGCTCCCAATGCCACAACACNAACGATGAACGTTCAGATTATTGCTCGGGTTGCGGTGCTGAAATGAGTCAATCAATCCCATTGCTCGATACACCAAATATCGAAACTCCATCAACAACACAAACCCAAATATTTGAACACGATATTAACCGCGCTCCCGCCTCCTCAACTNATTTCATCAACCCACAAAACGATCTTACGAATGCTNAACAAGCGCTTGAAGCNGGATCCCAGGAACAATCTTCCTCTCCAGAAGAGGGAATTTCAGCACCAAATACTTCTGGGAGATCGAATGGTGAAATTCCTCCTGGCATAAACCGTTGGAATTGGGCAGCATTTTTGATGCCGGCAATATGGGGACTATTTTCTGGGGTGCCGTTTACAGGACTATTGTTTGCTGCAGCGTTTCTACCTTCATCGGCTCAATTGCTGATTATGATCATTGCAAGTCTGTTCTTAGGGTTTAAAGGTAACCAACTCGCATGGCGCGGNAAAAAATGGCAGTCCGTAGAACACTTCAATTCANTTCAGCAAAAATGGGCATCCTGGAGTATCAAGCTTAGTGCAGCAATTGGCGCGATTTTAATCATTTTCATTCTCAGCCAGAGTGGTTCCTAGGCCTAGGACGAACATGTTTAATTCACTGGGACTTCAAGCCCCAGTGTTCATTGGTCCTGAATATCCGGGGCGTCCCACCCAGCCCCATTTTTCAGCGTGCTGCTTAGTGAGGTTAAACAAGTGATCCTTGAAATCATCATTTTGAATTGGTGGGGTTGTCATAATTACTGCATCTTCCCCGTTATCCGAATAGTAACGAATGCGAAGTCCTACTTTTTGAAATCCATATTTCCTATACAACTCAATAGCGACATCATTTGACCGACGGACCTCCAACGTAACCACTTTGGAATTATTCACGAGCGCTTGCTCAATAGCGCTAATAAAAAGAAGCTCACCGACCCCTTTNCGNCGATCCACCTCTCGCAACCCAATAACTACCACATGCGCTTCATTCAGAACAAACCATAGACCCACAAATCCTGCGATGTAATCGGGAGGTAAGCGAGGAGGGTTTATGTAATCAAGAAAATATTGGTTTACGGAATGCTTAACTCGTACTAAGAATCGTCTATCCTCTTTTTCTGCTTTTGTAGTTAGCAGCAATCTAGATTTAAGTTNTTTTTCACTAGCCCGCCATTTACGTACAGCATTCAAGTAAAGTCCATTATTCCGANTGATATCGCGAGATATACGACTCAACGGAAGCACTCCNGAAAACGCTTCACGCTCGATACNCTCCATTATCACGGCGTCATNGATCGAGGCAGATCGTACAGAAAATTCATTCCTCTTCAACATAAATAAATCGTCAATATGTTCAGAAGTTATTAATCCANCTTGAATGCCANCAAGCAGAAGATTTTTTGAATCCCCAGCAATGCCATTCGCTGTATCAAAGTGCATCATAGATTTTTACGAATAGGATCGAATTCAACATGATTGATCATAAACATACATCGGCTATCTTATAGAGTAGGAATCTGCAATATACAGTCTATTGGCCTTTACATTTGTCTCTCAAGCCTGATGGAAATAGTCTGCCAAGTTGATGCGTTTAAACACATTCTAGGCCGTGAATAATCTTCAGGACATATTTTTATTATTGATATTTACGACAGCGATATTTTCTCACACNACTACAAGTCGTCTAATAAAATCCCTCTCAAGTTAAACAACNAACTACTCTAGCTCATCNTTTTNCTAGCAAAATGATGAGCTAGAGTAGAGTACCTTGNCCTGAGGATTGATCAAGCCTCGGTTCAAGGCCAATGTGTAAGAATCCCTNTGTCGTCGTTCGACGACCTTGAGGAGTACGGACGATAAATCCAATCTTTAATAGAAATGGTTCCACTACATCCTCAAGGGTTTGTTGGTCTTCATTAATCGTCGCGGCTAATGCCTGTATACCGGCAGGTCCACCTTCGTAATTCTTAGATAACGTTGTCAGATAGAGTTTATCTAATCGATCTAACCCAAGCGCATCCACNCCCTCCACTTCAAGTGCGTCTGATGCCACNACTTTACTGATGACACCAGTNTGTCGAACTTGAGTGAAATCTCTTACNCGCCGAAGCAAACGGTTGGAAATTCTAGGCGTCCCTCTTGACCGNTTCGCAATTTCCNAAGCGCCGTTATCATCGATTTCTACCTCTAGAATAGNAGCGGAACGTGAAATCACTTGCGCTAGTTCTTCAGTTGAATAAAAATCAAGGTGATACGCAAGACCNAATCGTTCTCTAAGAGGAGCGCTCAACATCCCAGCGCGTGTCGTNGAGCCAATCAATGTAAATGGTTCTAAAGGNAAATTTATACTTTTCGCGAAGGCTCCAGAACCAGTCATAAAATCAACTCGAAAATCTTCCATTGCCGAGTAAAGATATTCCTCTACTGCGTGGGATAGCCGATGAATCTCATCAATAAACAACACATCGCCTGTTTTCAAGTTTGAGAGCAGGCCAACAACGTCNGCCGGGCGCTCCAGAGCAGGCCCTGACGTATGCACAAGTGTAGAGTCAAGTTCTCTCGCAATGATATGTGAAATCGTGGTTTTACCAAGGCCGGGAGGACCGTGAAACAGAGCATGGTCAAGCGTATCGCCACGTTTCTTCGCAGCAAGTACAGCAATTGAAATACTATCGACCACCGCTTTCTGACCGACATAATCTTTAAATCGACGCGGACGTAGATCTTGGATGGATCCTACACTGCCTGTATTCTCTCGTTCCACAATTGACTCAGACGACTCATCTGACATTATTTCGGATCCATCTGCTAATGAGCTTGATTGAACAACCCGTTCGCGTGGATTTTTTTCTTGTTCTATGGACCTTCGGGGCACACGTCCGCTCCAATGATTTTTAAATTAGCAATCAGAACTTCGAAGTGCCACACTTACTTGGGTAATTGCGCTTTGAAAACCTCGCGCATAAGTTTTTGCACATCGTCAGCAATATCAGAATTATGTCGAATTACATCTTCAACTTTACCCTGTGCTTCAACTGACCGGTACCCAAGCGTTACCAGAGCTTCAACTGCCTCAGCCCTTGCATCGGCAACCTGGTGGATTTGGGCCTCCCCCGAAATATTAACATCCTGTAGCAGTGCAGTCGCTGCCACTTTACCTCGTAACGTTGCAACAATCTTCTGTGCAGCCCTACTGCCAATACCTGGCAAACGCTGTAGTGAGCCAAGATCCTCAGTCTCTATAGCCGAAGCTATAGTAGAAACAGGAAATACCAGTGCTGCAGCAGCCTTAGCTGGCCCAATCCCCTCAACTTGAATAAGCTGCTCAAAAAACGCCTTTTCGGTAGGGTGACGAAAACCCACTAGCATAGGTTTGGGCTGGCGATCCGTAACATGATAGTAAATTTCTAACTCAACATCAGATCCGGGGCCAATGCCATCGCTCGTCAGTGATTGATAGACATAGGTAGGCAAACTAATTTCATAGCCCACTCCACCAGCCACGATCACAGCACGCCCCGGTTCACGAGTAAGACTCCTGATAGATCCTGTGATGTAATTGATCATAAAATTACTTGATCTACTTGATCGCTTCAATCGCGTCGACAGCCGGGCTCCCAGCCATAATCGCATGGCAAATAGCAATAGATAACGCATCCGCTACATGCTCATTCTTCGCTGCATCAGGTGCACGAAGGTGAGCAGACACAGCGGCCTTAATTTGTTCTTTACCTGCCCTACCTGAGCCGGTAACAATATTCTTGGCGCGGGTAGGCTGATAATTAAAGACCGGCACGCCGGCCTCCCCAGCCGCCATAACGGCAACGCCGCGAGCGTGGCCTAGCAGAATTGCCGTTTTTACAAATCTGGCATGCGAGTGCAAATCTTCTATCGCCACAGCGTGAGGATTAAATTCTTGAATCACATCACGAATCGCTGAATAAATTATGAACAATCGCTGTTCCATTGGCACACCAGACTTTGTACGCACAACACCACCCTCAACAACCGTATAATCTTGCCTGTCAACTTCAATCAACCCATAGCCCGTGTTGGTCAGCCCGGGGTCAATTCCCAATATTCTCAAGTCATAAATCCATTCACAGATACATTCAACCCAATATATACGAAGATCATTTCATTCAGAAAGTCTAGCCGTACCCCTTTCCAATCTCTAAGTAAGGCTGGCGTTCCATAGATCCCGCAAAGCTTTATGGAAACACACCACGCCAGTGTATCGTTACTAATCAAAACACAAGAAATCTCTTCAGGCGCTCAAAAATACTCAGGAAGAATTGACGATGCAGCCGTTTTATACCGAACAGCAATCAATGCTTGCAAACACTATGCGTGAATTTGCAAACAAGAAGCTGGCTCCGCATGCGCATGAAGTGGACGAATCCGAAAAATTCCCTATCAATCAATTTCGCGGGTTAGCCGAATTAGGTATCACGGGAATGACTCTGCCCGAAGAGTTTGGTGGATCAAACGGTGGATACAAAGACTTCATGGTGGTTGTCGAAGAGATCGCGTCGGTCTGCGGTTCTACCAGCACAGTACTAATCACACATGTCTCTCTGGGAGCCCAAACCATTTACCATGGCGGATCTAATCCCCAACGCGCTCGATGGTTACCGTCATTAGCGTCAGGTGAAAAAATTGCAGCGTTCGCGCTCACCGAACCCTCCACTGGCTCTGATGCTCTGGCTCTNGAAACCTCACTCACACGCGATGGAGACGAGTACATCCTCAACGGTTCAAAGTTATTCTGCACCAACGGTGCTGTCGCGGATATTTTCTCAGTATTTGCCAATCAAAATAAAAAAGCTGGTCACAGAGGTGTCACCGCCATAGTCGTCGAAACAGGCACTCCTGGTTTCACCATTAATCCACAACACGGCAAAATGGGGATGAAAGGATGCGCTACAGCCGAGTTGGTTTTTGATAACTGTCGCATCCCAGTAGATAATCGGCTTGGCAAAGAAGGTGAAGGCTATAAACTCGCTCTCCAAATTCTAGACTCGAGCCGCATCATGATTGCAGCTCAATGTCTAGGCCTCGCCAATGGTGCATTAACTGCTGCCCTTTCGTACTCTAAGAGTCGAATAACGTTCGGAAAACCAATTGCAAGCCGACAGGCTATTCAATTTTCTATAGCCGACATGGCCACTGAGTTAGATGCCGCAAGATTACTAACTTATCGAGCTGCAGCCTTGTATGACGAGGGACTACCTCACGGAAAAGAATCGGCTATGGCGAAATTGTATGCCTCTGAAGCAGCAGGGCGAATCGCGAGTAAGTCACTTCAAATTCACGGTGGAGTCGGATACTTCAAGCCGTCCGCAGTCGAGAGAATATATCGCGATCAACGTGTAACTGAAATTTATGAAGGTACTTCAGAAATTCAACGTTTAGTTATTTCAAGGGCGTTAATCACCGATCTAATCGAATAAGTTACTCCAACCAATCACGTTCAATCAAATAGATCGCCTAAGTAACGAATTACATCCCAAACCGAACCTTCGTTAGAGTGTCTGTACAAACCCAATAATTACCTACGTAAACACTTGCTCACCTAGATAGTCATTATTAGAGTGGTGAGTTGGTTTTGATTACCGAGGTACCNACGATTAAATCTATGAAGGTCCTTGCTACGGATTCTAAGTCATGATCTTTAACCTTTCGGGNCTGTTATCGGGGACACTCGGTGAGAGTCGGCAGCATGAAATTGAAAACGAACAGTTAACGGTTGCGGATCGCTTATTAACACATATCAACGGTCCAATATATTTGATTAGAACTGATAGAACCGTGATACTAGACGCTGATATTACAGCTGTAACGCAAGAAACTTGCAGTAGATGCCTTGAAGCAGCACCCGTGAATATAAGGGTTAAAATGGATGAGGAATTCTATCCACTAAACATGGACCTTATGGATCACCTTGATAGTAATAGTCAGGACAATGATCATTACTATGATCCAGCCCTCATTATCGATAAGCGAAATGTTTTAGACCTGACGGAAGGACTGGGTCAAGCACTAGTCGCCGCAATTCCTATCGCACCTTTATGCAAGGACGAGTGCCTTGGGATTTGCGCCATTTGCGCAGCCAACCGCAACTTGATTGACTGTTCATGCCCACAAAGTCGCTCGGATCTACNTTGGAAATCTCTTGATAACTTACTAGATAAAGGAGCAGAATCCGCTGGTTGAACGCACTAAGTTCCAGATTCTTACTAGATATGCCACCACTTCCAAAGAAAAAACATACCCGAGCCCGTAAGGGAAATCGAAACGCCCACAACGCAATCAAGCTGCCGTCTTCTTCAGTTTGTCCATGCTCCCGGCAAGAACGAATTCAACCTCATATAGCCTGCCCAGAGTGCGGTAATTTCAATGGACGCACAATGCCAGGCAACTGGCCCCAGGTAAACCTCCTCGAGCAGGTAGAGCCTATTGAGGCGGCGCCAGTCGAGCCTGAGTCTTAATGCCTGCCGCTCAATCGTGAAATCAACTCTTAATATGATCAAACATACAAACTCAAAGATTGCATTCTTATTCCCTGGGCAAGGTTCCCAAGCTGTTGGGATGGGTAAGGATCTTTATTTAAACTCCATCGCCGCACGAGAGGTCTTTGACGAGATTGATGACGCGCTGGGCTACAAGCTCTCCTCAATAATGTTCGAAGGTCCAGAAAACGACCTAAAACAGACAGAAAACACGCAACCTGCAATTATGGCGACTTCCGTGGCAGCATGGCGAGCGATGGAAGAAACTACAGATGTGCTTCAAATTCCAAATGCGATTGCTGGGCACAGCCTTGGAGAGTATTCTGCTCTTGCGGTTGCTAATGTCCTCAGCATCGCCGATGCAGTGAAACTCGTTTCAAAACGAGGCCAACTTATGCAAGGAGCATGCGAACAACGCCCCGGCGGTATGGTTGCTATGATAGGTCTCGATGAAATAACAGCCGAAGAAATATGCCGTGAGTCTGGCGCACAAATGTCGACTATAAACACAGATCAGCAGATTATTATCGCCGGTGACCACCAAAGCCTTACCATGGCAATTGACATTGCTGGTACTCGCGGAGCAAAAAAAGCTATCCCACTGCAAGTCGGCGGAGCTTTCCATTCTGGACTTATGAGCCCAGCGCAAAATGGTTTGAATGAGATGATTGATTCACTCACATTTCACAACCCACTAGTCCCTCTGGTTGGAAACGTCACAGCAAAGGCATTAAACACTGCAGAGGACGTTCGTGAAGAACTCAGGCTGCAACTAACATCATGCGTCCAATGGAACGATACTATCAAGCTCATGCTGAACGACGATATCAACGATTTCTACGAAATCGGCCACGGTAGAACACTCTCCGGAATGGTGAAACGGATTGATCGAAAATCCACGGTCACAAATATTCACGATTTCACTTCGGTCCTAGCATACGCAAGCGCTTCTTAAGTAACTTATTTGGCTGATTCACAATTAATTACTTGCTAGCAAGTGGGGTTTCCATGCCTACAGCCAGGTCAAAGTTCTTCAGGAACAAGCGAGATCATCTGGATGAGCCAAAATTCATTGTCCATGAGCCAGACCACCTAGATGAAATGGTCGATGGCAATCCGATCTGTGAAAATAACCCGCAGATCCGTGGTGGTCGTACAGGATCGCGAGCAGCCGTCGTGCAAGCACTGTATGAATCCGATTCATCAGGACACCCCGCAGTCGCTACCGTAAAACGCCTAACTAAAGAGCGCGAATTAACGGTTGATGACATTGACTTTGCCACACGTTTGGTAAAAGTATGCGAGGATCAAAGAGGTCACCTCGATTCACGTATCTCAGAAATTGCATCGCAGTACCCTTCTGAACAAATGCCACTTGTAGAACGGAACATATTACGAGTCGCTATAGCCGAATTGGAAATGACAGACGCTGCTCCAGAAAGCGTGGTAGCAAATGAAGCAGTCGAGTTAGCTCGATTATTCGGATCAAACTCGTCTCCAAAATTCATTAACGGAGTGCTCGGTGCTCTGCTAGGATAGGTTTTCGTTCGGCATCTAAATGGTCGCCGGTGTATATTACAAAAGGTTTAAATTGAAGGTTCATCGCGCATGGGCCCACCCCGGGAGTTGTAGTAAATGGCAAGTGTGTTAGATCGGGTACGCGAAATTGCGGCCGACAAACTTAGCAAAGACATCTCAGAGGTTTCAGCAGAATCCTCATTCACTGCAGATCTAGACGCCGACTCTCTTGATGTAGTCGAATTAATCATGGCAATAGAAGAAGAATTTGGCACAGACGATACACCTCTTGAGATCTCCGACGAAGACGCCGAAGGTATCATGACGGTTCAGGATGCTGTGGACTATCTATCCGGTCACAATATAACTGAATAGTTCGGGCTCACTAACTTCCCCAGTACAGTTGTCAGCTATCTGTTACCTGTGTATAACAGATCTGTGAGTCGATATTTTCACGTACGAACTCATGCAGTTGTGACGAACCGTGCACCATGAAAATACGTCAATAGCAGTGGGTATGGTCGGTTTTTTTGCAAGTCGCATCATGATCAAAGACGAGTCTTATACCCTCTATATCATCCCGCCGCAGGGCTGAGAAATCCCGCTATAAAACGAAGCCTTCAAGAAGACGTATTACGACTAAGAGAATTTCTATAGGTGACACAACTACTCACAAAATCGACAAAAGTATTTAGTAATAGGCGCAGCAGATTTATTGCCACAATTCACTTGGATAACGAATATCCATAACCGACAACCACCACTCATGAATACATGATTAGAAAGTACGACAAAAAAATTAGAGAACTAGTCTCTTAGATTTTTTTCATCGGCTAATCCTATGGAACAAAGCCAAATCAGTAACTCACAGACATTATCTCTATTGAACAAAGACCAACCAACATGACAACAAATAACGCAGAAACCCCATGGATTCGAGTCATCCCACTTGGCGGGCTAGGGGAAATCGGCAAAAATATGATGATTCTCGAAACAGTCAAGGATATTATCGTGATCGACGCCGGAGTGCAGTTTCCTGAATTGGATATGCCGGGCATTGATGTAGTTATTCCAGATATGGACTACCTAGAGAAAAACATCGAACGGGTGCGGGGGTTATTAATCACCCATGGCCATGAAGATCATATCGGAGCCGTTCCACATTTTTTAAGACGAATACCAGTGCCAGTCTACGCACCTCCCATGGCCGAGGCACTGTTAAAGGAGAAACTTAGACAGGCTCGAATGCAGGAGAGAGCAGAGTTACACGCCATTGGAGTAGGCAAGCAATATCCCATCGGCGGATTGACCGCAGAGTGGTTCCACGTATGTCACTCAATACCTGACTCCACAGGAATAGCTATCGAAACACCAGCCGGGATTGTCGTTCACACCGGTGATTTTAAAATCGACAACACACCAGCAATCGGCTATCCATCTGATCTAGGAATACTATCGGACATATGCCAAGACGGTGCCCTGTTAGTNATGAGCGATTCCACTTACGCAGAATATGAGGGCTACTCACCCTCAGATCGAGAGGTAATACAGAATCTCCCAAACTTNATTGGAGCAGCGGACGGACGTGTGATCGTGTCAAGTTTCGCGTCGCAACTAGCTCGAATCCAGATCGTCGTCAACGCGTGTNTCACACATGAGCGAAAGCTTTGTGTAGTTGGTCGCAGTATGATCAACAACANTAAAATCGGACAAGAATTAAGACACCTTGATATCCCAGAGAACCTGATCATCACTCCTGCTGAAGCCAACAGCCTTCCAGATAACAAAATTGTGATTTTGACCACAGGTAGCCAAGGAGAATCACAGTCCGGCCTGGTGAGGATGTCTAATAACAACCATCNCGATATCACTATTCAAAACGGAGATACGATCATCATTTCAGCGAGTACGATTCCAGGCAACGAAGTCCCAGTGAACGACTCAATCAATGAACTAGTNCGGCTAGGCGCTACAGTGATAACAAATANCTCCCAGCGNACGCACGTACCGGGACACGCACGAAAAGAAGAATTACGGATGCTTATAAATGCCACACGACCAGAATACTTCGTGCCTATCCATGGCGAGTACCGAATGCTCAAAGCCCATGCGGATCTTGCAATCGAGGCAGGGGTCAAAAATGAAAACGTATTTTTGCTAACCGATGGCGATGTATTGGAATTGGACAATTATTCCGGAGAAATTATCGACCGAATCGACGCAGGACACATCTTCGTCCACGGCTTGGGTATGTGGGATGAATCAGGTAACGTCATTGTGGAAAGACGATCTCTGTCACACAATGGAGTCGTAACGGTAGCGTTNTCACGAGATTCCATCACTGGGGCACTGGTAGGCAAGCCAAAAATCGTTTCCGCAGGCTTCGTCCATATAGAAGATGCCGACAATTTACTCAAAGAAGCTGCAGATGCGTTAACTCCGGTGCTTGCNCAACATTTGAAAAAGCCAATAGAGTGGATCGAATTGGAAAGAGTAGTCCGTAACACTTTAGCCAGTTTCCTCAGACATCGAACCAAAAGACGGCCACTGATAATAACAAGCGCAATTGATGTTTGAACCCGAAATAAACAAAGATCGCAAATATGTTCGCAATTAGGTCCTTCTTGAAAAATATTAAACGACTTTCAACGGCCGTTCCAAAACAGTTATGGTTCTTTCTAGCGATCGCTGGCCTAGGAACGGCCGCTTACTTCAGCTTGCACGTCAAAATTGAAAGTCTATTTGGTTGGTCTGTTATTCCATTCGGCCTATGGCTGGCTATAACACTCTTCCTGCTCATATTTAACCGAGCACAACTACTGGCCAAATGGCGTTGGATATTTGCGGCGCTTACTGCATCTTCCGCAATCTCGGGAATGCTCGGTATCTTCTACGCCCCAGTAGGTTCTTTGAATGGCGAATCTTATGGAGGTGATATTGGAATCTTCATATCTCGGGCACCAGTTGAGTGGACTCGATTCAATGTATCTATACTCGAATATTCCACGGCATGGATAAGAGTTATAGCACTATTGCTCATCGTATTCAGCGTGGGTTTTCCGAAACAGGCAAAAAAAACAAGTCATGTATTAGTTCATATCGTTAGCTCTATTTTGACTGTTATGAAAACTGCAACCAATCTTTTTTACCGCCGATTCAATACCTGGCGATACGAGCGCTCGCAAGTGAAGGCATTACAGAGGGCGGACCATGCTGCATACGAAGCTGACCAATTAGCCCAATCACACACTGATACAACTAAAAGTGAAGCTCCACCCATAGAAACCAAAAGCATAGACAGCAAACCGTCAACTACAGATTCAAGTGTGGAGTCTGGTGAAGTAATCGGTATCAATAAAACCGAGTTGGATAAATTCGTTGAACGACTTCCTGAAGATCCAGCAACTCCAATCACTGTTGCATATCCCACTCCCAGTGAACTCGAAGCTGCTGTAAAAGAAGTTACCTCTCCTCCGAACTATTCGGCGGCACAAAAATTCCAATGGCAACTACCCAATCCTGAGATGCTAGCGATCGCTGAACCAGGGGGCATCACCAAGCAAGAGATCGAATACACCAGCCTCAAGATCGAAGAATCACTGGGCCAATTCGGAATCGACGTCAGCGTTGATCAAGTTCGTCAAGGTCCAACCGTAACAATGTACGGTTTAAGTCCGGGCTGGAAAGGTCGATCAGAAGAAAATACTGGCCAACGTGTTCGCGTAGACACAATCTTGAATCGCGAAAAGGATATCGCTCTGGCATTGGCGTCACCTAATTTAAGGTTTGAAGCACCAGTTCCAGGCGAATCGGTCGTTGGCATCGAAGTGCCAAACGCTCATCCCACTGCGGTAACTCTGCATTCGGTGATGCATTCCGCTGAATGGAACAGGTTCAAAGAAACTGCGGCATTACCAGTACCTCTTGGACTCGGAAGTGGTGGTGATCCAGTGATGGCCGATCTTTCGCGTATGCCCCACACACTCGTTGCAGGCTCAACAGGTTCAGGCAAAAGCGTGTGCATGAATGCGATCATCACGGGCTTAATATTAACAAAAACACCATTGGAAGTTCGATTGATCATGATCGACCCGAAGCGAGTTGAATTAACTCCTTATCAGGGCATTCCACACCTATATCATCCAGTGATCGTAGAATCAGACAGAGCAGTAATCGTCTTGCGATCACTTGTCGATGAAATGATGGGACGATTCCGTCAACTTGAGAACGCAGGCGTGAAGAACATCGCCTCTTACAATGAAAAAATCACTGAGAAGATGCCGTACCTTGTCATACTGGTTGACGAATTGGCTGACCTTATGCTGACAGGTGCCGGTGATGTCGAGCGACTGCTCGTACGTCTAGCTCAACTAGGGCGAGCAACGGGGGTACATCTAGTAATTGCCACCCAAAGACCTTCTGTCGATGTGGTTACTGGACTGATCAAGGCCAATTTCCCGAGCCGTATCTCATTCGCAGTAATGTCACAAATCGACTCGCGAACCATTCTTGATTCAGTAGGAGCAGAGAAACTGTTAGGACGCGGTGACATGCTCTACATGCCGATCGACAAACCCAAACCATCCCGTGTGCAAGGAGCATTCCTGACCGATAATGAGATCGAANGAATCGTCTCCNCATGGNGAGATGCCAAGCCACCACCCTTACCTGAATTAGTGGTTTCATTTGATGAATCATCTGTCGCAAATGGAAGCATTTCAAGCCCTAGCAACGGTGATTCATTGTTCGATCAAGCAGCAAATCTGGCACATTCGCAAAAAACTCTATCTGTATCGCTTCTACAGCGCCGTCTGCGCATAGGTTACCCGCGTGCAGCGCGCCTAATGGATGAGCTNGAAGACGAAGGGATTGTTGGGGCAGGCGAACCGGGGAAACCCAGACCCGTATTGTAAAACTGATTTCGATCCTAAACGCCACATCTTAGCAACAATCGTTTGCAGCCCATTAATGCCGCTGTATCCGGGTAATTGAGTTATTAGGCTTACAATGGATCAAAGTAGATAACNGCACTAGNAGCTTGCACTCAACAGGAGTGAAAAACACCGAATTGGCAGATATAACTCCCCTATTCCCAGATGATCAACCTCAGGAGTTGACGCCTATAGACCTAGAAAGCCCTCGCCAGACTTGCCTAGCATGTGGAGCGAACCTATCGAAGTCAACTAAGTACAGGCGGTTGAGAATTTGTCCAAAATGTGGATACCACTACACAATCTCAGCCCGACGCCGTATTGCAACCATAGCTGACGAAGGCAGCTTCAAAGAGACCAGTAAGTGGATTCAATCCCTAGATCCATTAGAATTCTCCCCTCGGATTTCTTATCGTGTCAGGTTGTTACAAGATCAAACACGCACTGGACTTTCTGAGGCAGCGATAACCGGCACCTGCCTAATCGGTGGAACTCCTGTGGTAATCATAGTCCTCGATTCGAGCTTCCTCGGAGGTTCAATGGGTGTCGTCGTAGGTGAAAAAGTCACTCTTGCACTAGAAATGGCAGCTCGCAAAAAAATACCATGTGTGGCGATGGTTACATCGGGTGGAACACGCATCCAAGAGGGTGTTCTCTCACTAATGCAAATGGCAAAGACCACACTTGCTACTCGAGCACTAAGAGATAAAGGTCAACCGTTTATCGTCGCACTTAGTAATCCATCAACGGGGCAAGTTCTTGGCAGCTTTGCATCGATGGCNGATATTATTTTCGCTGAACCAGGNTCACATATCGGATTTGCGCCTCTCGCTGATATCCGTGAGATCGAAGGAAAAAGTATNGGTAAGGAACACACAGCTGAAGCNTATCTCGAGCGAGGTCACCTCGATGCCATCATTGCTCGAGACCATATGAAACACGAACTCGCGTCNNTACTAGATCTGATCTCACCAGAGTTCAAATTAACTGCATCCCGGCGATTTAATTACGAGACCTACCCAGAACGACCACGAGAAGCTTGGGAGATGGTCAAGCTAGCTCGCCGGCCTGACAGGCCTAGAGCACGGTTTTATATCGACACCGTTTTTGCCAATTTCTTTGAACTACACGGAGACCGTGTATACACAGATGATCCTTCAGTTATCGTTGGATTAGCGCGTCTGGGAGGACAAAGTGTGATGATCGTCGCACAACAAAAATCTCCCTCAATTGTTAATTCTATTAAAGGAGAAGACGTCTTCACCGATAGCGGCGACATCACTCCAGGCGGGTTCCGTAAAGCCCGGAGGGGAATCGTGCTTGCAGAAACTTTCAATTTGCCCGTCGTAACGATTGTGGATTCGCGTGGGCCAAAACTTGGAACTGACATGGAGCAACGAGGGTTAGCAAGCGCCATTGCACGAATGATTGATCAGATGGGTGGGGCAAAGATTCCAACACTTTCAGTTCTGATAGGAGAAGGCGGTTCCGAAGCAGCTTTAGCGTTCGGACTAGCAGACAGAGTGTTGATGCTAGAAAACGCTATATACACACCTATTTCACCAGAGCGTGGCGCTCAAACTGAACTGAATGACCCCAGCAGGGCTTCAGATATAGCCAGAGCTCTCAAATTAACTTCAATAGATTGCATGGAGATGGAAATCGTCGATGATATTGTCCCTGAACCTGAGCAAGGTGCACACGGTTCCCCGCTTGAAGCTGCACGCTTATTGAAACGAACATTAATGCGTGAGATATCCAATCTTTCTGAAACAAACAACAAAACTCTCATTCGAAGACGACAGAAAAAATTTCGAAAAGTCGGAGAATACGGCAGTCGGTTCCGTAATGCACTACACAGAGAGACGAAGGCATGGCAGGCAGGCTTAGCGGCGGGAGTCCGCGCCTTACGGCAAGTACCACAAGAGAATATGGGTCCAGAATTTGTCGGCGATGAAGAACTGCCAGACATTGACAACCAAATAAACTAATAAATCGATGCTACATAATCAGTTAAAATCACTGATGCTGGGGTATCTGAAATTTCTGAAATCGTTCCCGGCATACGGTACCAGTCCAAGTGTAAGATCGAACCACAGATCTTAATGATTCTTAGGAATGACCACTGGGTCGCTAACACATCAGTCAGGTAACTGAACCGCGTTCTCTAGAGTTTCGCCGTTCAAGGCACGCCTTGCGTTCTCGAATGAAAAAACAAGTGCCCTATCGACGCGTTCCTGTGACGATCCTGCCAAATGTGGAGTCACAACCACATTGTCCATTTTCAAAAGTGGCGAATCCAGCGGTGTCGGTTCTATTTGAGTTACATCTAGTCCTGCGCCCATTATCAATCCCCGATTCAATGAATCGATCAAGTCTGATTCATTGTGAACTGGACCTCTGCAAGTGTTGATAAATATCGCATCTGATTTCATGGCGGAGAATTCAGGTCGTCCAATAAGTCCAGTAGTTGATGACGAAAGGGGAACATGCACAGTAACAATATCCGAACGATCAAGTAATTCGTCCATTGAAACTCTCGTGGCTTTTAATTCTCTTTCGTGCTCTGTAGGGAATTCTCTTATATCTGTGTAAAGTGTGGTGGTCTGAAATCCCTGCAACATACGAGCGACCCACGTACCAATGTTGCCAAGCCCAATTATCCCAACGGTACGACCGGAAAGCTCATATACCTTACCGAAATCACCGGATTTTGCCGGTTTTTGCCACGTCCCAATCTTTACACCATCGACTCCTTGCGGCAAGCGTTTGTAAACCATCATCATCATGCCAATNGCATGNTCAGCAACAGATCNNGCGATNGCNGGNGAATTATTNCAAACCTCNATNCCCATCTCGCGNATNGNNGGNACATCAAGNTGNTCAAATCCNGCNCTCATAACTTGCAANAANTTCATTTTTGGCATCNNAGACAGCATTTCTGNTGTNATAGAAAGACCGTTAGTTATAACTGCAACAGCNTCTNCTAATGCANCNGNCCGTTCNCTTTCNGGTGCTTCNGGNCTCACAACCCCCCAGTCCAGNTCNCTTGGCCCCANTTCCAAAGCNCGAACCGTCCGAGCTCCATCNTGCTCACCGTANTAAATAACACTGTGNCCCATAGAAACNCTCCNACNCTNNAATGACATNCCAAGGCNTANGATTNNNAAACNTGCACNCTCAATNCAGTTATTTAAATATCAANCAGAATATATCNCTGNAAGNCCNGTTCATACAGCCNNANCAGNNANAAAAATGAAAAGTCTAGATTTGACGATCTCTAACTTGGTTCTACAATTGGGGTACATATTCGTGGGGAGCTTGGGTAATCCTAGCTGAGAGGGCGGTAGAGAAATTCGCCGCCGACCCATACACCTGATCCGGATAATGCCGGCGTAGGAAGCAGCCCAAAACCGCCTACAAACCGACATAATCTGAGAAGGCGGTTTTTTTGTTGTTAGGCGACATACAGGACACGAGGCAAGTACGAATGGATGATCAACTTACGATTGCTGGAAAAACGTTCAATTCTCGGCTGATGACAGGAACAGGTAAACACAAAACCGTTGAAGACTTGATGGCATCAGTTGAAAAAACCCAAACTGAAATCATTACCGTCGCTATACGACGTTTGAAACTCGACAATCCGAACGAAAAAACGATTCTTGATGATCTGAACTGGGATAATTATCAGATCCTGCCCAATACCGCTGGATCCAAAACCGCTGACGAAGCAGTGTTCACAGCTCAGCTCGCGCGGGAAGTAACCGGATCGAATTGGATCAAGATCGAGGTGATTCCGGACCCAAAGTATTTGCTCCCAGACCCCATCGGGACTCTCGAAGCTGCGCAAAAACTGATCAAAGATGGTTTCGTATGTCTTCCTTATATGGGAGCCGATCCCGAACTTGCAAAACGACTTGAAGATATCGGTTGCGCCACAGTAATGCCACTCGGCTCTCCTATTGGTTCAGGACGGGGAGTATTAACCGCCGAAGAAATTCAAATAATCATCGAACAATCAAGTGTTCCTGTTGTTGTGGACGCAGGTCTTGGTGTTCCTTCAGATGCATCGACAGTAATGGAATTAGGTGCGGATGCGGTGCTTGTAAATACCGCTATTGCACAGGCGACAAATCCCGGCCTAATGGGGGAAGCATTCAAACTAGGGGTCCAAGCTGGACGAAAGGCATACCTTGCAGGTCGTATCCCCGTAATAGACAAAGCCTCCGCAAGCAGTCCAACTGATAATGTCGCAATCGCGGCCGCCACAAGCAGGTGATTCGCCCGTTAACTGATAAAACGCTTTCCGTAGTGACCGATTTAAACATAATCCCAGATTGGGACCAACTGGCTGTATGCGTTATGTCGTCGGTTCGTGGTGGAGTGAATTTGGTTCAAGTACGGGCTAAATTGTTAAGTCCGAAAAGACAGCAAGCACTTGCGACAAAAATAGTCGACCTTGTTGGAGTTCACGCTCAG
The DNA here is from genome assembly GCA_002725925.1 of Chloroflexota bacterium. GTDB lineage: Bacteria > Chloroflexota > Dehalococcoidia > Lucifugimonadales > Lucifugimonadaceae > Lucifugimonas. The sequence continues at coordinate 36,434 of PBRL01000034.1, forward strand.
GTAGTGGTAAACGGCCATCCAGAAATAGCTAAAGCAAGTGGAGCAACTGGTGTTCACCTCCCTGAAGAGGGGACATCTATAAATGATGCAAGAGCTATCTTAGGGCATAGTGCCCTAATCGGGAAATCGGTTCATTCTACTAATGCCGCTGTCGAGGCTGAACGAGACGGAGCAGATTACATCTACTTCGGAACGGTATTCGACACGCTATCACATCCAAGCGGCCACACAAACGGACTCACAGGAGTAATTAAATCATCGAACGCCGTGTCGATCCCCGTTATTGGTATAGGTGGCATTAACGGTGAAAATGTTAGAAGTGTGATGAATGCAGGAGCTTCGGGGGTAGCGGTAATCAGCGCGATAATTGGAAGACGCGATTCATACAGGGCCGCAAGAACACTCAAACAAGCTATGTCTGGCGGACGATCAGGTGCGGCGTATGCCACATCAAAAATAGAATGACAAATCCCCATGATTGAAATCACTGTCAACGGAAATATTTCAAACCTTGATCAACCGACCAGCATCAACGAATTCCTGGTATTAAAAGGATTCGGCGATCGGTCTGTCGCTGTCGCTATAAACTCAATCGTTATTCGCCGGACATCATTCGAGGAAACCATTATTAATGACGGTGATGTTGTCGAAATTGTTCGTCCGGTCGGAGGCGGGGTCTAGCTATCACTATACCCACTGTTAATCCTTCATCCCCGGATGGAGCCCCGACCAGTCAAGTACCTTCGCGAGTCACGCAGATCACCACGATCGTCATCGGTGGAGGCGCACTGTTTCTGGCAGCATTAGATTTCTCTATCAATGTAAATCTGCCAAAGTTCAGAGCAGATTTAGGCGAAACACTAATCACTGTCCAGCTGATAATCATCTTTTACCACGGCGCTAGAAGCGGATTCGGTTTTATCGCAGGTGGCATCGCCGACAAGTTCGGTATCAAATGGCCACTTTTAGCGGGCATTTTGCTGTATACCGCTGCGGTTGCAATCATATCTTTCCAGAACTCCCTGGCACCAATCGTTGCTTTGCGTATCCCACAGGGAATAGGTGTGGCGATTCTTTTCACTCTCGCACCAGCCTTGATTGCTCGGGCATTTGGGCATTCCCGACGTGGCAGAGCCCTTGGATTCACATTAGCTGCGATGGGTGCAGGCACTTTCACCGGGGCTCTGGGTGGAGGAGTAATGGGAGAAGAATTCGGATGGCCAGCAATTTTCTGGATGCGTATTCCAATCGGATTAGCACTTCTGATTACCACTGTGATCGGGCTCAATCATAGTTACACCGGAGCAGTTCGCCATCGCGTAAAACAACATTTTGATCTACTCGGTTCTGCAGTTCTCTTCACTTCACTGTTTACCTTTGTACTGGGATTATCATTCGCTCGCGTAGACGGATGGATAGCCCCTTTACCAATAGCGTTACTCCTAACTTCAGTCGCTCTAGGGTTAGGATTCGCTAAAGGCAACAAAACAGGGAATTTTACAATTTTACCGATTGGTTTAACGAGCTTTCCTGGATTCAAATCGGGGGCCGGTTCAAACTTTCTGATAACTGTCGCATCTTTCGTAATGTGGTTTTTATTCCCGTTTTACGTGACAGACGTAATGGGAAAGGGTGGCTTAACCCTTGGCGCTCTATTGGCTTTAATGGCCGGCATGAATTTCGTAGGATCAGCTATTGCTGGTTACCTGGCCGATCGGGTTGGCGACAGGCTCATCACGTTCATTGGTGCTATGTTGACGGCTATTGGACTTGCACTGGCTGGAACACAAGGGAATGCCCCTGCAATGACACTCGTCATATTGGCAACTACGGTAATTGGAGTTGGCTTTGGCGTCCATCAGGCAGCAGTTTACGCCCTCACGCTGAGGGGGACTCCAGCTGAATATACTGGAAGCACGTCAGCAGGTCTCACCGTGTCTCAAACTATCGGTACTGTTGTATCAATTGCATTGATGACATCCTTGCTCAGTTGGCAACAATCAACCAATGGAGGATCGTTTGTAGAGGCATATCGGATCACATATCTCGCAGCCGCTGGAATAGCGGTTTTAGCGGGTGCAATTGTAATCAAAAACCACCCAAACGGTGTCAATAAGGCAATTAATATCGATTCAAACCCTGAATAGATATTACCCGGAGCCCGACCAACAGATAACACATGTTATCCTTCGCCAAGACTCAACATAATCGTTTGTAACTGACAGCTTTAACCCAAGGGTTTCCGACAAAAACATGGATACCCAAAGCATTTATTCACCTTTCGGCTTTCGGGGGCCTTTCATGTCGATATGGACAAAAGTAATTCTGGTACTTAGCGGAGCATTTATTCTTTCCGCTGTGATGGCTTCGTGTTATTCCGGGCCCACAACCGTCGAAATCGTTAAAACCACCAGGGCACAAAATAAGATCGATAACTTGGCTGCTACCCGTGAAGTAGCACTCGCAGCAGGCGAAAACCCCGATGACGTCCAGGTAAAGATCGCAAAAGGCAGTCAGGCGGACAAAGTCATAGAAGAACGCAACGCCACAGCAACAGCCCTAGCAGAAGAGGGTATCGTCTCTGTAGGCTCGGGCTCAGATATTGTAAAAGAAGTAACGCGCGACGTCGAAATGCCGGACGGCCCAGCTGAAACGGGACTCATAGAAATCCCAATAATCTTAAA
>PBRL01000072.1 GCA_002725925.1 Chloroflexota bacterium
AGTAGTTTTTCAGCAAAAAGATGCCCAGTGAATGGGTAACGATCACTAGGCTCACTGTATTTCAACATAGTTCTTTTAACCCAGATTGAAGGACCTATAAGGGCCAGAAATGCAAACGCTAACAAAATGATCCAATTCATATCACATTTATATGATTCTATTGTATTTTTTTATTTTATTTTACGAACACTGACGCTGGCATTGTACCCTTCCACACTGAGTTTATATGAGAACCTAGCCTTCTTGATGGTAACCCTCGGATTGGTCAATTTAACTATTAATAAACCATTGCTGGACTGTTGCCAAACCTGACCATTCTCTAGCTCAAAAACTGTCTCGCCGTTCCATCCTCCAAACTCGCCTATAATGCGACTGGTAATTTGACCTGGTTTTGGATCACTGTCAGCATTGGGCATGGTCTCATCACCAAATCCACTTTGTGTTTTGTTTCCTGATACAGAGGATTCTTGCTGCTCCTGAGCAACCAGTTCACTGGATGTTTCCCTAGCAGTTGATTGATCACTTGCTTGTTCTTGTTGCTTGTCTTTGTTTCTACCCAATCTTTTCCTGATCCTGGTCGATTTTTTTGCCCTGGTTGATTGTTTTGCTTTAGTTGATTGTTTTGTCTGAGGCTTATTGGGTGCTTTTGCTAAACGGTCATAACATTGCAGCCTAATCAGGGACACTTGTATTTCGGAGCACTCTACTAGTCTCTCTTCCATAGTTTGTGCATCAATCGGAAAAGTATAACCGGCTGCAATTAGAACAGATAAAAATACTAGAGAACTGAAACGCTTATTCATTGCAATAATTCCTCAATCAAATCGGAAAGGGTGTTAATCATAACCCGACTGACTTTGATATGAAATACGACTTTTTATATATGTACAGCAATAATGTATTGAACCCATAACCATTTATGTGTTGTTTTATTACAACTATATCTAATGGAAGAACACTCATTTATGCAATATTAAGCCTTTGGAGCAGGATATTCATCAGCATATTTCACTTGCTTAAATAAAGCATATCATTAACAATATCTTACAATGTTGGGGAATTTGCTCAGGATTGCTAGTACAGCTGATTCGTCAAAATAATATTTATTGATTATCACTCTGCAAACAGAGGGGGAAAAGAATGGAAAAAAGGTCATTAAGAAAAGGTTTTAATACCTATCTAGCTTTGGGGCTGTCGGTGATGTTATTCGCTGTNCCCGCATGGTCTCAAGATGAAGATGAAGAGGCAGCTGAGCTTGGAAGAATTGAGGTAACNGGNTCTCGACTGAANCANNTNGATNTCGAAACNGCAANCCCAGTCACAGTTATAACTCGCGAACAAATTGCATTGTCAGGTATGGCAACAGTTGCAGAAGTGTTACAGTCCACTCCTTTCAACTCGTTTGGATCGTTTAGGGAAACTTCAGGTTATGCCAACGGTCAGGCTGTTGTAAATGAAGTTTCATTACGTGGTTTGGGTTCTCAAAGAACTTTGGTGTTGGTTGATGGACGAAGAATCGCGTCAACAGGAGGATCTGGAGGCGCTGTTCAGAACTTGAACCAAATACCTACCTCTATTGTAGATCGAATTGAAATTCTGCGTGATGGTGCCTCAGCTATTTATGGATCTGATGCGATTGCCGGTGTTATCAATATCATCACTCGTAGGGATTTTGATGGCATGGAAGTTTCAGTGACGGCAGGTCGCCCAAATGTTGGAGCAGAATATACCAGAGCCAATATTACCGGTGGTGTTTCTAATTCAAGAGGCAATATTTACTTTACCTTACAACACTATGATCGAAGACCACAATATTACAATCAATTGGATTATGCNGATTATGCCTATNACTACGGCTATTTGAGTAGTTTTGGCTACCCTGGTAGTGCGGTTGTTTATACCAATCCAGATACTGACGATTGGTGCAGCTATGCGGGCTACAATGTTCATTGCTCTGCATTGGGCTATNCAGGCACGAATGATTATTATCATGNAGGCATAGCTTCAATTGGACTTGATGAAAATGTCTGGCTTGTTGATCCGCGTTGTCCTGAAGTACCTGTGGGCAGTAATGCTGANACTGGTTCCAACAGCAGTTCTGACTGGCCAAATTCTTACAGACGATCCGGNGCAGAAAATGGTGGTTTCAATGGCCGATGTGGCTATGATTTTGCTCAGGACATCATATCTATTCCACGCNCCAAACGAAATTCGTTTTTGTTGAAATCGACTTTTGAAGTGACACCTAATNTTGATGGATTCGCTGTATTGATGATTTCCCAAAATGATGCTGATTCAAGATTTGCNGGNACCCCGGTNACACANCCAGTGCCAACAGTTGCTTGGGATAATGCAAATCACCCCATGAAAGCTTATGGTGTTGACCCTGCGGCCATCAATAACGGGATCGCTCAATCGTATGGTTACGATACTTATGATGCGTTCTGTGCAANTNTTTACCCAGGGTATTGCCCAGGGGTAGACACAACCTTGTTNTATATGCGCACAGTTCCAAATGGCACCCGTGACAATACTGTGACATCAGACATCCAAGACTTAAGACTTGGCCTTTCTGGAGTGCTGGATACCGCTGGTGGTTTGGCATGGGAAGCCAACGTTCAAATAGTCAATAACGACATTGACAACATGACTCAAAACCTGGTGAACTCGCCTCTGTTGCAAGCAAGAATTTCTGATGAATCTCTCGACCTCTGGGACGTGAATGGCAACTTCAGCCAGTCCTTGATGAAAACCCTCAATCACACCAAACTCTATCAAGCTGACTTGAAACGGACGCAAGGTGATTTCATTGCCAAGCTTGATATCGGTGAAATGGCTGGTGGACCTGTGGGTATGGTTGTCGGTGCTGAATATGCTCATTTGTCTTTTAGTCAAATGAATGACCCTGCATCGAATGCTCTGCTCATAGCAGGAACAGCCGGGGGTGACAATATCCAAGCTGATAGAAGCAGAAAATCTGTTTTCTTCGAAGTNGGTATGCCAGTATTGGATAATCTNAATATCAGCCTTGCTGGTCGTTATGACGACTACAGNACANCGGGTATTGGCAGCAACTTCTCACCACAATTAACCATGTCTTACAAACCTATAGACTGGATTATGCTGAGAGGCACCTATGGTGAAGGCTTCCGTGCTCCAGCAATGGATGAACTCTANGGCAACAAGTCAGAAAGTTTCCCAAGTGGTATAGATATTACAGGTTGTGCTAGCGGTGTCGCTGATTGTACAGCAACACAATANCGTGCACTCTACGGTGGTAACCCAAATCTAGAGCCTGAGCAATCGGAACACTACACATTTGGTTTTGTTGTAAGTCCGTTGCCTGAATTAAACTTTGCATTGGGCTTTTGGCACACCGAGTACAACAACTTGATCTCAACCTCGAGCCTCAATCGTGAGTTTGCGGCGGAAGCTGCCGGTCAAACGAACTACGTTGTTCGTTGTACCGCTGCTGATCAGTGTGCTGACGGAACCGTAAACTACGTATCATTACAATATAACAACTTTGCCGGAGTTGAAGCTGAAGGTCTTGACTTTGAGATCACCTATAATATTGATACTGAAAATGCAGGTACATTTGAAATCGGAGTGATTGCTGCAAAATATACCAAGTATATTGTGCAGACTTATGAATCAAGCCCTAAAAATGAATATCAAGGAGAGTTAGGACTACCTGATCTCCGAATTAACCCTCATATTTATTGGGGTAAAGGTGACTGGAACGCCGCATTAATGGGTTATTATCTTTCAGGTCAGGATGAGGACTACGGTGGTACTAANTATGCTGTAGGCAGCCACATGGAAATGAGTCTTCAAATCGGATATCAACTCCCATGGGATGCNTCAGTAGCACTNGGTGTCATGAACATCGNGAATGAAGAGCCTGAACAGAACTCTGATTGGTATGGTTGGGAACCATTTGATTTCACCCTTTACAACACCATGGGTAGAACGGTTTACCTCCGATACGAGCAAGATCTCTAATTTTTTAGAATAGTTCGATCATAAGAGCGGGCAATATGCCCGCTCTTTTTTTACGGGCTGATTTCTGCGCGCAGCTGAACTGCCAAGTCTTTGGCTTTCTTGATTTGCTTGAGACCCATTCTCTGTTTCAAGTCGAACAAGGCTCTCTTAGCGTAACCAACCGCAAATATCTCAGCCATTTTGTCGGTTCGTAAAACATATTTGCACTGAGGAATTGTTTTATCCATATCTTCTCTCTCATTTTCCCAGTGTTTTTGTAAGTCTTTCAGCGCCCGGTCATCCATCCTTTCAGCAGCTAATGACAGCCAAGCATAGGCTTTGATGACATTTTTCTTCACTCCTTTTGCATCCCTATAGGATAATCCGACTCCAACTTGAGATCTTGTATGATTCTGTAGTGCCGCTTGCTGATAAAGCTCAAAGGCTTTTTCATAGTCTTTTCTAACTCCAGTGCCATAACGATACAATCTTGCTAGACCATTGATGCCATCTAAATTTCCTTTTTCAGCTGCTTTTTCATACCATATTTTAGCCTTTTTGGCATTCTCAGGAACCACTTCCCCTCCCATATACATTTCTGCCATAGCAAGTTGAGCTTTAGTGAAATCTTGTTCAGCAGCGAGGCTGATCCAACGAAACGACTCCTTATAATTTTTTCGAAAATCACCATTCGATGTTCCAGAATATAAAAATCCAAGGAGTGTTTGGGCCTTGGCATCACCTTGTTCTGCTGCATTCTTGCAAATCCTGATCGCCTCCATGCACTGGTTTTTCTCAATCAAGATTTTGCATTCGGTTGACTCCATTTCTGCAAACGCTGGTGATAATAAAAAAACTAAAAATAAAAATATTATCTTGGGTAAATGTAGCATGGATAAATGTTAACTAATTTTCTTTGAAGCAACTAGATCTTTAGGAGAATTTTAGATATGGTTTTACCATCTTACAAACACTTAGAGGTTGTAAATGAGGGTTTTAATTGTATTGTTGATTATTTTTGTTAACTCAAATACATTTGCCGTTGAGCAATTTCCAGTAGAGCATTTTTTCAAAGACCCACAGATGCTCTATCCTCAGCTATCTCCAGATGGGGAGTACCTAGCAGCACTGCTGCCTTTTAACATCAACGAAGAAACCCAAAAAGTCTGCAAACAGAGAACAAAGAAATTAATAGAGGCATTAAAAAAACAAGGCTATAAGAATCTATCTAACAATCCAGAATTACTAAAAACGGTTAAGAAAAAATTAATACAATCTGAGGAAGGAGTTCATTTCTGTGATCTCAGTAGACGCAACATTGTAGTCATTTGGCTGGGTGATCCAAATCCGGATTGTCAACAAGGCAACTATGGACAATGTAATAGTGTGCGTGTGACTCAGCTCAGAAGTCAGAATGTCTCTGATTTTTATTGGGCCAATAATGAAAGAATTATTTTTGAAACTGGTGGGGATGAACTCAACGATATGACAGGCTTTATAGATTCCATCGGAATTTATGCGGTAAATAAAGATGGAACCAAAGACAAGCAACTGGTGGAGCCCACAGATGCATTGACCAACCATAAAATTATAAACACCCTAACACTGCATCGATTACCCGAGGATCCGGAACATATTTTAGTGGCACGGAACGATCGCAAACGCTACTACCTAGATGTTTATAAAATGAATGTCTACACCGGTAAGTTTAGTCGGGTTTTATCTCAACCCGGGCCAATTATCGGTTGGGGGGTTGATAATAACGGTGTTGTCAGGTTGGCAGCAATGCAGGATGAAAATTCTCTTAACTATGAAACCCAGATTATCTATAGAGAAAATGAGGACTCGGAATGGCGGGAGGTTGATCGTTTTGAGGGGTTACAAAATGGCTGGGGTCAGCTTGGTTTTACAGAAGACAATAAAAAAATATATGTTACTTCAAACCTGGGTCGCGATACTTATTCTATTGGTGTGTTTGATCCTGAGACTGGCGATATTGAAGACTTATTTGAAAATGAAGGTACAGATGTCACTCGGTTAGGGTTAACTGACTATGGGGAGGCCATCACCATTGTCTATAACGATATAGACACTAAACCCAAACGGCATTTTATTAATGAAAAATGGAAAAATATCATTGAGAACCTTAATGTTTCATTCGGCGTTGATTTTGTTGGGATCAGATCCATGAGTGATGACCAACAAAAAATGATCCTCTCCATTGCTGATGATAGAAATCCTGGAGATTATTATCTCTACGACCAAGGCAAGAATACGATTACTTATTTGGGTTCAAGAAGACCCTGGATTGATCCTAAAACCATGGCTGAAATGAAACCCATTTCATTCACAGCCAGGGACGGGGAAACAGTCCATGGTTTTTTAAGCTTACCCGTTGATAGCAATGGCAAGAACCTACCACTGATTATCAACCCACACGGTGGACCTTTTGGTATCCAGGATCAATTGAGATTCATCGGAGAAACACAATTTTTTGTTAACAGAGGTTACGCGGTCATGCAGATTAATTTCAGGGGCTCAGGAGGCTACGGTAAACGCTTTGAAAGAATCGGGTACAAGCGATGGGGTCTGGAAATGCAGGATGATATCAGTGATGGTGTTTATTGGGCAGTGGAACAAGGTATCGCGGACCCAGAGCATGTATGTATTTATGGTGCCAGTTATGGAGGCTATGCAACTATGGCAGGGATTACATTAACACCGGAGCTCTATCGATGCGCTGTGAATTATGTTGGAATCTGGGATATAAAGATGCTGTACGAGCAAAATGGTAGGTGGGTTGATAGAGCGAAAAGATGGTTTCATAATCATGTACTAGATCCAAAAAAAGACCTTGATCAATTAAAGAAAACCTCCCCAAATTTTCACCTGGATAAAATTAAAGCGCCACTATTCATAGTTCATGGCAGGCGGGATTATAACGTTAGAGTCGAACAGGCTGAAACTTTGATGGATGCATTGGATGAGAAAAACATACCCTATGAAGTCTTGATTA
>PBRL01000076.1 GCA_002725925.1 Chloroflexota bacterium
GCGAGGGAATCATTTTTATCCCTGATGGCCAACATGCCGCCAAGGTTATCGTCGATCCCGATTATAGCTGCTGCTGTGCCATTCCCGTCAAAGGACTGGAACTTTCCATCAGCGATCCGGCTCTGGATCAAGTGTTGTTTACCGGTATTGTAGAGGCTCAGGGAAGCGGATTGACCGCCCTCGGCATCTAAAACGGCAAAAGGCTCAGTATTCTTGTACAGTGTCAATATGCCCGCATCCTTGCCGCCAATCGTACACAAGGTTTCCCCCTGATCGTTCTTTACTGATAGTTGATTTACTGTTAATTCCCCCAGGGATAACTGCTGGTAACTGCTTTGAGCAGAAATAAATAACATGCAGCTCACGCTCAGCAGAATACCTGTGACTAGGCCGACGCTGTATTCTTTCATATCGTACTCCCTTAAACGGCTGTAAATCTAACGGGACTTTCGGGAACAAAGAAGCCTTTCCAGGCCCTCCCTGGCATCGCAATACAAATAAAAGATGCATTGCAGGTTGAAATAGAGGTTGTCTGTCGATTTAAAGGATGATTATGTACTGTATCATATTGNTTTAAATAATATTACANTAATANNTNAGTTTTTNCNGTTTTTTCCTNNCCGNCCAGNNGCAGNNGGCAGGCGTNTTTCNAGATANNTATTTNTATAGGTTNCATAATTACAAGNNTTTAGCNNANAAGNNACNAAACATATTATGTATAATTGCAGCNCNNATNCCCCTGTTTTACANGTCAGGCTTCAATAAAGNATCAAAAGGGATCAGGCCTGGTTCTNTTCTTTTTNNATNANCTACTTTAGATGAATCACTNTATGTTANTATATAATAGTATTCTAACTCTGTATTAGTATTTCGTACAGCGCGGATATTATGGTATTCACGGCCAAGGCTGTTCCGGTCCCTGAATTGGTTGTAATAAGCGCTGATTGTCCGTTCCCGGGCCCGCTTTCGCACCGGGTCCGCTGCCAGTACAGGTTCATAAAATTTAAATTCAAATGTATTGACCTCGTCCGGTATTTTTTTAACGTCCAATAAAACAACAACATCANTTACCATGTGTTTTTTCACACCGTACATATCTTCCAGGTAGGGATTGAATACCGTACCCGCACACCCGGGTAATAAGCCCCCTGCAATCAGGGCAATATGAATGTGTTTAAACAGTGCGAATTTTTGCTTTTTTATCCCCATGTTGTTGATTGGGAATTGGGTGGCTATTTGACGGCCTGCAAAGCCTGTTTCAGGACCGGTTCCAGTCTTGCGCTCCAGAGGTCATACCCATGCTGGCTGAGGTGCAGGCTGTCGGACACAAAAAGAGCGGGATTCGGCTGCCCTGCCGCGTTCAGCATGGGTGTGGCTGTATCCGCATAATACAGCGCAGGATACTTCTTGGCGTAGGTTTTGATCAAAGTATTGGTTTTTTCCATAACCGGCCAGAAAGACCAGCGCCTAAGGCTGGGTTTGATGGGAATAAATATAATGGGTGTATCCGGCAGTTTCTCATTGACCCGGGCAACGAAACTCTTATAGTCCTCAAATACGCGCAGGGCGCTTTTCCCGCTTGCGATATCGTTGTCCCCGGCATAGAGCACGATGGCCCGGGGCGCATATTTCAGTACCGTTTTATCTAAATAATAATTCACATCCGAAATATGGGAGCCGCCAAAACCGCGATTAATCACCGGCACAAAAGGGAAATACCTGGATGTAGGCCACTTCCGTATGCTGGAACTGCCCACGAACAGCACAGCGTCATCCGGAACTGAATTTTTCTCATCCCAGTATTCAAATGACTCAATATAGACCTCATCGCCGTCGGGGCTTTTCGCGAACCTGGCAGGGTCAGGGTCGCCCTGGCCGGTCAGGAGTGTGATCATGCCCATGAGCAGCGGTGAGATAAGGGTAATTATTGCGCGCACGGCCGGTACCTATTGCCCTGTTATTTTCCAATATTCTGAACCATCATCTTTTCTAGCTAAATATCGCCTTGATATCAGTTCTCTTCTCAGCAATGCAATATCCTGGAATAAGTGAGATTGTTGGATTATTCCATTCACTTCTTTTTCAGTATATATTTTATCAAATATAAACTTTGCTGCTAAAAATTCTATTACGCTTTTTTTATCAGCCTGCTTTTTAGGCCACCTGGTTATTTTTCCGTATGCATTAAATAAATTATTCATAAAATTCTGGTGTAGTTAATCATTTGCCTAATCTACCCTCATTGCCCCTGTAAAAAACACCACTTATTACCAATATGGAAAATCATCTGCTGTCCAATTAAGGATAAGACGATTTGTCCATGGGATACCGGGTCATGATCATGGGACCATCTTCATCACTCAGCAAATGATAGAGATCAGGATTCTGCAGCAGGTCACTCACACTTCTCTCTTCCCCGTTGACACTGCATTTCGCAAGGGCAAAGCGGATACCATGACTGTAATCCGCATACCAGTTTATATGGCCTGAATATAAGGGCTGGATCGGCTGTCCATTGGTCCTGTGCCAGCCATAGATCACTACTTTATCCTGGTTCTCTGATATACGATTGGATAAAACCACATCCTTTTTATGCCCGCCAACCATAGATCCCAGCGGAAACGGATCTATCTTATCCTGCCGCTGCAACCATACCAGTTCATTATGGTCAGCAAATACAGGAATAGTGACCATTTCCGGACTTGGATCGATGGGTATAGGCTCCAGTTGTAAGTCTGCCTGCAGCCAAATATCATTCACCATTTTACGGGTGATCATAATGAGTCCAAGGGCATCAGCAATTTCCTGGGCAAGGATGGGTGTCATAGGGATCAAAAAATAATCTTCATCNCCGCCNACTGCCATATAATCCGCAGTGACATAAAAGATTAATTCCCAGGTCGNGTTCCCCGTNCCAACCGACGCAGATACGGACTTTAACTGACGAAGAAATGTCGGAATATTTCCAGANATGATTTCAGAATAAATTCTTTCTTCACGTTCCCGCAGGCTTAAGGGTGTCAATATTTGGACCAGATCAGTCCCGCTGTACGCATTGGCGGATCTATCTGGTAAATCCAGNTTTGTTGTAAACAATGCATCTTCCTGCAGGGAATTATCTGAACTGCCGTTTCCCTGGCAGCACCAGGAAAGTGTAATCAATAATAAAAATGGAGGTATAATTTTCATTTTCGCCCACGCGCCGCATACAGGCGGACAGGGCCCGACGGGAGCATGCCGGATAAAAGCATCTCCATCATCTGCGGTATATCCTAAATANTCTCAAAATAACGGTCCAGCATCCAGTGCCAGTCGGGGTCACCCTTTTTCTGTTCATTATAGCATTGGGCCTCCCACTTCCGGGTCAAACTGAAGTGGTCTACCCACCCGGTCCCGAATAATTCCCGCATGACACTGCTTTGATGAAACGCTGCGGTCGATTTTTCCAGTGTGTCTGGCAGTTTTGCATTTTCTGGTGAAGTTTTNAGGTCATAGGCATTCCCCACCACCNCGGGAGGCAACTCAAGTTTGTGCTCAATGCCGTAAAGCCCGCAGGCAATGGAAGCAGCCANTGCCAGGTAGGGGTTTCCNTCGGCGGCGGAAATGCGGTATTCCAGGCGGTGGCTTTTCGNTGAGCCAGGGATAACCCGGATGGCACAGGTGCGGTTGTCCAGGCCCCAGTTGGAATGGGTGGGTGCCCAGAAACCCTTGATCATACGGGTATAGGAATTGACGGTGGGGGCGATCATGGGCAGCACCTCCGGCAGAAGGCTGAGCTGCCCCGCCAGGTAATGGCGGAAAGTATCACTCATATGATGTACCTTCGTATCATGGTAAAAAGCGCTGCTGCCGTCTTTATGCCATAGGGACTGATGCAGGTGACCGCTCTGGCCCGGATAGTCTGGCGACCACTTGGCCATGAAAGTGGCCATAAGTTCCCATCTCTGTGCCAGGGCCTTGGCAAAGGTCTTAAACAGGGCCGCTTTGTCTGCTGCTGCCAGCCCGCTGTCAACGGAGACGCAGGCTTCTAAAACGCCTGGTCCTGTTTCGGTGTGGACGCCTTCCAGTTCCATATCCATTTCCCGGCAGGTATCAATCAAATCATGATACAATTCGCTGTGAACGGAACTGCGCAGTATAGAATAACCGAACATGCCCGGAGTGAACGGGGTCAGGTTTTCGTAATTTTTTTCACGAACGGTATGGGGCGTTTCATCAAAGAGAAAAAACTCATATTCAAAGGCAGATTTGACCTCATAACCCATGGCATCGGCTTTATTCAGGACAGTTTTACAGAGCTGCCTGGGGCAGGCGGGATAAGGGCTGCCATTGGGTAATTCGAAATCGGCGATAAAAAGAGCCGTGCCCGGTTCCCAGGGGATTTTCCGGAAGGTGCTGCCGTCAATCTTTGCCGGGGCGTCGGGAAAGCCGGTGTGCCAGCCGGTGACCGTGGGCTGATCATACAGCTCATCTGCGATATCCCACCCGAAGACCACATCGCAGAAGCCGAAGCCCTTTTCCAGCGCCGATGCAAACTTCTTCATATTGATGTATTTCCCCCGCAGGACACCGTCTACATCAAAGATGCCCAGTTTGATCTTGTCAATCTTGTTTTTTTTCAGCTTTTCAAGTATGGGGAGCATTATTAATAGTAAAATTTTAAGGTTATTTTAATAAAATCATTTTTTTAACCAGGTGAAAATCACTGGTCTGGATTGCATAAAAATACATACCAGCACTAACAGGTACCCCAACATCATTAGTGGCGTTCCATTGCACGGACTTGTGTCCGGCTCTTTGCTTACTGCTGACCAGTGTGCTGACCCTTCTGCCCATCATGTCGTAGATGGTGATATTGACCATGACATCTTCAGGTAAATCGTAGCGGAGTGTTGTATTTGGATTGAATGGGTTGGGGTAGTTCTGATGTAGGGTGAATACCTGGAGAACTAAATCTTTTACTATGGGTAGTATTTCATCACAGCCTACACCCAGCGCACCAATTTGACCTTGGATCAATAAACAAGGTGAATTTGATGCAACCATATAGTTTCCATTATCCGGATCACAAAACAAGGGGTCTTCATCACTATTATCCATGTAGTAGGCTTCCCCATTTCCATTTGTTTCTATTCCTGAAATGCCTCCTTCATAAATTGAAAATTGGGTATTGATGGTATTTGGGCTACTAGTTGAATCAAATTCGATCTCTGGGCCACCATGTCCCCAGAAAACAGAAGTGTAGATACTGGTGTTACAATTTGTGATACAATAGAGTCCTGTCCCCGAATTTTCAGCACCATTGTTAACAATGGTTGATGTGTTGATCGAAAGGGAACAATTGATCATCAGATAGATTCCATCTCCTTCTTCATCAGCTGAATTATTGGCAATTAATGTCCCAAATAGTGATGGACTGGCATTATTACAGTAAATACCTCCGCCCTCACCAGTCGATACATTTCCACTTATGGTACAATTATTGATCCAAGCATCAGAATCATCTTTTAAACGCATGCCGCCTCCTTGCCCGGCTGTATTGTTTTGTACAGTCACAAAATTGAATACCGGTTCACCTTCATATCGTGCCGAAACACCACCCCCATAATTAGCTGTATTATTTTGGATCAATAAATATCTTAAGGCTGGCTCGGCTGATTCAAGCATGATGCCGCCACCGTACTCCGAATTTCCGTTTTGGATCGTAAACCCATAAAGTACAGCGCTGGAATCTTCCCCGGAATTCAGTGTGACTACACTGCCATTTCCACTTCCGTCGATGATGGTTTGGTTCATAAAGGTTTCGTGACTTCCATACGAAAGCGCGTAAGACCCAATGACGATATTTTTTCCGTTATAATTGATATTTTCCTGGTAAGTACCCGGGGCCACTAAAATTGTATCCCGGTCTTCTGATGTATTGATCGCTTCCTGGATAGTTGCATACTCCGAAGGAACCAGTAATACATCTCCCGGTGCTTCGCCCTGGATGACTTGAATCACCCATCCCGTCCAGTTATTAGACGGGTCCTTTCCATAACCAGCAATGGTATTACCATCATCGGAGACACATAGAGCTCTATGCAGATCCCAGTCTGCTATTTCTACCATCCCCAGGCCCAGGAGGTAATTACGCAGGTTTACAAACTCGCCGGTTTCCTGAGTATAAATACATGCCTGATAGAAAACAGGCGTCTGGTTTAAATATTCTCCAACGGCCACGTTGTTCTCAGATAAATCAAAAACCCGGCTCACATTGGTTGCAGCAGAGTTTGAAGGAACTCCCAGCCCTGTGATACCTCCTGCGGCTGTCCAGATATAGCCCTCAACATTATTCCCAGTACTGCCCGCACAATAGCCGCCTACTTGTGTTCCATCATGAGTAATGACATGTACTTCACCATAATCATTGCCAACCTGAAGCGAGCCTAAAAGTGTGATATTCCCGTCACGATCCCAGAGGCATGATGACCGGTTGGATGTTTGTGCCCAGCCTCCGATCACCTGTCCGTCTCCTGAAACAGCCTGGGCTTTTGTGCTATTGCCCTGATATTGCCCCAATTCAACGATGCCATCTTCATCTGTCCAATAAAAAGCAGATGTGCCACAATTGATCCAACCCATCCCAACCCCTGTTGAACCATCTGTACTGATGCCCAGTCCATGACTATAAAAAGCATCACAGGTATTTCCACCGCCGATATTTCCAAGAAAGGTTGTTTCTCCATTTTCGATCAGTGCCGCCTCCCAGTTTCCATCGGAATTTTCCAGTTCAGCGAATATTCTGTTATTCTCTGAGATACCCCACAGTTCACCTATTCCCAAGACCTGCACTCCTGTAGAATCCGACCAATACACAGCTTGACCACCAAAATTTGTTCCTACGATCTTTGTTCCAGCACCATTCATTCTTAAAGGTGTCTCCATACTCGGAATGGAAATGATCTCGAATTCGTAGGTAGGTTGGGCACTTACCAATCCAATAAACAATAGTAGTAGTATGATACGGTTAATCATTAAATAAATCTACCACCACCCCCACAAACAAAAAACCCCACGGATGCGGGGCTCAATGTTGTGAAAAGGGTAAACCTATTTTAACAATACCATCTTCTTGGTCTGCCTGAACTGCTTTGACTCTATCGTATATAAGTATAGACCTGCTGATACTGGTGCCCCGGCATCATTGGTGGCATCCCACTGGATTGATTTGAACCCGGCATTCTGCTGGCTGTTCACCATAGTTTTAACATTCCTTCCCATCATATCATAGATAGTGATATTGACCATGGCATCTTCTGGAAGATCATAGCGGAGAGTTGTGAATGGGTTGAATGGGTTGGGGTATGCGTTGTAAATGCTGTAGGTGATTGGGATTGTTTCATCTGCGATTGCGGCCTGGGTACAATTATCGGTGTCTTGTTCTCCTGCATAATTTTCGACACATGACGGATAGGGTGGACAGAGCTGGTTGTTGGAAATATTGAAATCAGAAGAACTGCTCCAATTCAAATCTAGACCACATATACTCTCAGGTATCGCTCCTGTGAGGCTGTTACTGTTTAAATGTAAACTGGTCAGATTGGTCAGATTTCCAATCTCTGGAGGAATGGATTCTGTGAGTTCATTGGTGCCTAAACCCAGATGAATCAGATTGGTCAGATTCCAAACCTCTGGAGGAATGGAACCTGTAAGGTCATTCCACTGTAAATCCAAATAAGTCAGATTTGTGAGATTTCCAATCGCCGGGGGTATCTCTCCGGTTAGTCCCCTATTAGATAAATCCAATTCAGTAGTATTTTCTATTGAATAACACTGATTCCATAATTCAACTTCACTGCTGTCACACTGGCCCCCGCCTGTAAATGGAATATCCGTACTCCAGGCAGCACCATTGATCAAACCATCATTATCGTTTCCGCCCGCATCATTGGCTATGTCTCCGGCGCCTTCGTTGAAATTCCAGTAACCGACCAGACCTGCCTCACCGGTCAAATCGGCATACATATAATCCTGAATTTGCTGTTCTGTCAAGGAAATGTTCCAGAGGCTCACTTCATCCGCCTGGCCATCCAGGTCAAAGTTCGTGGTTTGGAAGACCAGCCTGCCAATTGTTAAAGATACATTTTCATTGATAATTTGCCCGGATGCTTCTGTTGACCCTGCTTCAATACCATTTATATAAACAAATAAATTAGCGCCATCATAGGTTAAGGCAAGATGATACCATGTGTCGGGACTAATGGATTCTGCAGCTGTCACAACTGTATATGCCACATTTCCAGTTACTCGTAACCGGCCTTCCACTTTGTAATTATCAAGCTGCAGAAGATAGAAATCAGCATCGGATTCATTCCTGAAACCAAAAAAAGCATCAAAATCAGGCCATCCAGAATTTGTGTTTCGTGGATATACCCATCCACTCAGGGTTATTTGTCCGGCATTAGCAATCATTGCGGAGCCATAAGGAACTTCGACATAGTCAGCTTCTCCATCAAAGTTCAAGGAATAAGAGTTTTGAGCTTCAACAGAATATATTGATAAGATAATAAATGTTATATAGAAAAATCTTATTTCCATGCCTAGCTGAAATCTACCCATCAGTCCTCACAAAAAAAACTACGCTCCATCTTCACTTCGTTACCAGTCTACACTGCGAGCTACTGAGACCCCGGTTCCAGATACCGATCGAAGTGAGCTACGAGCTTGCCAAATAGGTAGCGTGCATAGTGGGTCGGGCGTGTCCAGCCATGGGTTGCCCCGGGAGCGAAGGCGAAATCAAAGTCCTTGCCTAAGCGCATCAACTCTTCCGCCAGCACCACCGTCGTCTTGAATGGCACCACATCGTCCTGCATTCCGTGGATGATCAGCAGGTG
>PBRL01000071.1 GCA_002725925.1 Chloroflexota bacterium
TCTGCTTAAATTCTTTTCAGATAGATTGGATCAAACAGTCGTCTTTTTTCAGGCTGCAGATATATCCCATGTTAAACTTATCTGAGAAATCATGAACATAAGGCATATTATTGCTATCGGCGGCGGCGGGTTTGGCCGCAACCCCAAGCACAATAAAATTGAAAAATATATTCTGGGGCAGACTGGAAAAGAAAATCCAAATATTCTTTTTCTCCCTACAGCCAGCGCAGAAGATAAAAGTTATATTGTCAATTTTTATACATGTTTTTCCAGTCTGAACTGTGAACCAAACCATGTCACTCTATTTGAACGAACTCCAAGACTGGACGGCATTATTAATAAAGCAGATGTGATTTATGTAGGCGGAGGAAATACCAAAAGCATGCTGGCGGTATGGAGGGGATGGAAACTGGATAAACTCCTTTACAAAGCATATAATAAAGGGAAAATCCTGTGCGGTGTAAGTGCTGGAGCCATTTGCTGGTTTGAGCAGGGCATAACGGATTCCTGGGTCAGCAATTTGAATGTGATGGAATGTTTGGGATTTCTTCCAGGAATGTGCTGCCCCCACTACCAGGAAGAAGTGGATCGACGTTCCAATGTGCATGAATTTATAAAAAAAGGAAAATCCATGCCTGGATATGCCATAGACGGCGGTGCAGCGGTTCATTTCAAGGAAGGAAAATATTCAAAATCTGTTCAATTTTATCCTGATTCCCATGTTTATAAAGTATTTCTCAAAGATGATCAGGTGGTGGAAAAACGGATGGATATGAAAATATTGTAATGTATAAAGAAGATAGAGCCCAATTTTGGGAAGATATATACCTGGCTGATGATGCCGGATGGGACTTGGGCGGTGTAACACCAGTTTTTGAATCTATTGCTAATGAATTAATTCCCGGAAAGGTGTGCATCGCTGGATGTGGATCTGGGCATGATGCGGTCATGTTTGCCCATAGAGGATTTGAGGTTACAGGAGTCGATTTTGCAGCATCCGCAGTAAAAGCGTTGGCTGCAAAGTCTGAAGAAGAAAATGCGGATGTCCAGATACTCCGGTCTGATATTTTTTCCCTGACACCGAATTATGACAATATTTTTGACTATGTGATTGAGCAAACCTGTTTTTGTGCCATCAACCCAAATCGGCGGCAGGAATACGAAAGATTAATGTGCAAAATTATAAAACCAGGCGGAAAATTAATCGGTCTCTGGTTTCCCTTGGATAAGATAATCACAGATGGGGGTCCACCATGGGGAACAACTATTGACGATGTGAAATCCATTTTTAAAAATGGTTGGATTATTGAGAGGGAAGAATTTCCAGAAATATCAGTTCAACCCCGGAAGAATCGTGAAAAACTCATTATATTTGGAAAACGATGATTGACCAATCCACATTTGATTTTCTGGCGGACCTTAAAATGAACAATCGCCGGGAGTGGTATCATGCCAATAAGGGCTGGTTTAAGGATGCCCAGCAGAATTTCATCGATTTTGTAGCCATGCTCCTATTTCGAATTTCAGAATTTGATGCAGAGATGATTGGTACCGAACCTAAGGACTGCTTGTTCCGGATTTATCGGGATATTCGTTTTGCCAAGGATAAGACACCTTATAAACCATGGTTTGGGGCCAGCATGAATCCTGGAGGAAGAAAGCGTATGGGTGCGGGATATTATGTTCATGTGGCACCGGGAAATTCTTATTTTGCCGGGGGTGTGTGGCACCCAGATAAAGTGACGCTGGCGGCGATCCGTGATTATATTACCTGTTGGCCCGAACAATTCAAAAGGATTATGGAAAACCAGGGATTTGCGGATACATTCGGCAGTCTGGAGGGTGATAGGCTTAAAGTGGCTCCAAAGGGTTATTCGAAAGATCACCCGCAGATCCAATGGCTGAGATATAAGGATTTTATTGTAAGAAAGCAGATAATAGAAGATGATCTGAAGTCTGACCAATGTCTGGATATTGGTCACGGAATATATGGAAATATGGCGGAATTCATCGGTTTTCTGCGCAAAGCAATTTCTCGTTGAAACAGTCAATTTAATAGTTAAAAACTAGAAAACTTTTGCTCCTAACTTTCACCCCATGAAATCTGATTTGATTTTAGCTAAAGGAGCTGCCATTGAAGCCGGCGAGTTGATCCTGAATTATTATAAAGCGGATTATGAAATCAAGGATAAAGGCTACCATAATCCGGTCACCACAGCTGACAATGCAGCGGATACGCGCCTGAGAGAAATTCTGACCGAAGCGCGACCAGAATATGGTTGGCTCTCCGAAGAAACAGTAGATTCACCGGAAAGGCTGACCAAAAAGCGGGTGTGGGTGGTGGATCCGTTGGATGGAACCAAAGAATTCATTGAAGGCGTCCCACATTTTGTGGTGAGTATTGCTTTAGTCGAAAATGGAACCCCCATCGTAGGTGTTTTATATAACCCCGTAACCGGAGAAATGTTTTCGGCTGCACAAGATGAAGGATCCCAACTCGATGGAGAATCAATACAGTGCACCACGAAAGATGATGTTGGGGAAATGGTAATTCTCAATAGTCGTTCCGAAACTCGCCGTGGACTCTGGGATCCTTACCNTGAAACNTTCGGCGAACTTCGAGCCATAGGTTCNGTCGCATACAAACTTGGACTCACTGCAGCNGGNAAAGCAGATATATTCGCTTCGTTNCGNCCGAAAAACGAATGGGACATTTGCGCCGGAAATTGTATTATTAATGAAGCCGGGGGAAAGCTGATTGACCTAAAAGGGAATCATGTTAGTTTCAATCAGGAAAGGACGTTGATTGAACCGGGGCTAATTGCCGGTGACATTGACGCTGTAGATAAAACGTTTAATATTTTAACTNCTAATTAGAAAAATGACACAAGTACCAGAAGATGCAATCAAATGTTTAGATAAAGGATTTGTCCGGCTTGTGGATTCCATGGGTGGAGACGATGCCATTGTTCAGGCCGCTCGCGTAAGTTATGGACAGGGAACGAGTAAAGTCTCCCAGGATCGTGGATTGATCCGTTACCTTATGCGGCACCGACACACCACTCCTTTCGAAATGGTGGAATTCAAATTCCACTGCAAGATGCCTATTTTTGTGGCCCGTCAATGGGTGCGCCATCGTACAGCCAACATTAATGAATATTCATTGCGTTATTCAGAAGCACGGGATGAATTTTATTATCCGGACCCTGAACATATTCAGTTCCAGTCAGCTTTGAATAAACAAGGCCGAATGGGGAAAGTACCTGCTGAACTAAAGCAGAAAGTACAGGATTACTTCAAGGAAATATCTGAAAAAAGTTTTGCCATGTATGCAGAGCTCAATGAAGCAGGTGTTGCACGTGAATTGGCTCGGGCTGTCTTACCGGTGAACCTGTACACCGAATGGTATTGGAAGAACGATTTACATAACCTTTTGCACTTTATNGGTCTGCGGTCGGACAGCCACGCCCAGTATGAGATTCGCGTTTATTCTGATGCTATGGCGGAATCTGTAAAGGCAGTAGCTCCATTTGCCTGGGAAGCGTACCAGGATTATGTTGTCCGTGGTATGCGATTTTCCAGAATCGAACAAAATCTGTTGGAGAAACAACTCCCACCCAGGGTTGTAGATGATAT
Source organism: Chloroflexota bacterium (assembly GCA_002725925.1). Taxonomy (GTDB): domain Bacteria; phylum Chloroflexota; class Dehalococcoidia; order Lucifugimonadales; family Lucifugimonadaceae; genus Lucifugimonas. The sequence goes on from PBRL01000071.1 coordinate 3,637, forward strand.
TCTGGAGGATGTTGCATACCAGATNACCGCCACATTGCATAAAAACAAACCAAGAGCTGAAGCCGATTTGTATCCTTCATATCAGAAACAGGGCGGATCCGATTCAGAAGAAGATTTCAAGTTGAAATGGGATTCTGGCGAGATCGAGATTGGAAACGTACGGGAATTACGTGAATTCAGGTCCAAACTTAAAAAATTGAAAAAATAGCCGCAGAGGGTACAGGGTAACAATGTTAATAATAGATTCTTTNTTTTCTCTGTGACTCCGGAGAAAAAAAATGCTGGCCACCGTCAGCGTCTCCGGGACAAATTCCTGAAAAGTGGATTAGACGGCTTTCACGATTACGAGATCATCGAACTCCTGCTCACTCTTGGTACACCGCGAAAAGATTGCAAACAGTCTGCAAAAAATGCTTTGCAGAAATTTGGTTCCTTGAAAGCTGTTCTGGAAGCGGATCCATCAAAATTGAAAGAAATCAAGGGTATTGGGGATAAAAATGTATTCGGACTCAAAATTACCCAGGCTGTTTCCCGACGGTTCCTGTCGGATCGCGTCATCAATAAGGATTTTATCCGCTCGTCCGATGAAGTCATGGATTATCTCAAACACAATCTCCGAGATAAAAACCGGGAAATATTTCTAGTGATTTTTTTNAACGGTCGCAATCAAATTATAAAAATGGAAGAACTTTTTCAGGGGAGTCTTTCCACTTCGATGGTTTATCCAAGGGAAGTTATCAAACAGGCANTGGATAATGACGCNGCAGCGCTGGTTTTTGTCCACAACCATCCCAGCGGNAACTCAAATCCAAGTCAGGAGGATTTGAACATTACAAAAAAACTGAAAGAAGCGGCAAAATCCATCGATGTATCCATTCACGATCATCTCATTATTGCCGGGAATGACGTGTATTCTTTTGCTGATCATGGGTTACTTTGAGAATCAAAGTATCAGGATCTATTTTATCGGGATTTCTTGCAGGGGGAAATGGACTATAATAAATTCATATTCTTTAATTCTGGACGGAATTCTTACACAATGAGCCTACGATGAGATATGAATATATTGTGGGTCCCAAAGGGGACAAACCGCGTTCTGACGTACGCATAAGTTATACACCTTCAAAAAAGTCCTTGTCAATCGAACTATCCGGTAAAGTGGATACTCTGTCCAGGGAAACGATTCTTTCCCAGGCGGAAGCTGTTTGCCGGGATCTTGGAATTTCTTCCGGTGAGTTTCTGCTGGAAGATTTCGGTGCTTTGCCTTTTGTTATTTCAGCGCGAATCGAGGCATTGATCAAAATGGCCCATCCAAAAATAACGACCGAATCCCTATCCGCCATGGTACTCCATTGCGAGGTGAAATCTATGCGTGATCGTTTCCGCCGCAGTCGATTATACGTTCCGGGAAATCAGCCCAAGCTCATGCTGAATGCGATGAAATATAAACCGGATGGGATCATTTTGGATTTGGAAGATGCTGTGGCACAGTCNGAAAAGGAAGCTACACGATTTGTTATTCGGAATGCACTTCGTACGCTGGACTTCTCAGGTGCAGAGCGAATGATACGCATCAATCAGGGTGAAATGGGATTGCAAGACCTTGAATTTGTTGTTCCGCACAATGTGCACCTGATTCTTGTGCCAAAAGTGGAAAGTGCGGAACAGCTTGTTGCAGTGGATAATAAAATTGTCCAGATTATGGAAAATTGCGGTCGTAAAGATCCTGTTTTTCTAATGCCAATCATAGAAAGTGCCAGGGGAGTCATGAATGCCCTGGATATTGCCGAAGCATCACCCAATAACGTGGCCTTGACCATTGGCTTGGAAGATTACACGGCAGATATTGGCACGGTTCGGACGGATGAAGGCAAAGAATCATTTTTTGCAAGGAGTACAGTAATAAACGCTGCCCGTGCAGCGGGACTGCAGGCCATTGATACTGTATCTGTGGATATCGGTGATGAGGAAGCGCTTCGCGCTTCCGTCCGGGAGGCCAAAGCTCTTGGCTTCNANGGTAAAGGCTGTATTCATCCGCGGCAGATTGAGCCAATCCATGAGGAGTATGCGCCGGATACTGATNAAATTGAAAAGGCGAAAAAAATAGTTCTGGCGTTTGATGAGGCCCAGAAACAAGGGTTGGGTGTAGTATCTTTGGGCAGTAAAATGATCGATGCCCCGGTTGTAAAGAAAGCAGCNCAAATCATAGACCTTGCAATCGNATCAGGATTATTANCTAAAANTTGGAAAGANGATGAGTAAACCAAAACTGGTTCGGAANACCATTGGCCGGATGGTCCCNAANGAGATCAACGGCGTTCCACAGGTTCCGTTTAAGGGTGTGGGACAATATTTGCCGAAAGGCAGCAAAGCCGCACCCCCAATCCGCAGTTGTGCCGAATATCCCATGGATGGCAACAAAGTAGTCGGTTCCCTGAAAGAAGCTATAGAAAAAGCAGGTTTGAAAGACGGCATGACAGTGTCCAATCACCATCATTTCCGAAATGGNGATCTAATCATGAACCAGGTTTTCGANATTGCCGCTGAAATGGGTGTAAAAGGTTTGAGGTGGTTTCCGTCAGCAGCTTTTCCTTGTCACGACCCAATCATTGATCATATTAAAAATGGAACAATCGACTGGATTGAAGGATCGTTGAATGGTCCGCTGGGTGATTTTGCATCACGGGGCGGGATGCGCGGAACAGGTGTTTTAAGGAGTCATGGTGGACGCTGGCAGGCCGTGCAGGATGGAGAGGTCCACATTGACGTTGCCATCATTGCTGCCCCGACTNCTGATGAATTCGGCAACGCAACGGGAGACAGGGGTCCATCGGCCTGCGGGTTGTTGGGTTTTGGNCTGGTGGATACTCTCTATGCAGATAAGATCATTGTGGTAACGGATAATCTGGTTCCTTTTCCATGCATTCCTTGGCAGATCCAGGGCCAGAATGTGGATTTTGTAGTGGTGCTGGANAAGGTAGGCGAACCGGAAAAAATAGTATCCGGAACAACAAAACTTACAGAAGCACCTGACAGGTTACATATCGCTGAAATGGCAGCAAAATTTGTCCAGGCAGCGGGGATCATAAAAGAAGGATTCAGTTTTCAGGCGGGCGCGGGCGGTACAGCCCTGGCATTCGCAATCTATCTAAAGGAAATGATGAAAGATGCCNACNTTAAAGCACGGTTNATCCGCGGCGGTTCTACAAAATATCTTGTGGAAATGCTNGAGGNAGGTCTNNCGGATTNTATTNTAGACGGGCANACATTTGANCTGGANGGNGTACGATCCATGAGAGAAAACNATGGTCANGTAAANACATCNCCATTCACCAGTTATAATTGGCATGGGAAAGGCAATTTCGCCAGTATGTTGGATGTGGTTGTGCTGGGAGCAACAGAAGTTGACGTGAATTTTAATGCGAATGTTGTAACACATTCTGATGGACGAATGCTCCATGGTATTGGCGGNTGGCAGAACTGNCTGTTCAGTAAATGTACCATTCTTCCCATTCCTTCATTTCGGAAAAANATTCCCATTATTGTTGATAATGTGACCACATTGGTTGGACCCGGGGAATTAATTGACGTAGTCGTCACTGAAAGAGGAATTGCCATCAATCCGTTACGGAAAGATCTCATCAAAACAACGAAAAANAGTGGCTTNCCGATTCGTCNAATCGAAGAAATTAAAGAGGAAGTGGATGATTTGATCGGTGGTCCGCCAGNCAAACCAGAACTTATGGATGAAGTGATCAGCGTGGTGAAGTGGGTGGATGGAACGGTCATTGACAGTATATTTAAAATAAAGGATTCAAAATGAGTNAAAAAGATAAAGTATTGAAAATTTGGCCNGAGATTGAATGGATCAAGGATGATACCCTGAAAAACAAGGTAACAGAGGCTTGGGCTTGGGCTATTGAAAACAGTGTTTTATCTGCCGATGACCTGGAGGAAATCCCCTTTTCACTGCTGATCAAGGATTGCAATGTAACCTTTATGAATCATAAACGCACCTGTGTCCACCTTGCAGTGGATATTGCCAAACGGATGCAGGAAAACTTTGGTGATGAGATTCAAATTGATATGGATATTCTCATTGCCGGCGCAATTTTGATTGATATTGGGAAATTGCTTGAATATGAAATTGTGGACGGCAAGCTCACCACCAGCGATTTCGGCAGCAAGGTGCGTCATCCGTTCAGCGGCGTGGCCATTGCAGCCCGGTTTGATTTACAGGCAGACGTTCAACATATCATTGGTACTCATTCCAAGGAAGGTGATTTGGGAAAAAGGACGGTAGAATCCATCATTGTGCATCATGCCGATTTTGTTTCTTTTGAGCCGTTTAAGGCTTGATCCTGATGTCCCAGAATCTTATAGAAAAGATTGCCCAAAAATATGCTTTCGGATTAGATGACGGTCAAATTGTAAAAAGCGGCGATTTTATTTCCATTCAGCCTGCATATGTGATGACCCATGATAATACTGGTGCCGTTATGGGAAAATTCAAGGCGATTGGGGCCAGCAAAATGGAAAATCCACGTCAGCTCGTATTCACGTTGGATCATAATGTACAGGACATTTCAGATGAAAACCTTAAAAAATATGCATCCATTGAATCCTTTGGAAAAAATATGGGTGTAGATTTTTATCCTGCAGGAAGAGGAATAGGTCATCAGATCATGTGTGAAGAAGGCTATGCTTGGCCAGGTACCATGGCGGTGGCTTCAGACAGTCATTCCAATATGTATGGTGGAATGGGATGCCTGGGCACACCAGTTGTTAGGACAGATGCAGCAGCACTCTGGGCAACCGGCCAAACCTGGTGGCAAGTTCCACCCATTACCCGTATAGAACTTATTGGAAAGCTGAAAAAAGGAGTAACTGGAAAAGATGTAATTATAACACTCTGTGGATTGTATAACCAGGATGAAGTATTGAACCATGTCCTGGAATTTGTGGGTGAAAGTGTAACATCTTTATCCATTGATGAACGTCTCACTATTGCAAATATGACCACAGAATGGGGTGCTTTGGCAGGTGTATTTCCCATAGATGATGGAACCATCAAATGGCTTAGAAATCGTGCTAAATTTATCGCCTATCGCGGATTGGAAAATGTTCCTTCCGATGCGGATGGTAAAAATGGTGATCATCCTCGTATAAATAATGAACGGATTGATAAACTTGAAAAAACCGATCTCAAGGCAGATAAAGATGCCTATTACATACAGGATATTCAACTAGATTTAAATACAGTTCGGCCCCATATATCCGGTCCTAATCATGTAAAAGCCATGATCAGTATAAGTGAAGCTGAATCTAAAGATATAAAAATTAATAAAGCCTATCTGGTTAGTTGTGTCAACAGTCGGGTTGATGATCTCATAGCAGCCGCGGATGTGGTTAAAAACCGCAAAATTGCACCAGGGGTAGAATTTTATATTGCCGCAGCTTCAAATGAAGTACAGGCAGAAAGTGAAAAATGTGGTGATTGGCAGACACTCGTTGATGCTGGTGCCACTCCTCTACCACCGGGTTGTGGTCCATGTATCGGACTGGGAATGGGCCTGTTGGGTCCCGGAGAAGTTGGTATTTCTGCTACGAACCGTAATTTTAAAGGGCGAATGGGTGATCCCACAGCTAAAGCATACCTGGCATCCCCAGCTGTTGTAGCTGCCTCAGCTATAGCCGGTAAGATTTCAGGGGCATTAAGTTTTGATACGACCTCTATCATTAGTAACCGGATAGAGCATGAGCAGCCTAAGGCAAATGGTGTGAGTATCCCATTATTGGATAGATTTCCTCATGAATTAACAGGTGAGATCATTTTTTGTCACCAGGACAACTTGAATACTGACGGAATTTATCCTGGAAAGTATACCTATATTGATGATTTTACTCCTGAACAGCAAGCTGAAGTAGTCATGGAAAATTATGATCCTGAATTTGGAAAATTGGTTTCCAAGGGAGATATTCTTGTGGGGGGGTATAATTTTGGTACAGGTTCCTCACGTGAACAGGCTGCTACCTCTCTTAAATACAGAGGTATCCAGATGGTTCTGGCGGGTTCTTTCAGCCAAACCTACAAGCGCAATGCCATAAATAATGGTTTTCTGGTTCTTGAGGCTCCGGATCTTTTGGACGACCTGAAAAATGAATTTGGTGAGGATGTATTATCCCTAAAAACTGGCTGGACTGCCAAAGTTGATTTTAAAAAAGCCATTATAAATATTGATGATGAAATATATCACTTTAATCCTGTTGGTAAAGCCGCCCAAGAACTGATACTAACTGGTGGTCTGGAAAACTGGGTAAAAGAAAGAATATAATCGATAATCATTTCTTAATTAACTAAGGAACATACATGTCAAATAGAACAATTGTAGCTATGCCCGGCGATGGTATCGGGAGAATCGTGCTGGAGGAGGCGATCCGGGTACTGGATGTCGCCGGTTTTGAGGCGAATTATGTTGAAGGGGATATTGGCTGGGAATTCTGGTGCTCAGAGGGGAATCCATTGCCTCAGAGGACATTAGACCTCATTGCAGAACATAAAATTGGTCTATTTGGCGCCATTACATCCAAACCCAAGGATGAAGCATTTGAGGAACTAGCGCCGGAATTAAAGAATAAAGGGTTGGTGTATTCCAGTCCGATTGTGGGACTACGCCAGCACTTTGGATTGGATATCTGCCTGCGTCCCTGCCGGACTTACAAAGGGAATCCTTTGAATTTTATCCGCAGAGGTCCTGGAGATGCCATTGAAGAACCAGAAATTGATGTGGCTATTTTCCGACAAAATACGGAAGGATTATACGGAGGCGTTGAATGGAGCAACCCCCCGGCGCAAGTGTATGACGCGCTGATGACGCACCCGAAATTTGGAAAAAATTTTGGGGATACACCTGTTGATGAAATTTCTGTATCAACAAGAATATTCACAAAAAAAGCGACAGAAAGAATCCTGCGTGCGGCCTTTGAACACGCCAGGAAATACGGTTATCAATCGGTAACAGTCTGTGAAAAACCAAATGTGATTCGTGAAACTTCAGGTATGATGTACAAAATGGCTCAACAGATCCGGAAAGCAGATTTCCCCAATATTGAACTCTGGAATACCAATATTGATGCCCAAATGATGTGGTTGACAAAAAACCCTGAAAATTATGGTGTGATTGTTGCCGGCAATATGTTTGGCGACATTGTTTCCGACGGTTTTTCCGGGCTTATTGGCGGCCTTGGATTCGCCTGCAGCGCCCAATACAATCCTGAAACCGGTATAGGTGTGTTTGAACCCACGCATGGCAGCGCACCGAAATATGCTGACTATCCGGTGTCAATCGTGAACCCCATTGCCATGGTGGAATCCGCCTGTATGATGCTTGATTTTCTGGATGAGCAGGGAAAAGCTGAAAAAGTAAGAAAAGCGGTTGCGGAAGTGGTAGCCGAAGGAAAGATCAAAACCTATGATATGGCTAAAATGCCTGGCCATTCTGAGGTCATTGAACAAGGTGCAGTGTCTACGGTTCAAATGGCAGACGCCATCATCGCAAAATTGTAAGGGGTCCAATGGAAAAACAATCTCAAGAAAAATTTCTGAATTTGCAGTTAATCTGAAATATGAAGACTTACCGGATGAAGTGATTCAGGATGTTAAACGATATCTCTATGATTCAGTCGGCTGTGCTTATGGCAGTATGGACACGCGGGATGTGAACGCCATTCTGGAAATTTATCGTGAAATGGGAGGTGTTGAAGAATCTACTGTGATTGGATTTGGGGACAAAATGCCTGCTATCAGTACAGCGCTCATTAATTCACTGATGATCCGTGCACTGGATTTTAATGATATTTACTGGAAAGAAGATCCCAGTCATCCCAGTGACATCATTCCGGCCGCATTGAGTACTGCAGAAAAAACGGATGCATCCATGAAAGATGTGATCGTTGCCATCGTTCTGGCTTATGAATTTGAACAACGACTTTGTCTGTTTGCAAAACCCGGTGTCCGGGAACGGAAATGGCACCATGCTACGCTGACCCAATTTGTATCACCCATTGTTGCCGGAAAAATTCTTGGGCTTACCGTAGATCAGATGGTGAACGCTATCGGGATCAATGGCAGTCACAATCATACCATTGGCTGTCCGACAGCAGGTGTGCTGACCATGATGAAAAACACGGTTGATCCCATGGCGGTTCAGAGTGGGGTGTTTGCGGCACTCATGGCGCAAAAAGGGTATACCGGCACGGAAAAAGTATTTGAAGGCAAAGAAGGATTTATGGATGCCTTTATCGGCTGGGATGCAAAAAATGAAACCACGAACCCCCGGGATATGGAAGGGCGGGATGGTGTATCATTCTGGAGATGGGATGTTGATGCTCTGGTAGGTAATTTAGGAAAAGATTATAAAATTCTTGAATGCAGTATGAAAGCCTTCCCCACCGAGGCCTTAACACACACCCATCTATCCTGTGCTTTGAAAGCAATGATTGATAACAAATTGGACTACACCGATATTAAAGAGGTCAAGGTGACCGCTTTTGCGCAAGCCTATGATATTCTGTTTGATCCGGCGAAATACCGCCCGGAATCCAGAGAAACAGCAGACCATTCACTGCCATATTGTTTGGCAGCGGCAATTGTGGACAAAAAAGTCACTACGGAATCATTTTCCGATGAAAAGCTGAGTGACCCCAAGATCTTTGAAGTCATAGATAAGATCAAGGGTGAGTCTTCCTTGGAATTCGAAAAGATGTTTCCGGCAAAACAGCCATCAAAGGTAGTGATTACCACAAACGATGGTTCTGAACATTCTGAATACCTTGAATATCCCAAGGGAGATCCGCGGGAACCCATGACAATGGAAGACCTGGTAAATAAATTTAATTCACTTACTGGAGATAAATTCAAAGAAGATGAATTAAATGATCTCAAAGAATTAATTTTCAATTGTGACAACCTATCTACCCGTGATTTTATGACACAGCTTGCGATCCGTTAAAAAAGGAAATTTTCATGAAAAAGTTAGGACCTGATTTTTACAATATAACTGGCCTGCTTACGGAAGAAGAATTATTGATCCAGCAGACGGCCCACGATTTCGTCCAGACGGAATTTATGCCCTTGATTAATCAGCATTATGAGAACGCCACCTTCCCTATGGATTTGGTTCCCAAACTGGGTGAACTTGGATTCATGGGTTCGACCTTGCCGGAAAAATCGGGAGGTGCTGGCGTAAGTAACGTAGCCTATGGGCTCATTCTTCATGAATTGGAAAGAGGAGATTCAGGGCTGCGTTCTTTTGCCAGCGTGCAGGGTGCCTTGGTTATGTACCCGATCCATGCCTACGGGTCTGACGAACAAAAAACCAAATGGCTCCCGGAGCTGGGTGCAGGAACCAAAATTGGCTGTTTTGGACTTACTGAGCCAAATTTTGGCTCTAACCCAGGAGGCATGGTCACTCGCTGTAAACGGGATGGAGGCGACTGGATCCTTAATGGGAATAAAATGTGGATCACCAATGGCTCCGTTGCCGACGTTTCGGTGGTTTGGACACGGGATGAAGAGGGTATCGTGCGCGGATTTCTGCTTGAAAAGGGCATGGAAGGATTCACATCCAGCGATATCCATGGAAAATTGAGCCTGCGGGCTTCCGTAACATCTGAACTCTCCATGGCAAATGTTCGAGTGCCGGATTCAGCCCGACTTCCCAATATTGAAGGGCTGAAGGGACCATTAAGTTGTCTGACTCAGGCCCGATACGGGATCGCTTGGGGTATGGTGGGCGCAGCCGTGGATTGTTACAACACGGCCGTGGACTATTCAAAAGAGCGAAAACAATTTTCCAAACCTATAGCTGGTTTCCAGTTAACCCAGGCAAAGTTAGCGGAAATGGTGACCTGTNTCACGGAAGCACAACTTTTGGTGTATCGACTTGGCCGATTAAAGGATGAAGGCAAAATGACTTTCCAGCAGGTATCCATGGCAAAGCGCAACAATTGTGCAATGGCGAGAGATATTGCCCGGACCTCCCGGGAAATTCTTGGCGCGAATGGAATCACGGAAGATTATTCTCCCCTTCGGCACATGGCCAATATCGAATCGGTCTACACCTACGAAGGTACCCACGAAATGCATTCATTGATTTTAGGGCAGGAAGTGACAGGGATGGCTGCATACGACACTTAAAAATTCTGATATAGACAGCAAAACTATAAAAGTATAAATAAATGTTTTTTATTATTGCAATAGGGATGCTGTGGATTATGCACGGCTATGTGGCCTGGCGATTTATACCTGCACTGGGTTTCTCTTCATCACAAACTATCTTAGCTTACACTGCAGTATTTATTTTAAGCTTATTGCCCATACTACCCATTGCTCTAAGGATGAGCGGAAATGAATCAAAAATTATAGATAGGTTATCATTGGTAGGATATACCAGTTTGGGCTTTTTCACCTTATCATTTATTATTTTTACCGCTAAGGACTTTATATTGCAGTTATATCCTTTAATTGAAGGTTTATTTCATACTAAAGAGCCGCTTGATTATTCAAAAAGAGATTTTATAAAGAAATCGGTCAGTATAGCTATGATTGGTATTGCTGGCACAGGAACTGGTTTTGGATTTTATTCGTCCAGAAAGGGCCCAACTGTAATGAACCAGGATATTTTTTTAGAGTCCCTTCCAGATGGATTTGAAAATTTTACCATTGTGCAAATTTCCGATTTACATGTAGGACCAACTATTAAACGTCCGTACGTAGAAGATGTTTTTAGAAAAATCGCTTTTCGAAGTCCCGATTTGATCGTTGTAACTGGTGATCTGGTGGATGGTTCAGTGGACTACCTTAGCCCTGAAATAGAACCTTTAAAAGATTTGATTGCACCATATGGGACCTATTTTGTTACAGGTAACCATGAATATTACTCAGGTGTGGATCCCTGGCTCGATGAAACAGATAGACTGGGGATGAAAAATTTAATTAATACAAATGAGATAATTTCAAAATCCGGTGACGAGATTGCTATTGCAGGGATTACTGATTTGAATGCTCATCAAATCAACCTTTCCCATAGATCTGACCCAGAGCTTGCCCTTGCTTCCCTGCCAAAGGATATAATCAAAATAGTATTGGCACACCAGCCAAACAGTATACATGCTGTTCATAAAGTTGGGGCAGATCTACAATTATCAGGACATACGCATGGTGGTCAATTCTGGCCATTTACCTATCCTGTAAAAATTGCAAGTACTTATATTGCTGGGTACTATGACCATTTTGGAACCCAGATTTATGTGAATCGTGGTACAGGCTATTGGGGGCCGCCACTGAGGATCGGCGTCCCTGCTGAAATCACGCTGATTCGTTTAAAGAAAAAAGTAGTTTCATAGATTTTGAATTAATTTTCTAGTAGGTTTATGTAATGAAAAGAAGAGATTTTTTAAGGAGCAGTGTACTTGGTTTAGCAGTACCAAGTTCCTTAATGAATGCTGATACATTGCAAACAAATAAAGACAATCCTGTAATTTGTTCTACTTGGAATTTTGGTCTTCCTGCAAACGAGCTTGCTTGGAAAGTTTTAGATAGTGGCGGTAAAGCTATGGATGCTGCAGAAGCAGGTGCACGGCACGCTGAATCTGATCCAGAAAATAATTCAGTTGGCTTTGGTGGACTACCTGATGAAAAGGGAAATGTTACTCTGGATGCCTGTGTCATGGATTCTACAGGCAATGCTGGCTCGGTTGCATTTTTACAAAATATAAAGCACCCTGCCTCAGTAGCACGAAAGGTCATGGAAGAGACCAAACACGTAATGTTGGTGGGGGAAGGTGCTCGTCAATTTGCTGTGTCTAATGGGTTTGAAGAGATTAATCTCCTGACAGAACAATCAGAAAAAGACTGGAAAAAATGGCTTAAAGAACGTAAAGAAATGACCCCCCATGAAACCCATGATACCCTATCAGTTCTGGTACAAGATAAAATGGGTGATTTAGCTGGTGCCTGCACCACCAGTGGATGGGCCTATAAAATGCACGGAAGGGTGGGTGACAGTCCTATCATTGGTGCAGGCCTTTTTGTAGATAATGAGATTGGGTGTGCCGCAGCTACAGGGTTGGGTGAAGAAGTAATCAAAACCACAGGAAGTTTTTTAGTTGTAGAACTTATGCGACAGGGATATGATCCGACCAAAGCTTGCGANGANGCATTAAANCGTGTGATAAAAGCCCATAATGGGAATCCGGATTTTCAAATCGGNTACATCGCANTACGGAAGGATGGAGAGATTGGTTCCGCCTGTCTTAAATGGTCATTTGAATATGCTTTAGCTCGGGGAGGGGAGAATAAACTCCATAAAATAAAAGGGTTGCTTTAAAATTATGTTTCAATCCTTTACCGATAGGTTCGTGCCCAATACCAAAGAATCGGCACAGATTTATCGGACAAGAATCGGGGTGTTGCAGGGTTGGGTCTCTATCACTGTTAATGTAGTATTGTTTGTTCTAAAGCTGGTCATTGGTATTATGGCTGGAGCAGTGAGTGTTATCGCTGATGCTGTTCATACCTTATCCGATGTGATTTCGTCTGCTATTGTAATCTGGGGATTTAAACAGGCCCAAAAACCCGCGGATAAGGAACATCCCTATGGTCATGGGCGAGCTGAATATATTGCCACTCTAATCATTGCAATTCTGCTATGTGTTGCTGGAATTGAATTCATTGAAGCTGCGTTTAAACGAATCCGAAATCCACAACTGATTGAAGTAAAATGGTGGATGATTATTGTTCTGGCAGCGACGATAGTTTTAAAAGAAATCACTGCCCGTTACGCAAAATTCCTTTCTTCTAAAGTTGCATCAGGTACTCTTCACGCTGATGCTTGGCATCACCGCACAGATGCAATCTCCAGTCTTTTAGTTGTTGTTGCTATGATTGCTGGGATTTATGGATATCCGGCTTTTGATGGTTGGGTCGGTTTGGTTGTATCACTTTTTTTAATCTATATTGGATTTGATATTGCGAGTGATGCAGTAGATGATCTCATTGGGAAGCCCCCTGCTACTGAAGAGATTGAAACCATCAGAAATATTGTTATGAGAGTTGACGGTGTTTTAGGGGTTCATGATATTACAGTTCACAGTTATGGACAAGATAAGTTTATCAGTCTACATATTGAAATTGATGCGGATAGATCTACAGCGGAAGCGCATGATATTTCTGAAGAAGTGGAAGACCATTTAAAAAATGTATCGGGCGTGGAACCAACGGTTCATCTAGATCCGGTTTCTCCCGGGAATCCATTGGTTAAAGAAGTCCAGGAATTTTTAAATCATAATTGGTCTAACGAAGATAATATTAAAGATATTCATAGCATTCGTATTGTTGAAACAAAGAACCACCATGTAATCTTATTTGGGATCAATGTAAAAGTAGGAATAAGCCAGAAACAAATTGTTGAATGTTGTCAATCTTTAGAAAATGATTTAAAAAATAGGTTTACTGGTTTTGAGATTAATATTAAAGTGTCACCCATGCATCATTAATAATGAAAATATTAATAATCTAAAATAATATTGGAGATCAACATTAAATCAAATATGTCAACGATTGAATCAAAATTTATATCAGCTAAATAAAGTTCATTTTCATTCATTTCTATAATGCCTAATAGATAAGATACAATTGTTAGCATATCCAGTATTGATACAACACCATCTTCATTGATATCTCCAGGCAGGTTCTGATATTCAATTACAATTTTGATTACTTCTCTCAGGGTGATTTCTGCTGCCTGGCGTGCAGTATCCCAATCAATGAGCCCTCCAAGGTGTACATGTCCGGCTAGATAGCAGGGGATGTTTACTGAATCCATTTGTGCTTTATACCATGTGCCGTGATATCCCATGAACCCAGATAAATAATCCCCAGCACTTTGTGTATAATCAATATATGGTGTGAGCTCTAATCCAGAAGATTCTATTTTTGAAACTATACTATCCATTGGAAGGCTGGAATATCTTCTAGTATTCACGGGGACAGTAGAATCAGGAGGAGCTGGAGTGGGATAATATGGAGCGGTAAAGTCAGGGGTCCAATAGAAATAGTTAACATATTGCGACTCTAATTCCCAACTGTAATCAATGTATCCTCGACTAAAGGTAATGATAGCTACAGGGTTAATGCTGTCCACGATATTCCACCAGTCTTCCGATGTGTCCTGATAATCCACTTCAAAATCACCAAAACCTTGTCCACAAGAATCACAGTCTGGAACGCCAAAAGTAGGGAAATAGGAGACAACATCAAATCCTCGACCTTCCCAGTTCTGTCCTATCCAACCATCAGGGTTAAGCGTCGCATTTGTACTGAAAGGCCGGATACATTCATTTGAAGGGGGCCAGTAGCCGCACAATAATATTTTTTTACTTGGTTCCCGGAGATGGTTTCTTTCAGGGATATGGGTGTCTAATATTGTTGGTGTTATGGGTGAAATAATTTCCTGTATCGGATTTAAAAAATTATGACCTCTTGGGATGGATAATTCAATCAGAATATTTTGAGCTTTCATTTGTCCTGTAACCATAGTTCCATTATTTTGAATAATTTGTTCTGAATAAGGTCCAACCCACCCATTTGTATTCAGATCAATAAAGTAAAGGGACATTTCTTCCTTAATAAGAGACATAATCAGTTTGAAATGAATAGGTTCTGGTTCATTTAATATCAGTTTTAATAGATAAATATCTTTGTTTTTATATTCGATAGGTTTAATCAAATCAAAGATATTTTCTGGTAAAGAAGATGGGGGTTGAATTTTGATTTGGTGAATGGGCTCATTTATGCCAATATCAAAATANTTAGGNTTACCATANGGTAATTCCTGTGAATACAGAATTCCTAAAANAGGGATAATGATNATCCAACTACNCACAGTGGATNTTAATNTAAAATNATGGAAGGGAATAACTGAACCTCTTCTTCTATTTNGATTTGGGCNTGNCCTCTATCATTGATNCCTTTAAACAATCCNTGCTGAGAAACCCCGTTGTGGTTAAANGATGTTATTTCGTTTAAATGTGCACAATANTTTGTCCATTCATTTGTTACTGAATCCAAATCGTCCAGNAGCNGTTCAAAGAAAGTNAAAACCATTGCGCAAACCAGNTCACGCTGGTTGGAATGCTGAGTCTCNATAGAAAGTGAAGTCGCAGATTGGNTTAACTTTTCCGGNAAATCATTTTCAGTNTCATTGATATTTAACCCAATCCCAATTACCATGGAGTTNACCGTTTGACCGGANATTCGACTTTCACANAGTATTCCACCNCATTTTTTATTTCCCAATAAAATATCGTTAGGCCANTTCAATTTTGGTTNNCCNCCNCGATTTTTNAGGGCTTTTGCGACTGCAACNCCTGCTGCAATNGANATCAATTCAGCTTNTTTAAGGGATANTGGNTCCAACATGACCAATGACATNGCNAAACCTTTACTNGGGCTCATNAACCACGAATTCCCATTTCGNCCTTTACCTTGAAATTGATTATCGGTAATAACTATCATGCCATGNCTGGCTTCATTATTCTCAATCAGGTNCCAGGCTTCTAAGTTGGTAGACCCTAAACGCTGATAGTATTCAATTTCTTTNCCAAAACNTCTGGTTCGGAGATTGGTTTGGATCAGGTTCGTGAANATCATAACTAAAGAAAAAGTAAGCTNAGTTCAATATAGGCTAAACTCATAGCAAGTCCCGCACCCGTCAGAACCTGTAGAGGTGTATGNGCTTTCAGNATAATTCGTGACATACAGACCAGNNCCAGNCTTGCNGCCATGCCAAAGGGATACTGAATACCATGGAACCAGAGNGCGACCANTGGNCCACNCAATCCGATAGCGTGGATCGATATTTTCCATTNCATGGTGATGAGCCAAACAATTGCTGTATTTACGGCATAACAAAACATGAGCCCCTGGATGATTGGTGCAGCATTTAGATACCATAATATCAAAAATCCAATTCCATGATAAATAGCCCCCAGAACGAGTGGCTGGACTCGCTGTTCACGGATGGAAGCATCAAGGTCTGTAATCTTTCCGGATCGTTTTAAATAGATAACAGTTATGGTTGAGAGCAGTGTTGAAAAAAAGAAAGCTGTGAAAAAAATTATGTGATTTGAACTATGTTCTTCGCCTGTATAGGTCAACAGGGCAAATGTGAAGGGTGCAACCACCATAGGGTGGAGCAGGAAGGATGTGATAAATGCTAACTTTTGCAAGACCGGGCGGGGGTTAATACTCGCCAAAAACACTGCGTAACGTATCTGCGATCTCACCTAAAGTGCAGTCATTTTTTACGCATTTAATGATTGCCGGCATTACATTTTCTTCATTGACAGCAACCGATTTTAATTTCCCTAATACTGTTTGAACCTGGTCGTTATTTCGCGATGATTTGAGACTTGTTAATGAATCAATCTGGCTTTTCACTCTCACTGGATCAATCTCCAGTAAATTTGGTTCAATTTCTTTTTGATCTTCAAATTTATTTACCCCGACAACGATTTTTTTATTACTTTCAATTTCTTTTTGATACTCGTATGAACTGCGAGATATCTCATTTGCCATATATCCGTTTTCTATGGCAGCAACAGCACCACCCATTGAATCTATTTTTTCAATTATTTTCATGGTTCCTTCAACAAAATTATTCGTCATTTCTTCAATAATGAAACTGCCGCCAAACGGATCGGGATGATTGGGAATGCCGCTTTCATAAGCAATGATCTGCTGAGTGCGAAGTGCCAGTTTTGCCGCTTCATCTGAAGGGAGTGCCAAGGCTTCATCCCTGCTGTTTGTATGAAGTGACTGGGTGCCGCCTAATATCGCTGATAAGGCCTGTATTGTTGTTCGAACAACATTGTTATCTATCTGAGATGCTGAAAGAGTGGATCCCCCTGTCTGGGTGTGGAATCGAAACATCATTGCTTTTTTATTTGTTACATTAAATCTATCTT
>PBRL01000035.1 GCA_002725925.1 Chloroflexota bacterium
GCTCGATCCAAGAATGGGAAGTCCAGCAACACCCAATGATTGAGAGAGATTGATAGCCGTCTGGCCACCAAATTGCACCATCGTTGCAGGAATTGACTGCCCTTCGCCTTCATTCTCTATGATGTCTCGAACGCTCTCTTCGTCGAGTGGCTCAAAATACAAACGGTCAGATATATCGAAATCAGTCGAAACGGTTTCAGGATTTGAATTGACCATGACAGCTTTTATGCCCAACGCCTGCAAGGCTAATGCTGCGTGAACAGAACAATAATCAAATTCAATACCTTGGCCTATTCTTATCGGGCCGCTTCCCAAGACGACAGCAACGGCGTCATCCGATGAAACAGCTTCGTTCTCTTGCTCATATGTTGAATAAAAATATGGAGTAACTGCTTCAAACTCACCGGCACAAGTGTCTACCATTTTGTAGACAGGTTTTAATCCCCACTCCTTCCGCATTGACCTGACCTGCTCCGGAAGATAATCCGCAAGCGATCCGATTTGAGCATCCGAAAAACCCATTCGTTTCGCGTTTCGCATGAGATCAGGCGTCAGTTCTTCCGCCAACAGCTGGCGTTCCATCCCAATAATTCTCGAAAGAGCATGGGAGAACCAAGGATCTATACCTGTCTCCAGCGTCACTGACTCGACAGAACGTCCACTGCGTATCGCAGCTGCCAATTTCCACAAACGATCATCATCCGCAAGAAGTTGTGAAGGTTCGCCAGCTGTCCAATTAGGATCTTCCCACAAAAGCGAACCACGACCATTCTCAAGAGATCGGATTGCCTTCTGCAATGCAGCCTCAAATGTACGGTCGATTGCCATGACTTCGCCGGTAGCTTTCATTTGAGTTCCAAGAGAACGATCACCCATAGGAAATTTATCGAACGGCCATCGCGGAATTTTCACCACACAATAATCCAGAGCAGGCTCAAATGCAGCTGTCGTTTTCTCAGTTACAGCATTTGATATCTCTGCAAGCGTCTTACCGAGAGCAATTTTTGCGGCAACCCGTGCAATGGGGTAGCCGGTCGCCTTTGAGGCCAGGGCAGAAGATCGACTCACGCGAGGATTAACTTCAATGACGTAATACATGGAGCCATCTTCGTCATAGCCTGACCCTTCACCAATCGTCGCAGCAACCATTTTGGAGGGACGATATGCCAGTTGAACATTGCAACCACCTTTAATATCAAGGCCCGTAATAATATTCAGAGATGCCGTACGAAGCCGCTGATAGTCCTTGTCATTGAGCGTCTGGCTAGGTGCAACAACGATGGAATCGCCAGTATGTACGCCCATAGGATCTAGGTTTTCCATATTGCAAATCGTGATGACATTTCCCTCACCATCTCGCATCACTTCATACTCAATCTCTTTCCAACCAAGAAGAGAGCGCTCGATGAGTACCTGGCCAACTTTGCTGGCCGCAATTCCACCACTTGCAATATCGCGAAGTTCATCTTCATTATGTGCGATTCCACCCCCTGTGCCACCGAGCGTATACGCGGGTCGCACAACTGCGGGGTAACCGATCTCAGATCCAGCAACGATAGCTTCCTCTATTGACTCAACTGCATACGATGGAAGTACCGGCTCACCAATCCGTTCAAGAAGATCGCGAAATTTTTCGCGATCCTCAGCCATTTCAACGGAAGCCACGGAGGTACCCAGTGTTTTGACGCTGTACTTCTCGAGAATCCCCATCTCCTCTAGATCCACCAAAAGATTAAGACCGGTCTGCCCACCAAGAGTTCCTAACACACCATCCGGACGCTCTCTCGCAATAATTCTTTCAAGCACAGGAACAGTTAATGGTTCGATATAGATACGATCAGCCATATCTTCATCCGTCATGATCGTTGCTGGATTAGAGTTGACCAAAACGACTTCTACTCCCTCCTCACGAAGAGAACGACAGGCCTGAGTACCCGCGTAGTCGAATTCAGCGGCCTGCCCAATGATGATTGGACCTGAGCCAATTACAAGTACTTTTTTAGGCATATCGTTGGGCGGATTGTTGCCCAGCACTCTCGTCAATCAAGTCTCCTTTTCACACACAGTGACAGTGTTATTCAATCTAACCGGCGCAAATATGAAATTCCTAATACTTTATAGCGACTCCAATTTGAATCATTTTCAAAAACCGATCAAAGAGATACTCGCTATCATGGGGGCCTGGGGAAGCTTCAGAGTGATATTGAATAGTCATAATCGGCAGATCTCTATGCCGAAGACCTTCAACCGTATTGTCATTCAGATTAACGTGACTGATTTCCAGCGCCGCAGGAAGACCGTCTGGGTCCACTGCGTAACCATGATTTTGTGCGGTAACGTAAACACGACCAGATGCAAGGTCCTTAACCGGTTGATTTGCTCCTCGATGCCCAAAATGCAATTTAAAAGTATCTGCTCCAAATGATCGAGCAATCACCTGATGCCCCAAACAAATCCCCATAATCGGAACCTTGCCTACCAGTCCTCTGGCAGTTTCCACGGAACGATCAAGCAATTCAGGATCGCCCGGACCTGGCGAAAGCATCACACCATCAGGTTTCTGTTTTAAAATTTCCCTCGCGGATACATCATCAGGGACGACAACGACCTCACAGCCTCGGGCGCGTAATGATCGGAGGATATTCAATTTGACTCCGTAGTCATTAACCACAATCTTGATCAGATTATCCTCGATGCCTCGTTCATCTACTGTTGCCTTAACCCCACGCCCCATTCCTCCTTGACGAGCCCTCGCCCGCAGATCACGGTAAGCGCGAGAGCGTTCTCCGGCGTCTCCTTCCCAGGCATAGATGTTATTAGTGGAGACATCTCTTACAACGTCAAACTCGCCATAACGCGGAGCCTCTGCCAATGCCTGTAGAGCATGAGACACACTTCCACTTGGAGTGATAATGCCCATCATTACCCCAGATGACCGCAGTTTCCGAGTAACCGCACGGGTATCGATACCTGAGACTCCGGGGATGCCATTCTGCGATAGATAGTCGTGTACCGTGCCCTCGGACAGGGGATGGGAGGGTGCATCACAATCTTCGCGTACTACAAAACCAGTCACCTGTACCCGTGTGGATTCAACATCGGCTTCACTAGTGCCATAATTTCCAATCATTGGATAAGTCGGGACAAGAATTTGACCGCCATATGAAGGATCGGTGAGCATCTCCTGGTAACCCGTCATAGAGGTATTGAAAACTACCTCGCCGATCACCTCTTTCTGAGCCCCGAGCCTTTGACCCTGAAATACCGAACCGTCTTCAAGAATTAAATACGTGTCGGCACGTACATCACTCATCCGTTATTCCTAACTTCAAGTTGAGAGTGAAACACAGTCTTACCCTGATATATGGTTCTCACAACTCGACCTGTCAGTTCTACCCCGTTCAATGGTGTATTCACACTTTTCGAGGCAAACGTGCTCGGATCAACGACCCACAGGTTAAACGGATCAATAAGTGTGACATCAGCTGAAAATCCTTTTCTCAGGCGACCCACGTCCCGACCCAATATAGATGCTGGGTGTGTTGTTAGTGATTCAATCAATCGCACCAGTGAAATTTGCCCGTTATTCACTAAGCCGAACACCGACGAAAATGCCGTTTCAAGCACATTTATACCTGGCGCAGCTTCGTTATATGTACAAACTTTGTCAGTCGCAGCATGGGGAGCATGATCCGTAGCAATGATGTCAATAACACCGTCGCGCAAAGCATCAACTAACGCTCGCACGTCCGCCTTACTGCGTAACGGAGGATTGACTCTCGTATTCGTGTCGTAACTCTCTAACCCCACACTAGATGGCACCTCACCTTTCAGACCAAACACCCACTCCTCACTAAGCGTTAAATGGTGAGGCGTAACTTCTGCAGTGACGTTTACTCCGCGTTCCTTTGCCGAGCGCAGTACTTCTATAGATCCAATTGTAGAAATATGCGGTACATGAAGCTGCGTCTTTGTCAGATCGGCCAAATATAAATCACGAGCAACCATCGCGCTTTCAGCCTCATTTGGAGCTCCGGGAAGACCAAGTCTGGTTGCAACCACGCCTGCAGTCATCACCCCTCCATCAGTTATTTTTTTATCCTCAGCATGGTTTATGACAGGAAGCCCGACTTCAGCGGAATAAGCAAGAGCTTGACGCATCAAATTTCCATCTTCGACTGCATTGCCATCATCAGAAAATCCAATTACACCGGCGTCCGCAAGTTCCCCCATAGGGGCAAGCTGTTTACCATGTTGACCTACTGAAATAGCTCCGATCGGGAGAACTCTCACTACGCCATCGACAGCAGCCCTCCGGATCACATCCTCAACAGTGCCTGCCGAATCTTGAACAGGATCGGTATTGGGCATAGCACAAATTGTCGTAAAGCCCCCACGAGCCGCAGCGCGAGTTCCTGAGGTGATAGTTTCTTTCCACTCCTGCCCTGGATCCCGTAAGTGAGTATGGAGGTCGATAAATCCTGGCGACACGATCATACCGATAGCATCAATCACCTCATATCCATCAAATTTACTTTCACCCGTCTTCAAAGTAACTTCTTCGATCCTGCCATCGGAAATTAAAACGTCAGAAATCTGATCGATTCCCTCGCCAGGATCTAGCACCCTACCACCCGTTATTGCCAGTTTATTTCTGGCTGCCAAAAGCATCTCCTTATTATTCACCGAACGAATTAATTCGGCTCCGAACTTTCGCCATTTCTGATGGTTCGCACCGAATTACCCGGAGCGCATAGCATGTATAAAACAGCCATGCGCACCGCTACCCCATTACGAACCTGCTCCTCAACAACACTCTGCACTCCATGCGCAACATCGCTTGAAATTTCCACACCTTCGTTCATCGGACCCGGGTGCATCAGCAACGCTGCGTCGTTCGCAAGAGCCATTTTCTGAGAATTAATACCCCAACGTGCTGAATATTCTCGAAGACTCGGTAGGTGCCCGGCATCCTGACGTTCTTTTTGAATTCTCAATGGCATTACCACATCAGCTCCATCAACCGCTTGTTCAACCGATTTCACAAGCTGCAATCCCCCAAAACCCGACTCATCCGACAATGTGGAGCCCAGTTCCCATTCATCAGGCAATAACGTATTGGGACATGAAACTACAACCTCAGCACCCATCTTTTGAAAGGCGATGATGTCTGATCGCGCCACCCGGCTGTATAAGATGTCCCCAACTATCGCTATCTTTTTTCCTGATATGTTGCCGAGATGATTACGTACCGTAAAAAGATCGAGTATCGACTGCGTCGGATGCGCATGAGTTCCATCACCGGCATTCACAATCGAAGCATCAATGTGATTCGAAATGAAATAAGGGGCTCCGGAATGTGGATGACGCACAACCAAAGCGTCAATCTGCATCGCTTGTAAGGTCTTTACTGTATTCAACAGTGATTCGCCCTTGGAAACACTACTGGCTGATGCCGTGACGTTGATGACATCAGCTCCAAGTATTTTCCCGGCCTGCTCAAATGACACACGCGTTCGCGTGCTGTCCTCAAAAAACATAGTGATGATCGTCTTACCACGCAATGCAGGTGTCTTACGAACATCTCTAGCGGTAATTTCCAGCATACCTTCAGCTGTATCCAACAAGTCCGATATTTCAGAAGCACTAAGATCATCAACATCAAGAAGATGCCTGCGGGGTTGAGATTGAATCGTATCTTGCGCTAAATAAGTTGGTGAAACGGTAAATTGTCGTGCCATTAGTCATCCCGCTCAATCAATACAGCATCCTCACCATCAATTTCAAGCATTCGAACTTGCACACGTTCGTCGCGAGACGTGGGGAGATTCTTCCCGATATAGTCGGGACGAATCGGGAGTTCACGATGTCCCCTGTCAACCAACACTGCTAGTTGTATTCGGCTTGCCCGTCCGAAATCAAGCAATGCCTCCATCGCAGCACGAATGGTTCGCCCTGTATATAAAACATCGTCAACTATAACCACCAGTCGACCATCTACACTAGTAGGAATGTCAGAGGGCAGAAGGGGTTGACCGGAAGCAACCTGAGGGTCGTCGCGCCATAGCCTAGGATCAAGAGATCCAACTGTGGGCTTAAAGTCTTCTATATCTGCAATATTTTCGGCTATCCGCCGTGCCAGGTGAACTCCCCGAGTTTGCAATCCAACCAAAATAAGATCATCAGAAGCAGCATTTTGTTCAAGTATCTCGTGCGAAATCCTCGTCAACGCCCTGCGAATACCGTCCGAAGTTAGAAGGACTCTATTAATACCACTCGCCACATTCACTCCAATTTTTACCATTGATAAAGAGGCACAAAAAAATCCTTGCAGTGGCGGCAAGGATTTGGTGTTGCGCTGGTGACGATTGACATGTTTATCAGGGCAGCAAGCTGCGGAAAACACGTGTCTAGTCAAGTTCCCTTGCCAGCCTCACTGGACTGGATTTAAAGGCCCATCAATATTCTATTCTCTATTATCCAGACTACCACCCAACCAAAAATTACACAATCATTAGACATTAACACCCCAATCACGTTAGAGCATCACCCAATCGAAATCTGTACCCCGCTCAGCTTCTGATACCGCTTTCCATGAATTGGGGTACATCTTCAACCCNCAAGCACANCGCACGAATCGCATACGTCGCTTTCGAACGACAANCACATTACANCGGTCACATTNAGCCGCATAACGAATTCGCGTTTGCCACTTTTCAGTTAGAACATCTACATACCTTTTTGGNTCAATATNCAATTCCTTGCAAATAGNTCTGAATTCTCGTCCGTGGGCACTCGGTTTGTTTCCGAAACGAGCATGAACGATCGCNTGAGCGACCTCGTGCAAAACGACTTCACGGACNTCACTATGATCACCCATNGCCAATAACCTTGANGATATAGCGATCTGNTTGCGANACGGCATATAAGAACCTAAAGTCGTCCGCATCCGACGTGAGACGCGAACCCGCGGCAATTGAAGTTTTGGCTGATGAATTTTGAGAATTTCACCAATCATTAAATCGACATACCCTGACTGGGGTTTATCTATTGGCTTCTGCTCTATATCAAATGCATATTGACGCGACTTAAAAGATAATTTCGAAAATTCNCGGNCAATTCTTACTGCGATATCCAAACCATGCCTAACGCCCTGTGATTTCAAAGAGGAAATACTGTAAGCCTCCAGAGTGTTTTCAGAAACTCCTGAAACATGGAGTATGTTGATTCCCCGCTTTATTGATTAGTCGTTTTTCTTGTTTCACGAGAATCTTGACAGGGAGAAAGCTCTGATATCAACAGGAAAATCAGATCCGGCGACTAGATTAGCTGCCGCCAATCCCATTGATGGACCCAACAATATTCCATTTCTCCCACCGCCAGTAATGATCACCAAACCTTCCGGTCCAGAGAACGCTTCAATAATCGGTAAGCGATCAGGTGTCATAGGTCTCAGACAAGCCGTCTGCTGCACCAACTCCGCATCACTCAGATATGGAAGAATTTCTACAGCAGATCCAATAATCCGATCTCGCGCNGCGGATGTCGTGCGGTCGTCGAATCCGACCTCTTCTTCAGTCGTGCCAACCCATAAAAGACCATCGGATTTAGTAGTGGCATAGTCNGTGTCCCACCAAAGAGAAACTCTCACGGGCGGATCTGGAGCGTCAAGNCGTAAAATCTGACCNCTCAATGGAGTTACAGGGNCGTTAATGCCAAGATNTAAAAGTAGTGATGCACTCCAGGGACCCGCGGCTACAACAATCGATTCTGCCTCGAATTGGTCAACACCCGCCACCACACCCGATACTCGCCCGCTTTCAACGACAATATCGGTTACATCTCGGTTTACCAATTTAGCACCATGCTGCTCGGCAGCTTGCCATAAGTTTAATGTCACTTTATAGGGATCAACTTCATAAGCTTCACCAACATAAAGACCTCCCAAAACATCGGGNGAAATCCTCGCCTCCACATGACTTAACTCACCCGTGCTCAACCAACGAATATCAGTGGCGTAATCCTTGGCGTNTGCTTCGTATATCTTCTGCATATCCTCAAGGTCCGAATATTCTTTGGCCAATATGACCGAGGCTTTTGTTAATAAATTAAGATTTTCTGCATTGCCCCCAGTCAATTGTTTCGCTAAGTCTCGATGCAATTCAATCGAATAGTTAGATAACACCTCATACGAGTCATTTGGTGAATCTCCAAAGGATGGGATTANGCCTCCAAGTGCGAAACCCGATGCATGAGACGCAACAGAATCACGCTCAAAGAGAGATACATCATGGCCATCTCGTGAAAGATAGTACGCTGCAGAACATCCAGCAATACCGCCACCAATAATNAAAATTTTCATAGTTAGAGGTCAGCCTTAGAATTGATGAATGGAAGCAATAACCAAGTCATTAACTTTGGAACCTGAACGCCGCAAAACTCCGTCGCCCCGACGACGAGGTAGCGCTATACCCGGTGTTCGTACTATCATNTTTTTGGCTCCAACAAAGTTGTTGACGAGTTAATACCACCATCAACGTTCAGTCCAATATAAAAAGATTTATTTAGACCGGAACTCATTTGAAGTCTAACACCGCATCGGTGTCCGTCGGCCTTCTTAAATCCAGTCGACATTNTGACCTGAAAAAAACAACCGCTCAACAAGCCATTCGAGCTTTCTCAAAGACGCCACACATCGGGTATTCTGGTTATTGAAATTTTCATAAATGCACGGAGAAAATGATGGCAGACGATACGAGTCGAACAATTCGAGGTCGGTTCACAACATGTGAGCTTGTGCGACGGGAAGAACTAACTGAAGATCTGATCAAATTTTGGATCAAGCCAGCGCAACCATTTTCATTCAAGCCTGGCCAATATTGCACGATTGGGGTAGATGGCATCGAACGCCCTTACTCAATCGTCTCTTCGCCTGATGAGAAAGAAATTGAACTATTCATTGAAGTTGTCCCTGTCGCTGAAGGTGGTCATTTAACCCCTTTACTAGATCATCTCGAGGTCGGAGCTGAAATGACCCTGCGGCCTCGTGCAAAGGGTATTTTTGTACTGCAAGCACAATTCAAGCATCACATTTTTGTCGGNACTGTAACCGGAGTAGTTCCTTACCTCTCNATTCTTNGAAAATNNCTCAANGATCCTGAATGGCCGGAGCCTCAAGAAGGAATCACGCGAGACGACTACACATTCGACGTACTAGAGGGCGCAAGCTACCTAGACGAGTTTGGCTACGATGAAGAGCTGACACAGATCGCAAGGGAACACGATTTCGTAAAATTTTACCCCTCAGTTTCCAGACCCACAGAAGCGCGGAATGATCCATGGGCGGGGGCAGAAGGTCGAATTAACACTCTGGTTGAAAACTACGTTGCCAGACTCGGATTTGACCCAAAAGAAACGTGTATTTACGCGTGTGGTCACCCTCAAATGATCGAAGACGTCGGACGGAGATTTGCCGACACCGATTACACTTTCAAAGAAGAGCGGTTCTGGAAAGAAGATGACTAACAGTGAATATTAGACTCAGTCGACTCCAGCGACATTCGCCGGTGTACTAACGGTCTGATACTGTCGCTCTTAATATTCAACAAAAAGTTACTCAACANNATAATGTGCNAACAATTAATCAGAGGAATCTAAAAATGNCAGAACGAATCGGATTCGTAGGATTAGGAATCATGGGCAAGCCAATGGCCAAGAATCTGGTCAAGGCCGGTTACTCACTGGTCGTTTTCGATGCTTTTTCGGAGACGGCAATGGATGAATTGGTCGCATCGGGTGCAACTGTTGCCTCTTCGTCTGCAGACGTCGCGTCTAAATCGGATGTCACAATTGTTATGGTCCCAGATGGCCCGGATTCTGAAGCAGTGGTTCTAGGTGAAAACGGACTGCTGGAAGGCGCGTCCGCTGGTGATTTGATCGTCGATATGTCTTCGATAGCGCCCAGTTACTCACAAATGATTCATGCCGCCTGCACAAAGAAAGGCGTCAGTTTCATCGATGCCCCGGTTTCTGGTGGCGAACCGTTCGCTGTCTCAGGTGACCTGGCAATAATGGTTGGCGGTGATGCCAACCATTTTGAGCGAGCAAAGCCGCTATTCGAAGTCACTGGCAAATCGAGCGTTCTTTGCGGAACCATCGGTGCAGGAAACGTCACCAAGCTCGCAAACCAAATCGTTGTTGGCGCAAACATACACGCCCTTGCCGAAGCTCTCGTCCTCGCTACCAAAGCCGGCGTGAATCCCGAAACTGTGTTCGATGCCATCAAGGGCGGGCTTGCGGGTTCTAACGTCATGAACGCCAAAGGTCCGATGATGTTCGAGCGAAACTTTGCACCGGGATTCCGCATCGAGCTTCACTATAAAGACATCAACAATGCCGTACAGACGGCGAACTCCCTAAACTTACCACTGCAAGTTACAGCCAACCTCCAACAGGTCCTTGCGGCTCTAATGGAGTGGGGTCAGGGCAAGGACGATCACTCAGCAATCCTCAGTTACGTCGAAAAGCTTTCAGGAGTAACAGTTACTAACAAGTAGCTATCGGAATCTAGACTCTAAATCTGGTCACCCGGATACGCAACCAACCAGTCGCTCAAAACTAAAACAACGCGATATCATCTCCATACATCGGGTTGCAACAGATTAAAGCAAATAGTGTTATTTACTGATTCCAGCTGCAAAAAGTAGTGACTCGCATCGACTCAAAGACTGATCAGAATCACGCCCTTCACACAGCATTATCACGTTACCAATAATTGCGTAATCTCCGTACAACGGAGTCAAACCTCCTCTATGAAAACCACCGCCCCGTCGATCTTTAGTGCCCTGGTCCCAACGCACGTCAGTAGATCGAAGCAGTGCTTCTGGTCCAGTCACTTCCTCGGCGTACTCAATGCCCTTCTCAACTGCACTCA
>PBRL01000036.1 GCA_002725925.1 Chloroflexota bacterium
CAGTAACAATCGCAGCTCGATCATCAAACCTTCCCATTAATTCTGCCTCGCTACTAAATTTTTAAAATACCCGCTGTCAACTGAACCGAATACAACGACATAACATGGGACCAACAGCCGCCATATAATACCCACACAAGACGCTTTGCAGGCGCAGTTTCGTCGTGATCAACCTCGATTAAAATCTATGGTCAAGTAAAAGGAGAATGCCATTGGCATTTGATCTAGTTATTAAAGGTGGAACGGTTGTTGACGGAACTGGATCACCTCCCACACGTACCGATATCGGGATAATCGGCGATCGTATCAAGACTCTCGATATCATTCCCGATTCGAGCACCGATTCCACGAAAACGATCGACGCCTCAGGTCTCCATATTTCACCCGGGTTCATAGACGTCCATTCTCACGCGGATGCTGCACTTTTAAACGACGGTCAACACAGCAGCGGTATTCGCCAGGGAGTCACAACGGAAGTTATTTGTCCTGATGGACTGTCTCTCGCTCCACTTTCAAAGAAAAACTACAAAATCTACCGTTGGTATCTATCAGGAATTCTAGGGCTTGCTCCAGAGCAACTCGACATGTCTTCCATTGAGATATCAAAAAAGAATTACCACCGTAAAACCTCGTGCAACGTTGCTACTTTCGCTGGTCACGGTCCCATAAGACTAGAAGCTGCCGGTATGAATGATGTCCCATTGATCGGCGATAAGTTAGAGACCGCTAAGATTTTATTGAGAGAATCTCTTGAGCAGGGCGCTGTTGGATTCTCCACTGGGCTCTCTTATTACCCGAACAGCTGGTCCGACACCGACGAACTCTGTGCATTAATGAGCGTTACAAAAGAATTCGATCGACCTATGTCTATTCACCTGCGCAACCACAATATCGACAGGGCATATGGTGGTGGTGGAATCCCAGAAGCGATCGAAATCGCCCGACGAACCGATACAAAGCTGCACTTCGAACACTACCGTACTTCCGTTAATTCAGCTGGACAAATAGACGAGCTTATGGAACCTATCGACAAAGCTAAATCATCAGGAGTCGATATCACTCTCGAAACGTANCCNTATCCCGTCGGATCATCATTTCCNCAAGCATTCTTCCCTGGCTANTTCCATGANGNCGGACCGGAAGCAATGATNAAAATNCTNACTGNNNNAAANGATCGAAAAATATTAATCGACAAAATGANNGAAATCGACTATTCAGACCCAAGAGAAAACGTNTGGACNCANATAGGAGACANGGGAGACCAAAGNTTTGAAGGNTGGNTATTTAAAGATGTNGCTGAAGAGTGGAAAGTAAGTGTGGAAGAGATGATGTGTCGAATGATGGTNGAGACATCTCTCTGTTGCGGAATGCGAGTTGCACCTCCGGGTAACGTTCGACTGTGGAGGCANGTAGAAGAAGACGTGATGAGTTTAATGNCACGTACAGACTACATGGTCGGATCTGACTCTATTCCAGTTGGTGGCATGCCTCATCCACGTGCTTATGGTTGCTTTGTTCGACTAGTTGGGCGGTTGCGTCGAAGATACAACTACCCATTGGAGCAAATAGTGCAACGAATGACCCAGAATCCTGCGGACAGATTTGGCCTAACAGATCGCGGAGTAATAAGAAAAGGCAAATTCGCGGATCTAGTTATTTTCGATGAAAAAAAAGTAACCGACAGATCTTCATTTGAAGATCCCACCCTACATCCTGAGGGCGTGCCCTATGTGATAGTTAACGGTNAGATAGCTGTTGAAAACGAATCTGTAACCGGTACCNTGGCAGGATATGCNATTCCGTAATCTACCATCAACATACACAGGAATTTAACACTAACGCTTACTCTCTCTGAATCAGTTCGATTCGTATATCGCCTGGAGCGGCAATGAATGCAATGGTTACACCACCACCATTGTTGATAGGGCCTTCCTTAAGAACAGCACCGATGCTTTCTAATCGGGCAATATCNCCATTCATATCGTCAGTATCGAATCCAAAATGCTCAAGCCCATAATGGGGATCCGCATCAGCAGGTCCCAGTTTTTCATCAGTCCTTTCTGAAGAAATATTCATAGCCAGGCCACCCTCAGTCATGGTCGTAATAAACCTGTCCCCGACAGGACGAACACTATCTGAAGTTATCTGAACGTTGAAAGCTTCAACAAACCAGTCGGCAGTCTTCTTAGGATCGGTAGATTTCAGGTGAATGTGATTTACGTTAAATGGCATTTTTACTCTCGTACTGTAATTNGTNCGGCAATATATCGTCGGAAAATTGCTCGTTGAGGCTACTGATAAACACCGAACTCGTCAAACACCTNAGNCANCAACCTATTTCAAAACTGTTTTGGAATACCCGGTGTTGTCGTTCGGAATGTATATACAGACGTCCTTGCCGTCACGAACATGGTGCAGTTATCAGTTCCGCCCCANCCAATNTTGGCCGGTAATTCAGGNAGTTCAATCACTCCAAGGANATCTTCATNTTTATCCCATATCCANATTCCGCCCGGACCNGTAACGTAAATATTGCCCTTTGCATCCANTTTAAGGCCATCCGGAACTCCACTAAGCTCNCCTANATTCCCATATGGCATCTCGGCAACAATTCTGGAATTAGTCAACAGACCGCTGTCATCAACTGAATATGCGTGAAGGTGAGGATCAGGTCTGCTGTTTGACACATACAACGTCTTTCCATCAACTGAAAACCCTAATCCATTAGGGTGATTCATGTCGTTTGCCAACAGCAGTAAATTTCCGTCAACGTTAATCCTAAATATGGATGCGAATCCAAGCTCTTTTTCAGGTTCCTCGAGACCTTTTTTATCGGGATCAGTAAAATAAAGCGACCCATCATGATGCAGAATAATGTCATTGGAACGGTTCAGACGTTTACCCCCGTAATTATCAACTAAAACCGTTATAGAACCGTCTGGCTCATATCTGACTACCCTGCGTGCATCTTGTTCACAAATCACTAAACACCCATTTTTGTCGAAAACTGCCCCGTTGGCGCCACCTGAAATCTTTCTTATAGATTCGGTAACTACCTCCTNTTGAAGGTGAACTTTGTAATGTATCTGCGCGTCAACGTCTGATACGAACAAGATNCCATCAGAATGCCATNAAGGCCCTTCGNNAAAAATAAACCCNGTTGCCAGTAACTCTGGTTCTNTGGACGTGAAAAGCGAGTCGATAATTTCCATGGTCTTTTAAGTTCNCTAAAGTAGGAAGCAGNCCTTATCCATCAGCGTATTAATCNGAAAACATTACATCANTTTGATCAGTTGATCGTGAATATTCGGCCATCCTATAACCACCACGGGCAATTCGTCATCTTTGGACCAGTCAATCACCTGGCCACTATCGTCCGTAACGCATATGCCCAACTCATCGGCTATCAAAGCGCCACCTGCCAAGTGAACAGGTTCGATACCATAAAACACTGCAGCCGGTAANCGACCCAAGCAAANNAAAGAAATTGGATATGTAGCTGAGGCGAACGTGTTGATCTGGCTAACAGAGGGTATCCACTCGAGTCCTGATGCCAATTTCCGTCTCCATTCATCTGGCCCATCTACTTCAAGTCCAACGGTGGATTCGGACAACTTTTGNCGTGGTGAAGATGAGGAAAATGGACTACCGTTCACAATCACTCCTTGACCTTTAATTGCTGACAGACGTTCACCCAAAGAAGGCAATGAGACGGATGCTGCAATCAAATCACCCTTTCGCCTCAATGCGATACTCACCCCCCAGTGATCCATGCCAGTACTAAACGGTACGGTTCCACATAAAGGATCCACAAGCCAGGTAAGTGATTGGTCCTGAGAAAGGTTAGTTTCACTCTCTTCAGATAGGATCCGTCCCGGTGCACGAGCAGCTTTTAATGCAGCGATAATCGCCTTATCACTATCAAGATCTGCGCTGGTAACCAAAGCGTTGGGTGATTTATAGAAAGCCTCGACCGAATCAGCGTTGTCAGGTCTAAATCGAGCAAGCAATGCTTTTTCTGCCGCCTCCGTTGCTGAATCAGCGGCGATCAGAATCTGATGAAGGTCGATTTCTCTCTCATTCTCTTTGTTCAACTAATACAACCCGTAATTCTTAATCATCGACACAATATAAAAACTAAACGTTCACAGGAACCATAGATTTTACTTTCGAAATTACCTGTCTTGTATTTTCAAACATATATTTCGTCAGCAAACTTCTCAATGCCACAATTTCTCCATTTGCAGCAAGATCACGACCCTGTCGAGCAATTTCATACGCCGAACCAAACAGCTCGGTCTGTAACNCGCTCAATTCAGATCGAATACCCNCCCTGGCTTCAATGCCAGCTTTCATACCGTAATGAGTCAATCGATAAAAATCCCACCAAGGGCTATCATGACTTTCCATCTGTCCGCCAACACTGAGCACAGATGGCAAATCACCCTCAATAAACATTGGCATAAAAACCGTCATGCAGGGCGAATACATCCCTGTCCAGTAAACAGGTAATCGCTCACCAGTGGCACATAAATCTGCAATCAGNCTCGCGGTTGAAGCTCCCATAGACTCTCCAGACGTTCGATGCAAGCAAATCGAAACATCCCCTTGTATGTCTGACATCGGCGGCTCTTCAGGATTTTCACCATCAGAATGATCCGACAATACTTGCATCATTGACCGAACGTCCAGNTTGCCTTCTCGACGGCTCAATAGTGACTCAGAGCGACATTGTCTCTTCGTGCCGCTGACAGAGTTATTCGGATCGCCAAATACCTTNGCAAAGCTAAATTCTTCACCAAGAGCGCTATCAAATAATCGCTCTCTGACAGCATGGGCCTCAGCTTCGGAAGAAACTTTTTCAGCATCATTACGTATCTGAGAAACATTAGAAATTGATCTAAAGTTGTGAATTTTGCTNACTGCCCAATCATGCCCAACACACTCAACTACATACGCGGAGGCAGGATCAGCTATCAAATATATGTTGTCATATGTTCTGACGCCATCNTCATTNGNAAATTTTCCCTGACCAAACTCAGAAACAAGANNTNTTATNACATCCACCGCCTCTTCTGCGGATCTTGATCGTTCAAGGGCTATTCTGAGAGCTTCCATGCCCACTAATTTTGGAGTCTTTGCTTCNTTAAGTAACGAAGGCAACGCTTCGTTCCCGATCACCACCTGGTGCTCATTGAAGCCATGCTCATAGCCTGCGCACCAATATGGTTTTGACCCTACATGNCGATACGTATGNCCAACCTGCGGTACATCNACNAACTGCGTACCGGAAAATCCGCCTGAGTGGTCAGANCCTGCAACCATCACTAGTGGNTGAGCCTCTTCCTGTGGTCTGTCACTATTCTTTGCGAAAACCGTATTCCGGCCATGTGTCGCACTCCCTAGAGCAACCATCGTGTCGCAGGACTCAAGCCAGCTGACGTTTCCCGGTAAAGAAGTCTGTGCGGTGTTCACTTTGATTNTCTCAATAGCTTTCTCGACGTTTTATATGGCTCACGACACCGCAACCATACACGCCCGTAGTGAAAAAATAACTGCCGGCAGTATGTAACGTCCAATGATGTCGATATAGCTGTGAATATGCCGAAATTACTAAGANTGCAACAAATCCAATCATCACTAAAATAAACACCAGCACCGTGGATCACTGATTTAAGTTACAAATAGGTTCCTGTTGATCGACAACACGAAATATCNCGTNAAAAAATCGGTAAGCTTTCGCATGCGGTTATTTATTAAAGTTTATTGAAAAATGCCGGAGGCAAATTTACATGATCGGTAGCAAAGTCTTGGTTCTGGGTGGTGGCTTCGGAGGAGTACAAGCGGCGGTAACCGCCCGCGCATCCCTCGACGCGGCACATGAAGTCACAATGGTCGATCAAAACCGCGTTACGCACCTGTGCGGAATGAATCCTTTATTGATCGTCGGCGAACAAGATGTCAACAAAACCGGAAGATCGCTCGGGCGGCTATCGAACCGAGGCGTAAAGTTCATCGAAGCTAATATCAATTCGATTAACGTACGCGATCAGAAAGTCATTACGTCTACCCAAACTCTAGATTATGACTATCTTGTTATCGCACTCGGCGCTCAGTATGACTGGAACGCTGTTCCTGGAGCCAAANATGCTTACTCTTTCTATGATTTTGAATACGCACGCCGCCTNCGCCGACGTTTAAGCCGTTTGAAACGCGGCAAAATCGTACTTGCCGCATCAAAGCCTCCCTATAAATGCCCGCCAGCGCCTTTCGAAACCGCCATGATCCTTAACTGGTGGGCTCGAAAAAAAAGAATCCGCAAAGACATCGAAATCGCAGTCTACATCCCCGAGCNANGCCCTCTCGGGGTNGCGGGCAAAGAAGCGTCAATTCGAGTTAGAAACGCGCTTCAACAACGTGGAATAGAACTAGTCACACAAGCAGGGGTCACAGAAGTAGCNTCCAATGGTCGTGAAGCTTCATTTGAGGATGGATCGTCAACATTTGCAGACATAATCTCAACAATTCCCGTTCACAAAATCCCAGATGTGGTCACTGATTCTGGTGTAGCCAACGGTAAACCATGGGTTCCGGTTAACACACAAACTCTCGAAACGNCTATTACAAACGTTTTCGCTATCGGAGATGTAAACGTGGTTCCATCAGGTGAGTTCGCAATACCAAAAGCCGGAGTGTTCGCGTCCGGCCAAGGAAGAAAAGTTGGAGAAGTCATCGCTAGCCGGATTAACCACTCAGACACTCCCGATCCTTACGATGGCGTGGGATTCTGTTACATGGCATACTCAGGCGGTCGTTCTGCGACGGTTGGAGGAAAATTCCTAACTGGCGATGGCCCTCAAACTGCCTTAAGCGATCCCACTGTGTCAGGAAAGAAAAATAAAGATCGATTTGAACGAGATTGGCGTAGCTTCAAAATTTAATCGAGTCAAGACCAAAGTTTTAAACGGAAATAATTCTAATGATTGCAGTACGAAGAACGTATCTTCCAAAACCTGGAACCGGCGGAAAGTTGGCTGAGCTTGTGAAANAGGCCTGTGATGCCATGCAGAATGCAGGATTCAACAGGCCAACTGTGTATAAAGCATGGCATGGATCACATGGTGCTCTACAGACCGAGCAATTATGGAATTCAATTAGCGATTATGAACGATCAAGGATCACGGTCAGAGAAACCCCCGAAATAACATCCTTATTCGATCAGATATACCCTCTTCTANCCAAAACCCACAACACAGAAATCTTCGAGGTCGCCGGCTAATTTAATCTCGAACTCCGATAATTTCAACATGAATAAACGTAAAGAACGCACCTCGTTTATCAACCCACTCAAGCCATCCGCGTGAAATTTCCTCAAGGTCGTTATCCGTAGCAATTCCATAATCCAATGCACGCCTGCCGAGTTCAGAATGCAAAATACGCTCAGCCCATTGCTCTCCCCACCATTTCAAACCATTTTGATCTGAAAACGCCCAAGTCGAGGTNGTCACATCCAAATCAGAAAACTCCGCCTGGATAAACCATTCCTTCAGTCGCCGACCTGCGCAGTCATCACCACCGTTGCGCGCAGCAACGCGGCTATAAACATCTAAAAAGGCCGAAAGTCGTTCATCTGGTGGCCACAATACGGCAGTTCCCCAATCAACCTCTCGCGCTGCACAGATCCCTCCAGGTTTTAGAACCCGCTTAGCCTCAGATAATGCCTTCACAGGCTCAGATAAATGCTGCAGCACCTGATGGGCATAGACGGCGTCAAAGGTTTCAGCCTCATACCCTGTGTCGTAAATGCTTTTGACCTCGAATCTAACATTCTGTGTGCCTTTTTCATTTGCCCCAACACGAGCCTGATCAATCACCACGCGTGAGTTATCTATACCTACTACAGAACCCTCAGGAAGTAGATGCTCTGCAAGATCTAAGGTGATTGTTCCCGGGCCACAACCAAAATCTAACAAGTGCATCGGTGATTTAAGTCGAGGCAACACAAAAGATGCGGCTTCACTGGCTCTCCTGGCTGAATGAGCATTCACTACTGATCGGTCATGCCCATGTGTGTACTTTTCGAAATTCAAAGGTGCAATTGATCCAATTAAAGATTTGCCAGCAACATCATCGTGTGTGGAACATCAACAACCCAAGGGCCATCGGTGCTCAGCTGGGCATGCACCTTTTGATTCGGTAAAAGCTCGACCTCACGCTCACCATCCAGAGCAATCGTACCCGGATGCAAGTCAATCTCAATTTGCTCTCCCGGCATTATCTTTCGCCAGTCCATAATATCGACGTCCGATACCGTGCCCGGTGCAACCGGAGCTCTGACTGTAGTAGCGTTCGAACCTGGTTTACCATCCATCCGTATATACAGCCCATACTGATCGTCAATAGAAACCGGGGTAAGCCTTGACCCTATAGAAGAGAGCCCTATGCTCGCAGGCTCTGCACGTGTTAAAAACATAGCGTGTAAAGTGCTTGTATCCCAAACAGCACGAGCACCGACGAACATTTGAGTGGAAACAGCAGCATCCACCAGAGCTTCATCATGTAGCTCGCTATCTACGTAAATATCTATCCGCTTAGATCGCCGGCACACGTCATCACGTGTTAATACTCCCGTAGCTACTGAACCCGCCGCGATACCGGCAAGGGTTCCTTCTATGTTAGCTGGAAAAACATTATTCGTGCCAGTAGAAATAGGAACCAAGGGCACGTCAAGACAACCTTTGGAAACGACTCTNTTAGTACCGTCNCCTCCGAGCGTAACAATACAATCCACACCTCGTTGAACCATCACTTTTGCAGCATTCGTAGAAGCTCCCTGATGATCAGCTGTAGGCATATCAACAAACTCTATTGCTATTTCGCCTTCAACATCTGCTGATGCTGGACGCGATAGTCCAGAGTGATCTGGCATTATCAGGATTCGATCAGTCCCTGTAGAAACAACACCGGCAAAAACACGACGAAGAATATTCGCCTTTTCTTGATTTGAAACTACTCGACCGTGTGCAACAAGTCGACGTATGTCTTTCCCGGCCGCCGGGTTGGCAATAATTCCGACGGTACTCAATTAACCAATTCCTCTAGCATCGAATAACGTTTAAGCNTTCATCCAGCCTGGGTCACTCAACAACCNAGCTATCGCCTGTATGAATTCCGCAGCAGGAGCTCCATCCCATGCCCTATGATCAAAACTCAGACTCAGATTTGCAATAGAACGAACTACAATTTCCCCGTCAACTACTACAGGAGTTTCCTGAAC
This sequence comes from Chloroflexota bacterium, assembly GCA_002725925.1. Lineage (GTDB taxonomy): Bacteria > Chloroflexota > Dehalococcoidia > Lucifugimonadales > Lucifugimonadaceae > Lucifugimonas. The sequence goes on from PBRL01000036.1 coordinate 9,278, forward strand.
CGTTCCAACACCGAGTATTCCTATCTCGGGTGGGTTCAACAATGGGTTAAACGTATCAATACCGTAAGAACTTAAATTTGTGATCGAAAAAGTGCCATGTGTCATCTCATCAATGGAGAGGCTGTTCGCTTTGGCTTTTCGAGCTAAGTCACGAACATTTTGGGCAATTTCCAATAGTGATTTCTCGTCGGCTTTCTTGACAACCGGGACTAGGAGGCCTTCAGATACAGCCATAGCAATCCCGACATTGATTTCATCTAAGATACGGACCTCATCTCCGATTAAATGCGCGTTGGCATTAGGAGCTTCTTTAAGTGCTCTCGCTGTTGCCGCGATAACCAGATCTTGATATTGAGGACGTATCTTGTGGGGTCGCCAATCCCCAACCAGTTCACGCTGATACCCAATCGCATCAGTCACATCAGCGGTTGTAGAAAGTGTCACGGTAGGAATATTTGTGCTCTCAGACATGCGACGAGCGATTGTCCCACGCAAACCCGACAAGGTAATTGTCTCCCTAACCGGGACAACTGACTCCACCAAAGTAGTACTCGCAAGCCCCCCTGAACTAATGCCTTCCGCTGCGGATTTAACATCCTCCTCTGTCACTCGTCCACTTGGTCCAGTCCCCGTCACATTTGATAAATCAACACCGATTTCTTTAGCAAGTCGACGTGCTCGCGGGGTAACAATCTGCTTACCGCCTTTTGGAGCTGCAGACGGCACAGACGCTGGCTTGGCAACAACAACTGGCGCAGGAGTAGATGCAGAGCCAACTACCGGTGCAACTTCTGGAAGATCCGATTCTGAATCTCCAGACTCTAAAACATATCCCAGTACGGTTCCAACATCGACTATCCGGCCTGCCTCGACATCGATTCTACCGAGCGTTCCATCAGCGGTGGCCTCGACTTCTGCATTAACTTTGGCAGATTCTATTTCGACAAGTTGATCACCATTAGCAACCGGGTCGCCAACAGATTTCAACCATTTAATGACCTCGCCGTCGTTCATCCCCATGCCCCACTGAGGCAGGATGATTGGTACAGACATAATTACCATTCTCGGGCCAATTCACGGACGCAACGTGTATTGGCAATGCCCAGTCTTATCATTGCGATACTGTTTGGGCTCTGGATATGTAATCAAAATTAGCGTCGGCGATTATCTTAGCGCAGATATAAGGCAAGTCGGGGGCTGATCATACACACGAATGATAGTGAACCCATGTTCATTGCAGAAATTTCATTGCTTTTCCCTGCAATTTTTTGATGTAATACAGACACACGATTACATAAAACGCGATTGCAAGGCCTACGTAAGCTCAACTGATAATTGACTGAAATCTACAACAGTTAAGTCAGGTTCATATATTTCATAAGTTGCTTCAAACGGCAAGTCATATCGATTCACATACACACCCCTAAAACCACAACTACGGGCACCCATAACATCAAAAGAATTTGCTGAAACCATGATTATCTCTCCCGGCTCCAGTTCCAAATTTCGCGCAGCGCGACGGTAAACCCCTGATTTAGGTTTAAAAAAGCCTGCCTGTTCAACCGATATAACATCATCGAAATCGAATTGAATACGATTTTCTACAAGGTGCTCAAGAAACAAAGGGTTGCCATTTGAAAGCGCCACCAATTTATAGTGTTTACTCAAGCGGTGCAGGGCAGCCACACATTCACTGAACGGCGACAGCAATTGCCACCCTTCCATGAAGCGACTAATCTCCTCACTGTTAGGATTTAACTTGTTCGCTCGCGCCACGTACACAAATGCCTTTTGTACGGTTTCTAAGTANCCGGAATGGCCTAACTCAAGAAGTGTGTCTTGATACTGCTCTATCCTCTGCCTGTAGCGAAGTTGCTGCCACATTGTGTCAGGGTCAGTATGAGATCCGCGCCTGTCTAGAAAAATCTTCAAATGGGGTGTGAGGGATCCCGCCAAATCAAGAACCGTACCAAACAGGTCGAAGGTAAGAGCTTTACAATTCTGAAATATGGGATTCAACACAATTTCTATCTCACCAGAATTCTGATCAAATTTTATTACCCGTTAAATCGCCCGTTCTTTTCTCAGCACAAAAGAAATAGCCTTGGTAATGAAAACCTTCGACTTATAAAAAAATCTGAAGTATCTCAGCTTTCAAGTGTGCGTTTTACAGCAGCTGTCACCTTGTCAACATCTGGATACACATGTGGTTCAAGGGCCGGAGTATACGGAATATGTACTTGCTCAGAAGCAACCTTTTGAATTGGAGCCTGAAGTGACCAGAAACCCTCTTCTGCAACAATGGATGCAATTTCTGAAGCAGCGCTGCAAACCTTATGAGCAGGNTCGGTAATCACAAGTCGCCCTGTTTTCTCTACAGAATNTAAAATTGTTTTCTTATCAAGCGGAACTAAAGTTCTCGGATCGATAACCTCTACTGATATACCTTCTTGCGCAAGTTGGTCAGAAACAGAAGCTGCAATGTTTACACCGCCAGCAACNCCGACTATTGTGCAGTCAGTTCCTTCGCGTACCATCTCAGCCTGGCCGAACGGCACAACTAGTTCGTCTCCAGGAAGATCCTGGTTGTCAGGAACTTCACCACGCATGCCGGCCAGCGTTCCATCTTCAAAAACGATACAAGGGTCATTATCTCGAACTGCAGACTTGAGCAAACCCTTCATATCAGCGGGGTTAGATGGAACAATAATCTTGATACCAGGCATGTTCATAAACATAGGGTAGGAACGATCTGAGTGGTGAGCAGCAGATCCACCACCGTAGAACATACTGGCGCGGTAAACAACAGGAAGTGTTGCCTGACCTCCAAACATATACCGCATTTTTGCAGCTTGACTAATCAGTTGGTCCATACCGACCCACATAAAGCTGGTNAGAGTTTCAACTATCGGACGCATACCTACAAGAGATGCCCCGATTGCAGCCCCAAANAAACCGTTTTCTGAAAGNGGAGTATCTAAAACTCGTTTTTCACCGAATTCACTGAGAAGATTCGCTGTAGCTCCNTAAACAGATCTCCGAATATCCTCACCCATGATGAAGACGCTTTCGTCTCGCTTCATCTCTTCAATAATTGCCTGATTAATTGCTTCTATAAATACTGTCTGAGCCATTGCTATCGGTTACCTGTAAAGTAGGGAATATCTNAAAAANTATCGTNTTCNATTCATNATGGNAACGGTATCGGNTCAGCCCACATATCCTCGAACAAATCGGACGGTTCCGGGAATGGGCTATTTCGAGCAAACTCTGTAGCCTTCTCGACCTCCTCTACCGTTTGTGCGTTAATGTCATCACATTCTTCACGAGTTGCCACACCCTGAGAAATTATATTATGCTCGAGAATATCCAGCGGGTCGCGTTTACGCCAATTATCAATTTCTTCTTGTGTCCTGTATTCACCTCGTCGTACACGACCAAGGCCCAAAGAATGCTCCTCAAACCTGTAAGTTAGTCCTTCAATAAGGCTNGGACCATCGCCTGCACGTGCCCGTTTNACCGCAGCAGCGGTTGCTTCATACATNGCAATTGCATCCTGTCCGTCAACAAGNATGCCAGGCATGTTATANGCTGACGCTCTATCTGAAACATGTTCAACTGCGACAGTTTCAGCATACGAAGTTGTCACTGCATATTGATTGTTTTCACACATGAATATAANCGGTAAGCTCCACACTGACGCCAGGTTCATAGACTCATGCAATGCGCCTTGATTTGATGCTCCGTCGCCAAAGAAAGCAAGAGAGACGAATTTTTCACCTCTAATGCTGGCTGCAAGGGCTGCACCCACTGCCACAGGTACCGATGATCCCAGAATTCCAGATTCACCAAGAATTCCGATCGAGTAGTCCGCAAGATGCATTGACCCACCCTTGCCTTTGCAATACCCGTCCTTCCGTCCATAAAGCTCCGCCATGGCCTTGTCCACCCGACCACCTTTAGCAATCGGATGTCCATGTGAACGATGATTCCCTGCAATATAGTCCGTGTCCTCCAGTGCAGCGCAAGCACCAACCGCCACAGCTTCTTCACCAATGTACGGATGAGCACCGCCTGAAAATTCACCGGCTGAATGAACTTCGATTACTTTCAATTCAAAGTTTCGAATCATCCACATGCGTCGCAGCATCAGCAACAAAAGATCNCGGTTCATATCCATTTTTTTCCTCTAGAACCTCTCCAGATCAGNCACTCGAATAACCGATATTGTGTTTTTACAACCACCAAGCGCCGTTTCCGGGGAAACAACTCGTTCAGGGGAATAGATAGCCCTGGATGGAATGGCGNNATTATAGACCCCATAGCCACAANCTGCTGGTTACTTCAGGGTATCCATTTATCGAATCANGNCGTATCCAATCAGAAATGATCCTNCAATATAAATAGTCATNATTAGCCAATANCTACCTAAGAATAAAGCCTTAGATGTCTTGTGTCTTAATGCATACATCGCACAAAGGCCGCCCAACCACCCTCCAACTACAGCCCATACTAAGAGCGTATGTTCAGAGNTACGTCTTTTTCCATTGCGAGCATTTCGTTTATCAAGCCAAATCATCACCGCTGAACCAATGTTTACCGCAACAAATATTAACAACCAAAANTTCACAAGCTGAAAGTTGCTAAAAACATCAACCAANNTGTTGNTCATNAAAAAGCTTTCCNTACGAAAAAACCATGNNGGATTTTNTACTGNANCTGAACTCAGCGAATANATCAAGAAAATGGTANTATTNGAGCCTCGTTTACAACTTGTGTAAACAAGTGTGAATCTAATCTGATTCAACCCTNNATTCNTNGCCCATCGGCTCGCGCTACAAAAGTTTGTTCTGTGCTTGCCGGGGTCAATCAAATGATAGGGACTTAATCTAGATTCCTGTTCTCCACCACAGGGCAAGGACGACGAATGGCAAAGCGAAAAAACGGTAGCTCCAGCATCACCGGTGGCTCATCCCAGTACAGCGCTGAAGACATAACTGTAATGGAAGGCCTTGAGGCCGTACGAAAGCGCCCAGGGATGTACATAGGTACAACCGGCACAGAAGGCGTATTTCATCTAATCAGAGAAATCGTCGATAACAGTGTCGACGAGGCTATGGCAGGCTTTGCTAGCAGAATCGATATAACAATCCACAAAGATGGATCCGTAACAGTCGTTGATGATGGACGCGGAATACCCGTGGATAAACACCAGAAAACCGGACTTTCTGCCCTCGAGACCGTGATGACAACCCTGCACGCTGGAGGAAAATTCGGTGACAAGGGTTATCAAGTGTCAGGTGGGTTGCATGGAGTTGGCGCTTCGGTTGTAAATGCATTATCAGAGTGGACCAAGGTCGAGGTACGACGAGACGGTAAGGTCAGCACTCAGATGTATGAACGCGGCAAAACCATTGGAGATATGGATGTTCGAGAATCAACCGATGATGACCCGTCTGGCACTGGAACAACTGTCTCCTGGATGCCAGACAGCGAGATCTTCCCGGCAATCGACTACGACTGGGACATCATTGCAACGCGATTCAAGGAAATGGCTTATTTAAATCAAGGTTTAACTCTTCACCTCGTTTCTCATTGGCACGATAGCGTTTGGCCATTTAACGACGTAGCTTATATGTTCGACGGTGGTGTCCAAAGTTTTGTCAGATCGTTAAATCGACAGCGTGGTTCCGTCCATCCAAATGTCATGTATGCACAGGAAACTGTCGACGAAGTCATGGTGGAGGTCGCACTACAATACAACGATTCTTTCATAGAAAATTGCCTGTCCTTTGCAAATGTTATTCGAACAGGTGACGGTGGCTCACATGTCACCGGATTTCGGTCAGCTCTTACTCGTGTACTCAATGACTATGCACGCAAAAACAATGTCTTTGGAGTAGGAAAAGACGATATAAAAAACCTATCCGGTGAGGACGTACGAGAAGGTTTAATGGCGGTTATAAGCGTCAAAGTTAAAGACCCCCAGTTCGAAGGCCAAACAAAAGGTCGTCTTGGCAACCCCGAAGTCAAAGGAGCCGTAGAACAGATCGTCGGACGCCAACTCACCGAATTTCTTGAAGACAACCCTGGAGATGGCGCATTAATCATCAACAAGTCAACAACTGCTGCACGTGCCCGCGCCGCAGCCAAGAAAGCACGGGATCTCGTCATTCGAAAGAATGCGATGGACGGCGGATCACTACCAGGTAAACTAGCCGACTGCACGGAAAAAAATCCTGCTCGTTCAGAAATATATATCGTCGAGGGTGAGTCCGCTGGCGGGTCAGCCAAGCAGGGAAGAGATAGGCAATTCCAGGCAATTTTGCCTTTACGCGGCAAGATCCTGAACGTTGAAAAAGCTCGTCCCGAACGAATGCTAGCTCACGAAGAAATCGCTGCACTAATTACCGCACTTGGCGCCGGACTAGGCGAAGATTATGACGAGGAAAAGTTACGATATCACCGCGTTATCATCATGACTGATGCAGACGTTGACGGAGCTCATATCAGGACACTGTTACTCACATTCTTTTTCCGAAATATGCCACAAATCATCGGGAACGGTCACCTATACATCGCACAGCCACCTTTATACCGAGCCTCTCGAGGGCGTTCGGGAAAATGGCTTTACTCTGATGCCGAACTAGATGAATGGACCGCAAATCGACTATATGGAACCATAAATATCAAGTCAGAATCAGACCCTCGTCTTACTTTAAAAAGTACAAAAATCGGACGGGTGTTAACACCTCTGCGTGAATACATTGACTCGCTTGAAGTTGCCAGAGTTCTCAGCATTCCAGAAAAAGTTATTGAAAAACTTATAAAAGACCCCGACTACGCTTCTCTAGACTTCAGGCCTGAGCGACCAATAGAACCCGAACCCGAGATTGGCTCAGAATCCGAACAGGTTTCTCTATTTGATGAGTTGGATGAATCTGCNAACGAAGTTNTCGAAGAGGTAGAACCCTTAATCCTTCCAGATAAAACGTTCGACATCGATGGCTATACCCTAACCAAAGACATATTCAACAACCCCGCCGTGCGGCGCCTGCACTCGCTATACCCCGTCATTCAACAGATCTTAGAAGCGGGAGCACTGACCATTACAAAAGGCGATAACGTTGTTGCTGACAACGTTGAGTGGCATCAACTTCCCTCAACGTTGGATAATAATTCNGATAGATCAGGTGTAAACATACAAAGGTACAAGGGCTTGGGCGAGATGAATCCTGAACAATTGTGGGAGACAACGATGGATCCTGACGAAAGAGTGATGCTAAGAGTAACCGCTGACGATGCCATGGCTGCCGACGATATGTTCCGAACACTTATGGGTGACGATGTAGAACCACGACGAAACTTCATTCGGGCTAACGCACTAGAGGTCAAAAACCTTGATGTNTAAATAATGATCTGAAATCAATCAAAATACCAGGTTAAATATTNACCANCTTTTTANGTATGCCTAGATATTTTNGAATGTAAGTTAAGACTTCACACCACTACAGTAATTTCCCCCTCAGGCGTCGATTCCCAAAGTTTGAAAAACGGTATCCTACGACGCTCCAGCTCATCCCCGCCTCCCTGGTGTCGGTCTAAAACAGCCATCACCATTACAACACTGCAACCGAAATTTTCAACGGCGTCAATTGCTTTCAGCAAACTGCCACCAGTCGAAACCGTATCATCAAACACGACCACTTTCATTCCAGACTTTAAGTTACCTTCAATTTGTCTACCCACACCATGTTCTTTTGCTTCAGGTCGTACGAAGAATCCGGTACTGGTTTTTCCATCCAAATGCGAACGAAGGGCTAANGAACCTACAATCGGCACGGCAGCAACGCTAGGACCACCAAATGCGTCAACATGTGATTCCTCAATCACAAAACTGAATGCCCTAGATATCAAATCTGCCCCTTCAGGNTCTGTGGACAGCATACGTCCGTCGAAATAATAAGAACTTTTTTGACCTGAGGACAACACGAAGTCTCCAAACTTCAGCGAATCCAGTTCAAGCGCTCTTTCATACAAGCGCTTGGCAATCTTATTGAGATCAGATCTTTGGATCATATTTACTCCTCTTTACGATATAGGCCTTTTGATTTGATGTACTGGACAACCGTTTGAGTCGTAAATTCTTTAATCTGTTTTCCTGACCTNTTGAAATGACGGATCTTGGTTGCCGATATATCTACCATAGGTCCCTCCAGGTATTCCACTTCTATGTTGATATTTGANCCACTACCTAGCATAGGTGTCTTAATTTTCATGGTAGGGCGACCGACAACCACAACTGTTGCAAAAATTTGGATTTCTTCANTATGTTTCCATTGATGAAATGAATTNGCCGAATCTGCACCTATGATTAATTTGAANACAACTGAATCACCTAGTTGTGTACGTAAATCTCTTAAAGTGTCTANGGTATAAGTATGCCCTTCACGAACAAGATCGACGTNTGAAGCCGAAAAATACGGCACTGNTCCTACCGCCAACTCAACCATATTAAATCGATCAGTAGCTGATGCTTCTGGAGGGTGTTTCCTTAACCACTGATCAGCAGCTACAACAAAGATCACTTTGTCCAGACCCAACTGCAGACGTACGGACTCTGCAATTGCCAAATGACCATTATGAATAGGATCAAATGTGCCACCAAAAACCCCGATTTGCTCAATGCTGCTTGGTGGAGTCATATTAATCCCAGTCGAATTCCCAATCACCAACCATAACGGTATCGCCGTATTCAATACCTGCATCGCGAAGTGCTTTCGTTATTTTCAGTTGCTCTAACCGATGCTGGAATTGAATNCGAGCTTCCCAAATATCAAGGTTACTACCTCGAGCAAGACGAACTGCTTTTTGATGAACAACACGCCATGAACCATTTAGGTCACGNACAATCACTTTTCCGAGNTCTTTTGNCTTAGGTTTTATTACCACAACATCATCATTCAAAAATTGTGAAGTTCTTTTTTGTTGATAAATTTGTTCTAAACAATCTGCCATCGCTTGTTTAAGTTCATCTAAGCCCGCATATGTTGCAGCTGAAACAAATATTGTTTCCGAATGTAAACCTTTAAAAGATTTAATCGATTCTGTTATTTCGCTTACCAATACTGAAACTTCNTCAAGATCAAATTTATTAATAGCAAGAATCTGAGGTTTTTTTATCAACTCAGCATCAAAACGAGATATCTCTTCATTAATGCTGATTATTCGTTCAGCTATATTGTCCTCACTGCCATCTACAACGTGCACAAGCACCTGAGTTCTTTGAATATGTTTTAAAAATTCGTCACCAAGACCTATACCTTGATGAGCTCCTTTTATTAAGCCTGGAATATCTACCGCTACAAAAGTTTTATGTTTGTAATCTACAACTCCTAAAACAGGTTCAATCGTTGTAAATGGGTAATCCCCAATTTTTGGTCGAGCAGCACTAATTGCAGTCAAAATGCTGGACTTACCAGCATTAGGCATGCCAATAAGACCTACATCCGCCAAAAGTTTAAGATTGAGACGGATTCGTCTAATCTCACCATAGCCACCAGCTTCAGCTAAAAGAGGTTCTTGATGAGTCGCATTNACAAAATGAGCATTCCCCCAACCTCCTCTACCTCCTTCGGCAACAATCATTTGATCACCTTCGCGAATAAGTTCCCCAATTAATTCTTTATCTTTACTATCTTCCCAAATCCAAACTTCCGTTCCGACNGGAACAGTAACTTCAACAGTTTCACCTTTCGCTCCATTTTTATGATGCCCTTGACCATTTGAACCATTTTTAGCAATGAAATGTGGCTGCCAATGAAATTTGGTAAGAGTATTAATTGAAGAATCAGCAATTAGTACAACATCACCACCATGTCCTCCATCACCACCCCCTGGTCCACCACGAGGCAAAAGAGCCTCTCTAATAAAAGAGACTATTCCATGTCCTCCATTACCTGCACGNACTTCTATTANTGTTGAATCAAGCATGTGGNAATCTAAATAAATTTTANGCNNTGTTAATTAATACTAATAACAATAAGGAATGTTGNTATGTGGAAATCAATCTCATGGTGAATACAAAAGGATCTGTGTATGACATGGGTAAAACTAAATTAGTAAGTGAATANCACAGACTTTTTTTCTTTTATCTGTGTAAAACCTNGAGTGATGGGGAAGAAATATNTTCGTGGNCATAAAGTTTTACACAAATAAATGCNAGNTNTTTNCAATAACTAACATTGTTATNAACAATAAGGGTNANTGCCATATATTTGAGTTCACCAACAATCAGATGCTTGNCCNATANNTAATGACTTANCGATATATGGAGAATCTTTTAAAANCCNACAAGGTGTTTACTTAAAAAAAGTTAATCAGTTTAAGTAGAAACTTGGGGTGAGCGANTTAATATGTTTCTGATTGCAGCCAAATGATNACGTTTTGAATTATCGGTNTCCATCAGTTGTTCGAAACGTTTTTGTGCGTATAGAACGGTTGAATGGTCTTTGCCACCTATGACTTGNCCTATTCGTGTTGATGTTAAGTGTGCGTCTTCTCGAAGCATATACATTGCTATTCGTCGAGCTTCTGCAGTCGCTTTATCACGACGTTTNCCAATGATTCGGTCAACAGAAACCCCTGTGTGTTCTGACACGGCCGATAAGATCTGATCTACTGATATGACATCAGTCGGGATTTCCACCAGCAAACTTTTCAGAGCTTGGTCGGCAAGTTGAGTTGTTATGGGATCACCTACAAGTTGTGAGTAAGCAATGATCCTGTTAAGTGCTCCCTCTAATTCTCGAACATTTTGATGAGGTCGTTGTGCAATTTGATCAAGCACGGTTGGGTCAAGGTCTGGCATTTTACTTTGAAGAATTGCATANCGTGATTCGTAATCCGGTGGTTGAAGATCGACTTCCAGTCCCCCGGCTAGCCTAGACTGTATTCTCTCNTGGAGCATACTTTTACTTGCTGGCTCGTCTCCGCTGACCACAATTTGTTTGCCGGCCATGTGTAACTCGTTAAAAGTGTGGAAGAAACCTTCTTGGGTTTGTGGTTTTGATGTTATGAACTGGATATCGTCCACCAATAGCACATCTGTATTGCGGTATCGTTCTCGAAAATGATTGGACGATCCTTCTCGAATAGCGCTGATGTATTCATTGGTGAAGCGTTCACTACTTACGTACATGACTTTCAGTTGGCGTTGATTAAAGGCATGTCCAATAGCNTGAAGAAGATGGGTTTTACCAAGACCAACCTCCGAATAGATGTAAAGCGGGTTATAAATGCTTCCTGGAGCTTCCGTAACCTTGATAGCGGCTGCTTGCGCAAGGCGATTTGATGGGCCGACTATGAACGTGTTAAAGGTGAATGAATTTTTTAACGAATAGGATTTTGCGTAATCGATTTTCCCATTTTGTTTAATTGTTCCGGCATTTATATTTTCAGGATTAGTTTTTCGTGGTTTTTCAACAGTTATATTGCTGTTTGAACCCTCTACTGTGAATTTAACCTCAAGATTGCGACCAGCTACTCGTGATACCGTGCGGTGAATAGTTCCAGAGAGTCGCTTTTCAAGCATTTCAGCGGCAAAAGGGCTGGGGGTTGAAATTGTGAGAATGTCGTCTTCTAGACTACTTGGAGAAGTTGGCTTTAACCACGTTTCATAGTTTGGTCTGGGTATTTCTAATTGGAGCTGGCCAAGAGCCGCAGACCAAATTTTTCTTGCGTTGACCGTTTCCGAACCCTCACTATAATCCGGGCACAAAAAGCCCTAGGCCGGACCTGCCGGATAATTAATAATCGAACAATATGTGGAATACATAGACCAACGAATTCGGTAGCTGGACGTTACCTGAGGTGGTGTCGGTCTAATGGCAACCGTACCATGTATGAGGGAGGGGCATGCAACCCCTTCGGTGGCCTATTTTACTCAGATTTGATATTAATTTCCCAACAATATTGTGACAAGATTCACGACTGAGTTTGCGCAGTCTTAATAATTGATTTTTAAATGACGTAACGCGCCGGGACCGCACAGAGGTTTTTGGTAACCGGTTTGTGGTGCGACGTTTGTAAAGTTGTTGTATGAGAATTATTTTTTTTGGTTCACCAGATGACGCGGTTTACTTATTAGGATCGCTAATTAAAGCCGGTCATGAAATTGTGGCAGTCTATACACAGCCTGATCGTAGGGTGGGCAGGGGTCGGACAAAACATGCAACCGCAGTAAAAATCTTTTCGGAACAGCACGGGTTGGATACATTTACTCCGGTAAGTCTTCGCGATGATGAAGTTGAGTTTGAGAGGATGCTAAACATTGCAGCGGATGTATTTGTAGTTGTTGCTTACGGTCGTATGCTGCCAACAAAAATTCTTGGAATTCCATTATTAGGTGTTGTTAATGTTCATCCGTCTTTGTTACCTTTATATCGAGGACCTAGTCCGGTGGCTGCTGCCATTCTTGATGGGCAATCACAAACCGGGGTTTCATTGATGCTACTTGATGAGGGAATGGATACTGGTCCAATACTCGCTCAATCAATTCCGATAGATTTGTCTGGACGTGAACGACGAAGTGACTTGCAGGCACTTCTTTTTAAAGAAGCCGAGTCATTATTGTCCGGTACATTAACAGAACTTCAGCGCGGAACGATTACTCCTGTTGTTCAGGATAATGCTGCAGCATCTTTTACTCAACTGCTTCGTCGATCAGATGGTGAAATTGAGTGGACGGCATCCGCTATGCACATTGAGCGCATGGTACGCGCTTATGACATTTGGCCAGGCACTTTTACAACATGGAACGGTAAAAACGTGAAAATTCTCTACTCTAAATTGATGGACGGTACGGAAACAAACCCAGGTCAGGTTACATTCAGAAACGGACACTTAAGTGTTAGTACTGGTGCTGGCTTGCTTGAAATTATTCAACTGCAATTGGAAGGTCGTCAGATAGCACTGGCAGCTGATTTTGTGCGTGGTCATCCTCAAATCGATGGATCGATCTTAGGTGATTAGACTTGTCAAATATTATATAGTTTCAATTTGAACGATTTCTCGGTGGGCGATATGGCTTCGGATGTGATCAACATTGGTCAACCACCAATCACTTCCATAGAAATCGGCTTCACATTTGGCAATGTTGTCTACTGAATCACCATATGAGCGAATCCAAATAAATTGGGTACGCTCCTTGTTAACCCATGAGCATTCGACTTTAATGTTTGCCTTTTCCATTAATGGAACCAGCTTTGGAAAAAGTTCGAGCCAACTATCAAGTTGACCTTTGTTGATGGTGTAAGTTCGCAGGTGTGCAATGGTCATCGGTTATGTGATCTCCGTGTTAATGGGCTAAAGCAATGAAATAAATTAAGGTGAAGTTACTTTGACAGTGAAATTTTGCCATCATTTTGTTTATCAAAGCCTATATGTGTTGATTAATAAACGCGGCGTAATGCAATTACTATCATTTCATCATTCCCATTAAAGCGCGTTTGCCACCAGGTCCGGATAATTTTTTCATCATTTTCTGCATTTGTTTAAATTGGGACAGAAGTTGGTTTACTTGTGTGATGGAGGTTCCGGAGCCTGTAGCGATTCGTTTACGTCTTGAACCATTAATGATTGTGGGATCGCGCCGTTCAGTAGGTGTCATTGAGTGGATAATAGCCTCAACTCGTGATATCTGACGTTCGTCAAGGTCTTTGGAATTAATTTTTCCTTTTAAAGCACCAACACCGGGAACCATACCCAGGATGTCACTAATGGAGCCCATTTTCTTAATAGTGTTGAACTGTTGGAGCATGTCGTCAAGATCAAATTGGTTTTTNNGGATTTTAGTTTCAAANGCAAGAGNTTGCNCGGTATCGAATTGAGNTTCAGNCTTNTCGATAAGAGATTCGACATCTCCCATCCCGAGTATTCTGGATGCAATTCGATCAGGGTGATAAACCTCTAATTGGTCGGCNNTTTCTCCAACAGTCATGTACTTGACCGGAACACCAGTNACTGATCGCATNGAAAGAGCTGCGCCACCANGAGCATCTCCGTCCATCTTCGTTAAAATTATTCCTGTTATTCNTATCCTTGAATTGAATGTACTACCTGAAATTACCGCATCCTGTCCGGTCATGGCGTCAAGAACAAGAAGTGTTTCTACAGGTGATGTGGCGTCTCGGATTTCCTCGAGTTCGTTCATTAGTTCATCATTGATAGCAAGGCGGCCTGCAGTGTCAAGGATGAGATAGTGTGTACGNTCGCTGGTAGCTTTATTAACTGCAGCTTTAGCGACGGTTAATGGTGTAGAGTCGGGGGATTTTTCCGTGTAAACATCCAGATCTAGTTGTCGACCTAGCTGTTCGAGTTGTTCTATAGCGGCTGGTCGCTGCAAGTCACACGCAGCCAGCATTACTGAGTGTTTTTGTTTACGCAGATAANGTGCTAGTTTGGCGGCTGATGTTGTTTTTCCGGATCCCTGTAGTCCAGCAAGCATAATTACNCTTGGTGGTTGGCTAGCTCTTTCCAGTCCAACTGTTTCTNNGCCGAGAATGTTTGTTAGTTCTTCACGNACAATTCTAATTACTGTCTGTCCGGGNGTTAGAGAGTTATAGACCTTATCGCCACTTGCACGTTGTTTAATGTTTTTTACAAANTGGCGNGTGACTTTGAAATCGACATCAGCTTCTAGAAGAGATAGCCGTACCTCACGTAGGGCNGCATCAATATTTTTTTCCGACAATTTGCCGCTATTTGTTAGCTTTTCAAAGACTCCACTAAGCTTGTCGGAAAGTGACTCAAACATGATTAAAGTTTACATGTCTTGATTAGGAAATTTATAAGCATGAACTTTATAAATAGAGGAGATTGCCAAGACTTTTAAAAATGCTTTTCTTAAGACTTTGAATGATTCGGTCAGGATTTGTATTCCCTAACATTTACACTTACAAAACTTAATGGTGAACAATAGATTGTGAAATACGGTTAATCACTTGTCAGTTAATAGAATTAAAAAAGATTTCACACTTATTGCTCATAGAGGAGCATCGTATGATGCNCCTGAGAATACGTTCGAAGCGTTCGATCTTGCACTGGAAATGGGATTTGACAATGTTGAGACAGATGTCCAATTGTCCAGTGATGGGCGCTCTGTATTAATTCATGATGAATCGTTGANTCGAACCACTGGTATTCAAGGCCTTGTTGCTGAGACTAGCATAGCNAAAATTAAATCTTTGAATGCTGGTCTTTGGTTCGAGGGTCCAGATGATGGTGCTGGGTCTACTGGTCCACTTGCATATCCNGACGCTTTTGTGCCGACCTTAGATGAATTTCTCGAGCGTTATGCAAAAAAANNCCATGTTCATCTTGAATTAAAATCTACTCAGCCTGANTTGCCTGTCAAAGTTATGGAATCTTTGAAANACTGGGATTTTCTTGATCANCACACAGGTGATTANGTATCCCCCGGGCTTACTATCTCATCGTTTCATGTGGATCAGCTTGAACGTTCCATTNCANTAATGCCTGAANTTGCACACGGTTGGTTGCTTCAGAAAATCAANAAGAGTTCCCTAAGGGTTGCATTTGATCTAGGGCTGGCGGGTATTTATCCAAATGCCATGAAAGTTACTAAACACCAAATAGATCACGCAAACGAATCCGGGCTGTCTGTCAGAACTTGGGGTATAGGTAATTCGGTACAAGCTTTGAAACGTGCGTACAGGTCAGGAGCTACTGGCACAACAGTTGATTGGCCTATTAAGGCACATAAAATGCTTGCTTCGATTTAAAGTTATTTATTTTCGTAGACTGTAAAAGGGAATGTTTGTTAGCAATATTATTGAGCCAATTTTGTTCTGTGCTTATTGGTTATTTCAGTGGGTTGAAATGAACGTGTTTGTCCGGGCGTCTAATTTTTTGGATGTAAAAATGCGATAAGGTCTGGCTAGATAAATTTAGTATTGGTTTTATTCATA